>NZ_MUBM01000612.1:0-8723 GCF_002154505.1 Streptomyces carpinensis | reverse complement strand
GAGCAGCGGGTGCGGGCCGAGTGGTGCGGCGACGCGCGTGCGCGCCGGTGCGGCGGCGGCCATCTCGGGTATGTCCCGCTTGACGTGGTGGCCGGGGCTGAACAGCAGCGGCACGAGGACGGCACCGGTGGCGCCGACGCCGGCGAGGGTGTCCGGGAGCAGCGGCTCGTTGAGCTCGATGTGCCCGAGGTGCACGGACAGCCGGGGGCGCAGTTCGCGGACCCGGTCCATGAGGGCCCGTACGGTGCTCAGCGCGCGCGGGTCGCGGCTGCCGTGCGCCACGAGGACGAGAGCGGGCGGGGCGGGCCGGCGCCTGCCGTCGAGCGCGACGAGGCTGAGCCGGCCGGCGAGCTCGGCGCCGATGCTGCTCATGATGTGCGCCGTACTGTCGAGGCGGACGCCGGGGGTCGGCGGGCCGCCGGGGCCGTGGAAGGACTCGTCGCGAGGAGGGTTCGCCACCGTCATGCCCAGATCCTCCCGGGCCGAGGTTGCGTCCACGTAGCGCCACCGTGACAGGTGTTTTCCGGGCCTTCACCGGATGGGGCGGGTTGCTGTGAGGCACCTGGCGGGAGCCGCGCGGTCGCTGTTGCGAGGATGGGACACACGGTGTGAACCGGGGTGCGGTGTGCCGCGTCCTCCCTGATCGAGGCCCGTGCGGGCCATACGAGGAGGGGGCCGTCCGATGCGGATACGACCACGGCTACCGCGCACACGAGCGGGGCAGCGGCGGCTGGTGCAGGTCGTGATGGCCGTGTGCGTGTTGGCGCTGCTTCCGGCGACGTGGCTGTACCTGGTGACCGGCGACCGCCTGCGCACCACGGCCGACGCGCCGCACACCGAGGTCGGCGTGGTCTTCGGCGCGGGCCTGTGGGACGGCGAGCCGTCCCCGTACCTGGCGCACCGCCTGGACGCGGCGGCGCAGCTGTACCACGAGGGCCGGGTCGAGGTGCTCCTGGTGACCGGCGACAACAGCCGCGAGGACTACGACGAGCCGGACGCCATGCGCGCTTACCTGACCCGGCACGGCGTGCCCGCCGCCCGGATCGTCACCGACTACGCCGGCTTCGACACCTGGGACTCCTGCGTGCGCGCGAAGAAGATCTTCGGCGTGGACCGGGCGGTCCTGGTCAGCCAGGGCTTCCACATCCGCAGGGCGGTGGCCCTGTGCGACGCGGCGGGCATCGAGTCCTACGGCGTCGGCGTGGCCGACAAACACGATGTGACCTGGTACTACGGCGGTACCCGCGAGGTGTTCGCGGCCGGCAAGGCGGTGCTGGACGCGGTGTTCCACCCCGCTCCGACGTTCCTGGGACCGAAGGAGCACGGGGTCGCCCGGGCGCTGGCCGCCGCCCGCTGACGCTTCGCCTCACGGCGGACGGGCACGCGCTGCGAGGTCACCGTGCCGGGCGCGTAACAGCGGCCGTCCGGGCGCGTAACACGGCCGACGCACGCTGAGCGGCATGCAGATCTCCGCGACGCCCACGCACTGCCCGTACTGCGCCCTGCAGTGCGGGATGAATCTGTCCCCCCTCCCGGACGGGGGCGTCGAGGTGACCGAGCGCGCGGACTTCCCGGTGAACCGTGGCGCGCTGTGCGGCAAGGGCCGCACGGCGCATGCGGTGCTCTCCTCCCGGGTGCGGCTGACCGCCCCGCTGGTGCGCTCCGCCGACGGCACGCTCGAGCCGGCCGGCTGGGACGAGGCCCTGGACCGGATCGCCGGGGCACTGGCACGCGCGCGTGTGGAGCACGGCCCGGACGCCTGCGGGGTGTTCGGCGGGGGCGGGCTGACCAACGAGAAGGCGTACGCGCTCGGCAAGTTCGCGCGGGTGGTGCTGGGCACCTCGCAGATCGACTACAACGGCCGTTTCTGCATGTCGTCGGCGGCGGCCGCCGGGAACCGGGCGTTCGGGCTGGACCGGGGGCTGCCGTTCCCCCTCGCGGACATCCCCCGGACCGGCTGTGTGGTCCTGGTCGGCTCCAACCCCGCAGAGACGATGCCGCCCTCACTGCGCTACTTCACCGAACTGCGCGAGAACGGCGGCACGCTGATCGTCGTCGACCCGCGCCGGACGAGGACCGCCGAACAGGCCGACCTGCATCTGGCGCCCCGGCCCGGCACCGATCTGGCCCTGGCCCTGGGCCTGCTGCACCTGGTCGTGGCCGAGGGCCGCACCGACGAGGAGTTCATACGGGAGCGGACGACCGGCTGGGAGGAGGCGCGGGCGGCGGCCATGGCGCACTGGCCGGAGTACGTGGAGCGGGTCACCGGCGTGGCCGTCCCGCGGCTCCGGGAAGCGGTACGGCTGTTCTGCGAGCCGGAGTCGGCGATGGTGCTCACCGCGCGCGGGCCCGAGCAGCAGGCCAAGGGCACGGACACGGTCGGCGCGTGGATCAACCTGTGCCTGGCGACCGGCCGGGCGGGCCGGCCGCTGTCCGGGTACGGCTGCCTGACCGGGCAGGGCAACGGCCAGGGCGGACGCGAACACGGCCAGAAGGCGGACCAGTTGCCCGGCTACCGCAAGCTGACGGACCCTGCGGCACGGCGGCACGTGGCCGAGGTGTGGGGTGTACGCCCGGACAGCCTGCCGGGGCCGGGCCGCAGCGCGTACGAACTCCTGGACGCGCTCGGCACGGACATCCGCACGCTGCTGCTGATGGGCTCCAACCCGGTGGTGTCGGCGCCCCGCGCCGCGCACGTGGAGCAGCGGCTGAGGTCGCTGGACTTCCTGGCCGTCTGCGATGTGGTGCTGTCGGAGACGGCGGCGCTGGCGGACGTCGTCCTGCCGGTCACGCAGTGGGCGGAGGAGACCGGCACGACGACGAACCTGGAGGGCAGGGTGCTGCTGCGGCGGCGCGCGGTCACGCCGCCGGACGGGGTCCGCAGCGACCTGGAGGTGCTGCACGAACTGGCCGCCCGGCTGGGCGTGGTGAAGGGCTTCCCGGCCGATCCCGAGGAGGTCTTCGAGGAACTGCGCCGAGCCTCCGCGGGCGGCCCCGCCGACTACTCGGGGATCACCTACCGCAGGCTGGCGGAGGAGAACGGTGTCTTCTGGCCGTGCCCGGCGCCACCGGAGCCGATCGGCACCGCCACCGCTCCCGCTCCCGCGCCGACCGAGACGCACGACCACGAGGACGCCGCGCTCGCCCCCACCACGCTCGACCCGGGCGCACTCGATCCGACCGCGCACGCGCACGGCCGGGCCCTGGACGTCGCCCCGGCCGGGGGCGGGGATGCGGCGGACGACGAAGGCGCGGCGGACGGACACGCGGCGGACGACGAGGACCGGGCACGTCACGAGGATCCCGGGCTGGAGCGAGCGGCGCGTGGCGGTCCGGCCGGGGCCGGAGCGCACCCGGGCACCCCGCGCCTCTTCCTCGACCGGTTCGCCACCGAGGACGGGCGGGCGCGGTTCGCGCCCGTGTCGCACCGGCCGAGTGCCGAGGAGCCGGACGCCGAGTACCCGGTGCTGCTGACCACCGGGCGGGTCGTCTCCCAGTACCAGTCCGGCGCCCAGACCCGGCGCGTGGACGAGCTGAACGCCGCCGCGCCCGGCCCCTTCGTCGAGCTGCACCCGCGGCTCGCGGCGCTGCTGGGGGCGGCCGAGGGCGACCCGGTGGCCGTCGTCTCCCGGCGCGGCCGGGCGGTGGCGCCCGCGCGCGTCACGTCCGCCATCCGCCCGGACACGGTGTTCATGCCCTTCCACTGGCCCGGCGAGGGCCGTGCCAACACCCTCACCAACCCCGCCCTCGACCCGACCTCGCGGATGCCCGAGTTCAAGGTGTGCGCGGTGCGGGTGGAGGTGGTACGGCCGTAGGCCCTGGCGCCGAACTCCCGCCTGCCCGCGGTCGGACGGCGGGAGCGTGACGACGGGACTCGGCAGTCGGCGGTCGAGGGGCCGTCAGCGGCGGGATGCCCAGTCGCCGCCCTGGACGAGCCGGCCGCCGGCCCGCAGCCGTGCGGTCACGGCCGGACCCGCGACGTAGACCCAGGCCCGTACCGCCGTTTCGTCGACCGCGCGGACGGCCTCGCCTTCGATGCGTTCGTACAGGCTCCGCGGGTCCCCGGCGACGTACTCCTCCAGCCGGTCCAGGGCCGTGACCAGCTCCTCGTACTTCTCCGGCCGCGCGGTCACCAGTTCACCCAGCACCACGCCGCCCGGCTCCACGACGGCGTACGGGAAGCCGGGTCCCTCGTACAGCACGGCACCGGTGAGTCGCGCCGGCTGCACGGCCCGGGTGCGGCCGCGCAGGAAGACGTCGTGGTTGCGTTCGCCGGGGCGCAGGGTGCCGTAGACGAAGAACGGGAGGGGCTCAGGCGCCGAGAAGTGGGCCGGGGTGATCACGGAAACGATTCTGTACCCCCTCCAGCTCCCCACACATCTCCATGGAGGCGGTATGGACAGGACTTGTCATGGTCGCTTAAACCTGAACCAACGTCAGCGCCACCCACACCCCTCGAAGGCGCCTTCCCAAGGAGACCGATGAGTCGGACACGGCACACCCGGGGCAACCGCCTCGCCACGGCCGGCATAGCCGCCACGACCGCCACCCTGCTGGCCGCCGTACTCTCCCCCGCCGCGCACGCGCAGGACAGACCCACCCGGGCCACCGCGCTCCAGAACGCCGCCTCGGCGCTCCTGGACCACGCCACCGCTCTGGGACTGACCTCCGCCGAGAGCACCGCCGTCCGGGACGTGATCGTCGACAAGGACGGCACACAGCACGTCCGCTACGACCGCACCTACCATCGACTTCCGGTGCTCGGCGGCGACTTCGTGGTCCACCTGACCCCGAACGGCGGCTACCGCGGCGCGGACCGGGCCACACGGGGCACGATCTCGCTCCCGAGCATCACCCCGAAGCTCTCCGCCCCCAAGGCCGCCGACCTCGCGGTCCACGCGCTGCGCGCCGCGAACCTCGGCGAGACGCTGAAGAGCGTGAAGGCCGAACCGGAGCTGGTCGTCGACGCCCTGCACGGCACCCCGCGCCTGGCCTGGCGCACCAACGCGGCCGGACTGGACTCCCTCGGCAACCCGGTCGCCCGCACGGTGCTGACCGACGCCCGCACGGGCGCGCAGATCGACGCCTGGGACAGCATCGAGACGGCGACCGGCGACGGCCGGTCGCTCTACAGCGGAACCGTTCCCCTGGAGACGACCCAGTCCGGCTCGGCGTACCAGCTCAAGGACGCCACGCGCGGCAACACCTACACCGGCGACGCCGCGAACAAGACCGACGTGTGCTTCCTCTCCATCTGCTTCCAGCGTGCCCCCGCGACCGTGTTCACGGACGCCGACAACCACTGGGGCACGGGCACGACGGCGGACCGCGCGTCGGCGGCGGTCGACGCCCAGTACGGGACCGACGAGACCTGGGACTACTACAAGAACGTCCACGGCCGCAACGGCATCGGCGGCGACGGCAAGGGCTCGTACAACCGCGTCCACTACGGCAGCAACTACAACAACGCCTTCTGGGACGACAGTTGCTTCTGCATGACGTACGGCGACGGTGACGGCACCACCTTCGGGCCGCTGGTCGCGCTGGACGTGGCCGGGCACGAGATGTCCCACGGGGTGACATCGAAGACGGCCGCCCTGACCTACTCGGGCGAGTCCGGCGGCCTCAACGAGGCCACCTCCGACATCCTCGGCACCATGGTGGAGTGGTACGCGAACAACTCCTCCGACCCAGGTGACTACCTCATCGGCGAGAAGATCGTGAAGCCGGGCTTCGGCAAGGCCGCCCTGCGCTTCATGGACAAGCCCTCCAAGGACGGCAACTCGGCCGACTACTGGAGCAGTTCGGTCGGCAACCTGGACGTCCACTACTCGTCCGGCGTCGCCAACCACTTCGCGTACCTGCTCGCCGAGGGCAGCGGCGCGAAGACCGTCAACGGCGTCAGCTACGACTCGCCGACGTTCAACGGCTCGACCGTGACCGGCATCGGTCGGGACAAGGTCGGCAAGATCTGGTACCGGGCACTGACGGTCTACATGACGTCCTCGACGAACTACGCGGGCGCGCGGACGGCGACCCTGAACGCGGCCAAGGACCTCTACGGCTCCGGCAGCACCGAGTACAACGCGGTGGCGGCGGCCTGGAGCGCGGTCAACGTGAACTGAGGCAGCACCGGCGTGCCGAGGCCGGTCCCCACACGGGGGCCGGCCTCGGCCGTGCCCGCGCACGGGCGGGCGGCTAACTCCCGTACGGCCGCCGCTGCCTGGCCTCCTGCAGGGCCCTCCCCCACCACACGAGCTGGTCCAGCATCGACTTCGCCGCCGCGTCCGGGCCGGCCGGGTCCTTCAGGCGCCCCCCGTCGTCGAAGGAGCCGCCCGCGTTGTGGAAGGAGACCGTGTCGCGGACCGTGACCGCGTGCAGTTCGGCGAAGACCTGACGCAGGTGCTCGACGGCGCGCAGACCGCCGGCCAGACCGCCGTAGGAGACGAGTGCGACGGGCTTGGCCTGCCACTCGGTGAAGTGCCAGTCGATGAGGTTCTTCAGACCGGCGGGGAAGGAGTGGTTGTACTCGGGGGTCAGGACGACGAAGGCGTCCGCCGACGCCAGCTTCGGTGTGATCTCCGCCAGCGCCGCGCTCGTCTCCGGCCCGCGCGCCAGCGTCGTCGGCAGGGCGGCGGTCTCGGCCACGTCCACGACCTGCGGGAGCAGGTCGGCGCGCTCGCCGAGGTGATCGAGGAGCCAGTCGGCGACCACGGGACCGAAGCGGCCGTGGCGGTTGCTGCCGACGACGAGGGCGACCTTCAGGGGTTCAGTGGCTGTGTTCATGTGGCACAGCCTGATACCTCAACTTTTGTTGAGGTCAAGTTGCGGCTCTCGGTGACGCCGGGCTCCCGGCTGCCGGAACACCGTGATCACCCGTTCACCCCCGCGCCCTGCACCCTTCGGGTGCTTTCCGACGCGCCGTCAGCGAGGCCACGCTGACCTGCCCAAACGCCCGCACCACTGCGCCGCGGGCGAGGTGTGCGGACACCCGTTCACCGCATTTCTGACGTTCTCTCAGGAAGCGGGCGGGCGCATGTGCCACTTACCTCGAAAGGGCAGGGCGCGACAACGGCGGCACCAGCGGGGTGCCGCGGGCCGTGCCGCCACCGCAGAGCTCGGAGGAGGACCGATGCGACGTACCGCTCGTCTGTCGGCCGGGGCCGTGACCGGGGCCGCGCTCACCGCCGCCGCCCTGAGCGGTCTCGCCGCGCCCGCGTACGGCGCCGAGGGCGCCCTCGCGGCGGCGCGCCCCTCCGCCTCGGCCACCGGCACCCTGGAGGTGTACCCGTCCTCGGTCGTGCCGGGCGGTCAGGTCAGCGTGAACACCAAGGCCTGCGGCCAGAAGGCGTCCGCGGCCGGTGACGCGAGCGCGGTCGGCGCGGGTGCCTTCCCGCTGTCGCCCAGCACCCACGAGGGCGACGCGATCGGACAGTTCCGGGTACCGGAGGGCGCGCAGCCGGGGACGTACGAGATCGTCGCGGACTGCGCCGAGGGCGGCCGGCGGGTCAAGGGCGACCTGATCGTCGCCCTGACCTCGGCACAGGGGCAGCTGCAGCCCCGTGGAAGTGTGAAGACGGGGGTCGGTGGCGCTCTGGGCACCGACCCCGTGAAGACCGCGGCCGGCGTGGCGGCACTCGCCGTCGCAGCCGCGGGCGGTACCTGGCTCCTGCATCGCCGGGCGAGAGGCGACGGGATCTGACGGACAACCTCCGCTGTCCGTCCCCCGGTACCGCACGTCCCTCCCCCCTCCGGGCCCGACGCCCCTCGCGGCCCGGAGGGGGCACGGGACACCGAGTCCGAGAGGGGTTCGTATGCGAAGGATCGGCAACTCCGCGATAGCGACCGTCACCGTGGTCGCCTTCTGCTCCGGCGCGTGGCTGCTGTACAGCGCCGACGCCTCGCACGCTCCGCCCCAGCCCGCCGCGGTCGAGGGCCGGCCCGATCCCGGTGAGGAACGGCTCATGGCCCCCGCCCTGCCGCCGTCGCCGCCCACCCGCATACGCATACCCTCGATCCGGGTGAACGCCCCTCTCATAGGCCTGGGCCTGACGAGTTCCGGCAGCCTCGACGTCCCGCCCGCCCAGGACAAGAACCTCGCCGGCTGGTACGAGTCCGGCACCACGCCGGGCGAGCGCGGCACCGCGATAGTCGCCGGCCACGTCGACAACATGCAGGGCCCCGCCGTCTTCTACGACCTCGGCGCTCTGAAGAAGGGCGCCACCATCGACGTGGACCGCCGCGACGGCGGCGTCGCGGTGTTCACCGTGGACGCGATCGAGGTCTACGAGGCGAAGGACTTCCCCGACGCCAAGGTCTACGGCGCCGCCCCGCGCCCCGAGCTGAGGGTGATCACCTGCGGCGGCGGCTACTCCAGGTCCACCGGCTACCAGGGCAACGTCGTGGTCTTCGCCCATCTCACGGGAAACCACTAGGACCGCCGTACGGCCTTCACGCTCTCCAGATACCGCAGCACCGCCAGCACCCGCCGGTGGCCCGTCTCCGACGGCGGCAGGTCGAGCTTGGCGAAGATGTTGGCGATGTGCTTCTCCACGGCGCGCTCGGAGACGGTGAACGCGGCGGCGATGGACTGGTTGGTGCGGCCCTCGGCCATCAGCGCCAGCACCTCCCGCTCGCGCGGGGTGAGCAAGTCCAGCGCGCCGGCCCGGCGGCCCGCGTTGAACAGCTGGGAGACCACCTCGGGGTCGAGCGCGGTGCCGCCG
>NZ_MUBM01000611.1 GCF_002154505.1 Streptomyces carpinensis | reverse complement strand
GCGGGGCTCGTCCTCGCCGTCTTCGCCGTGGCCGCGCTGATCGTGCTGCCGTTCGCCGGCAGGGCGATCGTGCGGCGCGGCCCGCTGCCGGTCCTGCTCGCCGCTCTGGTCACGGCCGCACTGGGCGCGCTGAGCCTGGGGCTGGCTGGCGGCGCGGCGGCGGTGCTGCTGTCGGCGGCGGCCCTAGGCGCCGGGCAGGCCGTCATGCAGCCGGCTCTGGCGACGATGATCGTGGACTGCTCGACCGCGGAGACGCGGTCGCGGGCGTTCGCGATGCAGTTCTTCCTGCAGAACCTGGGGCTCGGGGTCGGTGGCCTCATAGGCGGTCACCTCGTCGACACCGCGCGCGTCTCCTCCTTCACCCTGCTCTTCGCGATCGAGGCGGCGGTGTTCCTGCTGCTGGCGGTGCTGATGTCGACGGTGCGGATGCCGCACGCCCCGCGCGTCGAGGATGCGCCGACACAGGCCGGGCAGTCGGCGAGGAGCAGCTGGCGGCAGCTGCTCGACAACCGCGCCATGGTGCAGCTGTGCGTGCTGGGCTTCGTGCTGTTCTTCGCCTGCTACGGACAGTTCGAGTCGGGTCTGAGCGCGTACGGCGTGCAGGCCGCCGGGATATCGACGTCGGACCTGGGAACGGCGCTGGCCGCGAACACGATGATGATCGTGGTGGCGCAGTTCGCCGTGCTGAGGTTCGTCGAGCGGAGGCGGCGGTCGCGGGTGATCGCGGCGGTGGGCGTGATCTGGGCCGTCGCCTGGGGCGCGGCGGCGTACGCGGGGCTCGGGCACGGCAGCCAGGTGATGGCGACGGCGGCTTTCGTGTCGACGTATGCGCTGTTCGGGCTGGGTGAGGCGATGCTGTCGCCGACGCTCGCGCCGCTGGTGGCCGACCTTGCCCCGGCGGGCATGGCGGGGCAGTACAACTCGGCCTTCGCCCTGGTGAAGCAGCTCGCGCTGGCGGTCGGGCCGGCGGTGGGCGGTCCGCTGGCGGCGTCGCTGCCGGGGCCGTACGTGGTGACGTTCCTGGTGTTCTCGCTGGGGATCAGCGTCCTGGCGGTCCGGTTGGGACGGGGGCTCACCGCCGCGCAGGACCGTCCGTGGGGCGCGCGGAGCCGGGTGGTGGCCCGCGGTGCAGCGGCCGCTCCGGCGGTGACCGCCGAGGCCTGAGCCTGCCGGGGACCACAGCAGCGGCCGTCGCCTTCGGGCGGCGGCCGCTGTGTCGTGTCGTACGGTCGCGGCTGCTACGACTGCTGCGCCTGCTTTCTCGGCAGGGTGAACTCGCACCACACCGTCTTTCCGCCGCCCGGCGTCCGGCGGGAGCCCCAGTTGGAGGCGATGGTCGCGACGATGGCGATGCCCCGGCCGGACTCGTCGGCCGGTTCGGCGCGGCGGCGCCGGGGCAGGTGGTCGTCGCCGTCGGTGACCTCGACGATGAGGCGGCGGTCGGTGCGGCGCAGCCGCAGGCGCATGGGCGGTGTGCCGTGCTGCAGCGAGTTGGCGACGAGTTCGCTGGCCGCGAGGACGCCGAGGTCGTGCAGTTCGGGCGGGAAGCGCCAGCTGGTCAGGACGCCGGAGGCGAAGGCACGCGCGCGGGGGGCCGCTTCCACTCCGCCGAGGAGCTCCAGCGCGGCGTTGCGGAAGAGTTCGCTGTCCGCGCCGGTGCGGGCGGGGTGCTGCAGGACGAGGACGGCCACGTCGTCGTCGTGGTCGGCCTGCACACCGGCCGAGCGGACCAGGCGGTCGCAGATGACCTGCGGGGTGCCAGTGGCGCCGGCCAGGGCACGCTCCAGGGACGTGATGCCCTCGTCGAGGTCCTCGTCCCGGCGTTCGACCAGACCGTCGGTGTAGAGCACCGCCGTGGCGCCGGGGCCGAGCGGGACCGAGCCGGAGGAGTGGATCCAGCCGCCGGTGCCGAGCGGCGGGCCGGTGGGTTCGTCGGCGCGCAGCACGGTGCCGTTCTCGTCGCGGACCAGGACCGGCAGGTGACCGGCGGAGGAGTACACCAGCCGGCCCTCGTTGGGGTCGTGGACGGCGTAGACGCAGGTCGCGATCTGGTTGGCGTCGATCTCGGCGGCGAGGCCGTCGAGGAGCTGGAGGACCTCGTGGGGCGGGAGGTCCATGCGGGCGTAGGCGCGGACGGCGGTGCGGAGTTGGCCCATGACGGCGGCGGCTCGCACTCCCCGGCCCATGACGTCGCCGATGACCAGTGCGGTACGGCCTCCGCCCAGGGTGATGACGTCGTACCAGTCGCCCCCGACGGCGGCTTCGGTGCCGCCGGGCTGGTAGGTGGCGGCGATGCGCAGGTCGTCGGGCTGCTCCAGTACCTGGGGCAGAAGGGAACGCTGGAGGGTGACCGCGGTCTCGCGCTGCCGGCGTTCGCTGGTGCGCAGGCGTTCGGCGGCCTCTGCGTGGTCGGTGACGTCGGTGGCGAAGACCAGGACTCCTGGGCCGGAGGTGCGGGTTTCGCCCCGGGCTTCGCTGACCGGGGTGCAGGTGAAGGTGTAGGAGCGGCCGTCGGGTGCCTTTCGGGACTTCAGGGTGCGGGGCCTGCCGCTGCGCAGGACCTGGTCCAGGAGCGGGAGCAGGCCCAGTTCGCGCAGCTCGGGGAGGGCGTCACGGGCGGGTTCGCCGAGGGGGCGGGCGCCGAAGGCCGCGGTGTAGGCGTCGTTGACGTAGGCGATGCGGTGGTCGCCGCCGTGGACGAGGGCGACGAGGGCCGGGACGTGGTCGAGGACTTCACGCGCGGAGAGTTCGTCGACCGCGGGCACGGGCGTCGTGTCGTCGGTCAGTTGTTCACCGCGGGCGGCCGGTACGGAGCCGTCGGCCCGCCGGTCCGCGGTGGCGAGTTCGGTCCGCGCTGCGGCGCGGCGCTGTGTGCCGGGGATTCCGGGGAGCCGGGCGCTCCAGCGCGTGAAGTTCACGAATCCTTGCCTCGTGTCTGTCGTCTCAGGCCGGCTCCGGGCCCGGCGGGGGGTGTGGGGCCGCGCGGCGGTGTCCGCACGTGGTCGCTGCCCCGGGGGGTGCGGCACAGCGGGAGTGCGTCGTGGGTGATCGGGGTGGACGGCTGCCCGCCTCCGGTCGTGGACCAGTCTGGCAGTGCGGCCGCGCAGCGCCGACATCCGTTGGACGCCGGGGCGTCCGCCGGAGTTCCTCGGTCAGGTCAGGACGACCCTTTCGGGTTGATGTTCGGGTCGAGGGGATGCTTTCCACCCGCGGCCAGTTCGAACTCCGCGCGGGGATGTTCCAGCGAACCGAGGGAGACGATCTCCCGTTTGAACAGACCTGCCAGGGTCCACTCGGCGAGCACCCGGGCCTTGCGGTTGACGGTGGGGACCCGGCTGAGGTGGTAGGCGCGGTGCATGAACCAGGCGGGATAGCCCCTCAGCTTGCGTCCGTAGACCTGGGCGACGCCCTTGTGCAGTCCGAGGGAGGCGACCGAACCGACGTACTTGTGCGCGTATGTCTGAAGGGGTTCGCCGCGCAGCGCGTGCGCGATGTTGTCGCCGAGGACCTTGGCCTGGCGCACCGCGTGCTGGGCGTTGGGGGCGGTGTTCGTGCCGGGCGCGGCGACGGTGACGTCGGGGACGGCCGCGGCGTCGCCCGCGGCCCAGACGTGCTCGACGCCCTCGACGGTCAGCTGGGCGGTGCACTTCAGCCGGCCGCGCTCGTCCAGCGGCAGGTCGGTGGCGGCCAGGAGCGGGTGCGGTTTGACGCCGGCGGTCCACACGACCGTACGGGTGGGGAAGCGCTGGCCGTCGCTGAGGACGGCGACACGGTCGGCGCACGATTCGAGGCGGGTCCCGAGAAGCACCTGGATGTTGCGGCGGCGCAGCTGGGTGACCGTGTAGCGGCCCATCTCCTCGCCGACCTCGGGCAGGATGCGGTCCGAGGCCTCTACGAGGATCCACTTCATGTCCTCGGGTTTGACGTTGTGGTAGTAGCGGGCGGCGTAGCGGGCCATGTCCTCCAGTTCGCCGAGCGCCTCCACGCCGGCGTACCCGCCGCCGACGAAGACGAAGGTGAGGGCGGCGTCGCGGACGGCGGGGTCGCGGGTGGAGGAGGCGATGTCCATCTGTTCGAGGACGTGGTTGCGCAGCCCGATGGCCTCCTCGACGGTCTTGAAGCCGATGCCGTAGTCGACGAGGCCGGGGATGGGCAGGGTCCGGGAGACGGAACCGGGGGCGAGAACGAGTTCGTCGTACGTCAGCTTCTCGGTGCCGCCCCGCTCCTCGGTGGCGAGCGTGGTGAGGGTGGCGGTGCGGACGGCGTGGTCGATGCTCGTGACCTCGCCGACGACGATGCGGCAGTGGTCGAGGACGCGGCGCAGCGGCACGACGACGTGCCGCGGCGAGATCGCACCGGCGGCCGCCTCGGGCAGGAACGGCTGATACGTCATATAGGGGTCGGGCGTGACGACGGTGATCTCGACCTCGCCCCGCCTGAGCTCCTGTTTCATCCGCTGCTGCAGGCGCAGGGCCGTGTACATCCCGACGTAGCCGCCGCCGACAACGAGAATGCGCGCACGTTCCTTCACCATCCCATGACGCACCCGTGACTGTCGTTTGTCCACAGCCCCGGCGAATTGTGTGACCGTGGGCCGGGGGCGCGCGCGGTTGGCCGAATCATCGGAGCACGAGGGAGCGGTGCAGGTCAGACGGCGTGGGGTGGGCCGTGGCAGGCACCGCAATCGGGACGTATACGGCCCGTACTCCGATCGGGGGGCGCTCTGTGCGGAACCTGCCCCTTCTGAATTGACTCCCGCTCAACTATGTTCGTGTGTCGACGGGGTGTAGGGGATGTGATCGAACGAGTCCGCGGGGTCCTGCTGGGGTCCCGGCGAACGGGCTCGGTCGCGCGCGATCCCTGTTCCGCACACCCCGGATTCAGCGGCGGGGAAAGTCTCCGGGGGGAGACGTCATTACCGGGGGATCACTCATGCACACTCAGGACACTCATTGGTCCACCGCGTCCGCTGTCGCACCCGGTGGCGGTGCGATGGGCGCGGCGGCGGGCGGCGGACGCGGTGAGGAGAGCCGGACGGTCCGGACGACACCGTTGCGCGTGGACGCACAGCGCAATCTCGAGCACGTGCTGCGGGCGGCGCGCGAGGTCTTCGGCGAGCTGGGCTATGGCGCGCCGATGGAGGACGTGGCGCGGCGCGCGCGGGTCGGCGTCGGCACCGTGTACCGGCGTTTCCCGAGCAAGGACGTCCTGGTGCGGCGGATAGCCGAGGAGGAGACCTCCCGGCTGACCGACCAGGCGCGGGCCGCGCTCGGTCAGGAGGACGAGCCGTGGTCGGCGCTGTCGCGGTTCCTGCGCACGTCGGTGGCGTCGGGTGCCGGGCGGCTGCTGCCGCCGCAGGTGCTGCGGGTCGGGGTCGTCGAGGACGGTGCCGACGGGGTGGCCGGGCCGGACGAGGCACGGGTGCCGCAGCAGCGGATCCAGTCGGGAGCGGGTGAGCTGCGGCTCGTGTCCGACGGGGCCAGGGCGCTCACGCCGGACACGGCGGACGACGACGCCGGGGCGGCGGCGCTGCTGGAGGTCGTGGGGCGGCTGGTGGATCGGGCACGCGCGGCGGGCGAGATGCGGCCGGACGTGTCGGTGTCGGACGTCCTGCTGGTCATCGCGACGGCGGCGCCCTCACTCCCGGACGCGGCGCAGCAGGCGGCGGCCTCCGCGCGACTGCTGGACATCCTGCTGGAGGGGTTGCGGTCGCGGCCGGCGTGACCCGGAGTCGGCGCGCGGCGACGGGAGGACGCCGTGCACCGATGGCGCCGTGCGGGGCGTGGGGAGTCTTCCCCCTGCGGGTGGATTCAAGTACCGCGTCGTGGCAAGTCCCCGCGGACGAGTGGAGGATCCTCACCGCCGAGTTCTGACCGACCGCCCTGTGACGGTCTGACCCGGTGACGGGGACGGCTGGGCTGACGGCGGGGTCTATCGGCGATGGGCACTGACGGACGGGGCGAGTCGCACGGCGACGGCGAGGCGGGCGCGGAAGGGCTGCGTCCGCCTCAGGTGCCGGGTCAGGGCCGGCCGGCCGGTGCCCCGCGCGGTGGCACACCCGCCCCTGACGGCCACCCGGCCGGGGATGCCGTGCCGTCGTCCGGGGGTGTCCCGGCCCAGCACGAGTGGCGCGAGGGCGGAGTTCTGCCCCCTCCGAGGGATCTTCCGCCGTCCGACGCCGAGCTCATCGGGCTGGTGCGCGGCGGCGACGACGCCGCGTACGAGGAGCTGTACCGGCGCCACGCCGACGCCGTGCGCCGCTACCCCTGCTCCTGCTGCCGCGACGCCCACACCGCCGACGACCTCACCGCCGAGGTGTTCGCCCGCATGCTGCAGGCGGTGCACGGCGGGTCTGGTCCCGAGCACGCCGTACGCCCCCGGTCGTCTACCAGTGGAGCGAGCTGGACCACGACGTCACCGGTGACGGCACCGGTCCCGGGATGCGGCCGGCCGGCAGCAGCTGGGTGTGGCGGCGACACGGCATGGCGATCGCCGGCAGGCGGTACGCGCTCGGGATGACCGTCCACGGCCCCTCCTCCGTCACCGTCGGCCTCAACCGCGCGTGCTCCGCCTACGACGCCCGGGTCGGCGTCGACGACCTGATGGCCGGGCTCGGCGAGGTCACTTTCTCCGTGTACGCCGACGGCGTCCGGCTGCGGAGTTCGAGGACGATCGCGAGCGGCGAAGAGGCCGTCCCGGTCCGTGTGAGCCTCGCCGGCCGCAGCACCGTACGGCTGGTCGTCGAGCCGTACCGCCCCTTCGACACCGTCACCCTCGCGGACTGGGCACAGTCACGGATCACGTGCGGTTGGGGCCTGTCCGGCGGATCACGCCGTAGACGCGGTTCACCGGTGGGTGCGGGTGTGGGCCCGTGCCGCTTCCGTGAGTTCGGCCAGGAGGTCGTCCACGGTGAGGGCGGCGCCGCGGCTGCGCTCGGCGGTGCAGCGGTCGGGGGTGAGGGCGGCGCGGGCGGTGGCCTCGATACGTTCGGCCTTCAGGCGCTCCGGCATGGGGCGGGGGCGGCCGTCGCGCCAGTGGTCGGCGGCGGCCAGCAGCCGCACCGCGCGCGGCAGGTCGCCGAGGTCGGCCAGCGGCTGGACGGCCAGGTCCACGAGCGCCGCCGTGACCACCTCCGAGCACCGCTGCTCGACGGCCGAGCGCAGCGCGTCGGCCAGCAGCGGCAGCCCGTGCTCGGGGCCGGACTCGCCGGCCGTGACCAGGGCGCCGACCGCGCGCAGCATCGCCTCGAACTGCGGGGGCGGGGTGCCGCGTTCGGTCTCGGCACGGGCTCCCTCCCACAGGCTGCGCGCACCGGCCACGTCGCCGTCGTCCAGGGCGATCTGCGCCCGCAGCAGCAGCACGAAGGCCCGCGAGTCCGACACCCTGTGCCGCTCGGCCGCCGCGCCGGCCTCGTCCAGGGCGGTCAGGGCACCGGCCCGGTCGCCGGAGCGGTAGGCGATCTCGGCGAGCCGCGCCTGGAGGAACGGCGCCTCCGCGTGCGCGCCCACCTCGTGGGCGAGACGCAGCGCCTCCTCGTACTCGCCGCGCGCTTCCTCGTACCTGCCGCGCGCCATGGCCGCCTCCCCGGTCGCGCTGCATACCTGGGCGCGCATCCAGCGGTCGCCCACGCGCCGGCTGAGCCGGCGCAGTTCCGCGAGGTCGTCGTCGACGCCGTGCAGGTTTCCGGGGGAGTCGACGACCATGTGGGTGCGGAACATGAGGGAGACGCCGATCTCCCAGTCCCCGCCGTGGGCACGGCAGTTGGCGACGGCCCTGTCCATGGCGGGCCGTATGTCGTCCGGGCCCCCCGCGTAGACGACGGTCAGCGGCCAGATGATGCCGGGCATGCGTGCCGCCCGGGGGCCGCCGCCCTCGAAGGCGGCCCGTACGCGGGCGACGTAGCGCTGGAACCGCTCCCCGCGCACCACGTCCAGCGGCTCGGACTCGGACGTCAGGAACAGGTGCAGCATCCGCAGGTCCATGCGCAGGGTGTGCAGCGGGTGGCATGTCTCGCCGTCCGGGGCGTCGAGGAGGGCGTCCACGGGGTCGACGGAGGCGGACAGCGCCCCAAGTCCCGGGCCGTCGCCGCCCGGGGCCTGTCCTTCCGGGGCGCCGCAGCCTTCGGCGACATCGCGTGCGGCGCCCAGGCGCAGAACGCGGTGGACCCACTCGGTGGCCTCCCGACGGTAGTTGCGCAGCCACCAGAACCAGCCCATGGCCAGCGCGAGTTCCCCCGCGTCCGCCTCGTCGCCGGCCGTGAGGGCGCGGTCGAGGGCCGCGCGGATGTTGTCCAGCTCGTTCTCCAGGCGGGCGATCCACGGCAGCTGCGCCGCCGACCGCAGCAGGGGGTCGGCCCTCTCGACGAGTGCGCGCACCCACCTACGGTGCCTGCGTTCGGCGGCGGCGCGCAGTCCGGGAACCTCGGCGGCGCGCTCGACGGCGTACTCGTGGATGGTCTCCAGCATCCGGTACCGCATGCCGTCGTCACCGTCGGCCGGGGTCGCGACGATCAGGGACTTGTCGACGAGAGCCCCGACCAGGTCCGCCGCGGGGCCGGTGCACACGGCCTCGGCGGCGGCGAGGTCCCAGCCGCCGGCGAAGACGGACACCTCGCGCAGCGCGGTCCGCTCCCGCTCGTCGAGCAGGTCCCAGGACCAGTCGACGACGGCCCGCAG
>NZ_MUBM01000610.1 GCF_002154505.1 Streptomyces carpinensis | reverse complement strand
GTCCCAGGGGGCGTCGACGGGGTGCGGGCGTACCGGCCGCAGCGGCTCGTCGAGGGGGCGGTGCGTCATGGTCTGCCTCCCGTCCCGACCCGCGTCATGATCTCGCACAGGGCCCGGTCGTCGAAGATCCGCGAGGTCGGTATGCGCACGGTGGTGCGGTGCCGGCCGGTGATCGGGTGGCCCGCCAGGTTGACCCAGTAGCAGCAGTGCCTGAGGTCCAGCCGGTCGTGTCCGGCCCTCAGCCACTGGTCCTGGGAGCGCGGCACGATCATCACGACCAGGATCTTGTGCACCGACACCGGGGTGCGGGCGAGCTTCGCCAGGTGGGCGTTGTCCAGTGTGAAGGAGAAGAACCGGCCCGGCGGGTTGGGCGGCAGCTGGTAGGTGCACTTCAGCTGCACCTTGATGGTCACCTCGTCGTCGACCGTGTGCCCGGGGGCGCTGTGGCTGATGTGCCAGTCGATGCCGTTGTCGGGAAAGGGCTGCGACAGCGAGCAGCCGGCGGCCGCGGCGACCGCGTGCAGATACCCCACCTGCAGTGTCTCCATGCAGGCGGTGGTGGCGAGTGTGCCGCGCAGGGTGCCCGCACGCTCGGGCAGCAGCCCGCCCCGCTCGGGCTGCGCAACCGTCATGACCAACTGCCTTCCACGCCAGGTGATGTGCCGGGTGAGTCCCCAAGGCCCCGCTGCGGGTCCGTGAACTGCAAATACCCGTACTCCTGTTGTCTCCTTCCGGCGTACCGCGCAAACAGCCCGGGTATCACCAAACGGGCAGAAGACGGTACGTCAGCTGCCGTGGGTGAGCGAGGAGTTGTGGTCGACATGACGTGCTGCTGGTACGAGGGGCCGCTGGCCGCCTTCGACACCGAGACCACGGGCGTCGACGTCGAGACCGACCGCATCGTGTCGGCCGCCGTCGTCGTCCAGGACGCCCCGGGCGCCCGGCCGCGGATGGCCCGCTGGCTGGTGAACCCGGGGGTGCCGGTGCCGGAGGCGGCGACGGCGGTACATGGGCTGACGGAGGATCATCTGCAGCGCAACGGGCGCTGGCCGGCCCCGGTGATGTACGAGATAGCCGAGGAGCTGGCGGAGCAGGCCGCTCTGGGCCGCCCGCTGGTGGTGATGAACGCGCCGTTCGATCTGACGCTGCTGGACCGGGAGTTGCGCCGCCACCGGGCGTCCTCGCTGGACCGCTGGTTCGAGGCGTCGCCGCTGTGCGTGCTCGATCCGCGGGTGCTGGACAAGCACCTGGACCGCTACCGCAAGGGCCGGCGCACCCTCACCGATCTGTGCGCGCACTACGAGGTGGTGCTGGCCGAGGCGCACGACGCGGCGGCGGACGCGCTGGCCGCGCTGGAGGTCGTCCGCGCCCTCGGCCGCCGCTTCGCGGCCCGGCTGGACCGCCTCACCCCCGGCGAGCTGCACACCCTGCAGACCGGATGGCACGCTGCCCAGGCCCGCGGCCTGCAGGCGTGGTTCGCACGCAGCGGTACGGAGGAGACGGTGGACCCGTCGTGGCCCCTGCGCCCGGAGCTTCCCGCCGCCGCCTGAACTCGCCGCTCGGGCGACGTGGGCCGGTGTCGGAGCGCTCGTTTCGCACGGCGAAGTCGCACCGGACACGCAAGCCGGACACGAGAAGAGCGACGCGGTCCGCACAGCCTGCGGACGCACGTCGCTCTCGCGATGGTGGGCGATACTGGGTTCGAACCAGTGACCTCTTCGGTGTGAACGAAGCGCTCTCCCACTGAGCTAATCGCCCGGACGCAGGAAGAACATTACCGCATGTCAGGGTGTGCCCGGGACCACGGGTCGCCTCGACGGGCCGGTCACTGGTCCCTGATGTTCCAGGGCATGACGAGGCCGAACTTCGAGAGGTAGACGCCGACCAGCGCAGCGATGATCACGAGGCCGATCACCGTGAGGATGATGTTGCGTCGGCGCACCTTGGGATCGAGGGCCCGCTGGGCCGCCTCGGTGACCTTGCGCTTGGTCCAGCGGAGCACGAGCTGGGCCCACACGAACTCGGTGGCCCAGATCGCCATGCCGCCGAAGATCACCACCCAGCCCGGGCCCGGCAGTGGGAGCATGACGATGCCGGCGGCGACGACCGCGAGCCCGACGACGAAGACACCGACCTGCCAGCTCACGTGCAGCACGCGCCGTGACCGGATGAACTCGGGCGCCCGCGAACCGAGCCCCCGCCGGTCCTCGCCCTCGCCCGCCTCCGCCGCCGCTCCGTCCGGCGCCGCGGGAGCCTCGTCCCGCCCGTCACTCCCCGTATTCATGTGTGTGAACCCTACCGGAGGGAACCCGTAAATCACGTCACCGGAATGGCCCCACCCTACGCACTGCCTCTCCGCCGGAAGAGTTACCTAAAGCCAGGCAAAACACTCAGAGGGGTTTACAACGGCACCGTAGGTGGCATGTCGATTTCGCCGACGTGCGAATCCCCGAGCGCACACTGAGCGAAAGGCCCTGGCGCTTATGAACACCACGGTCAGCTGCGAGCTGCACCTGCGCCTCGTTGTGTCGAGCGAGTCCTCCCTGCCTGTCCCCGCAGGCCTGCGGTACGACACGGCCGACCCCTACGCCGTGCACGCCACCTTCCACACCGGAGCCGAGGAGACCGTCGAGTGGGTGTTCGCCCGCGACCTCCTCGCCGAGGGGCTTCACCGTCCCACTGGAACCGGCGACGTCCGTGTCTGGCCGTCGCGCAGTCACGGCCAGGGCGTCGTCTGCATCGCCCTGAGCTCCCCGGAGGGCGAGGCGCTGCTCGAGGCCCCGGCGAGGGCCCTGGAGTCCTTCCTGAAGCGAACGGACGCGGCCGTGCCCCCTGGCACGGAGCACCGGCACTTCGATCTGGATCAGGAGCTCTCGCACATCCTCGCGGAAAGTTAACCGACAGGCCCTTCGAGGCCCCTGAGCTGCCCGTTGCCGTCCACTCGGGGAGACGGCTCGGGCCAGGACAACCGCATAAGGGATGCACCGGCACCGGTTCCCCGCGGGGGGCCGGTGCAGGTGTGCGCGTGTGCGCGTGTCCGTGCGCTGCTCGGGCGACGGTGGAGCCGTTACCATCGGCCTGCATCGGCGGGCGTGTGCCCGATCCCCAGGCCTTGGGAGCGAAACGTGCTGATCACCCACGACACCCGGTGCGCGCTCGACACCGTGGTGGATCTGGTGAACACCGCACCGGAGGACGAGTCGGCACCGGACGGTCTGGCGGACGTCGCGGCACTCGAGGACTTCGTACGAAGCCACCAGATGAGCGACGTCGGGATGCTGTCGGAGTTCGACCTGTCGGCGGTGCGTCGGATCCGCGGCCGGTTCGCCGGCATCTTCGCGGCCCCGGACTCCCGTACCGCGGCGGGGATGATCAACGAGTTGGTCGCCGCCGCGGGCACCACGCCCCGGCTGACTGACCACGACGGCTACGACTGGCATGTCCACTACTTCGCCCCCGGCGCCTCCGTCGCCGACCATCTGGCGGCGGACTGCGGCATGGCGCTCGCGTTCTTCGTGGTGGCCGGTGAGCAGGAACGGCTGCGGCGCTGCGAGGCCCCCGACTGCAGGCGTGCCTTCGTCGACCTCTCCCGCAACCGCTCGCGGCGGTACTGCGACAGCCGCACGTGCGGCAACCGGCTGCACGTGGCCGCCTACCGGGCGCGACGCAAGGAGTCGGCGGGCTGAGGCCGCCTCGATGGTGTCGTGGTCCCCGGCGGGTGACGCCGAGGACGCACGGGTACGGCTCACAGCAGCAGCAGGTCGTGCAACGCAGCCATGAGCAGCAGACACCCGATCACCGCCAGGAAGATCATCAGCGGTGGCTGGGAAAGGGCGAAGAGGCACCCGCGCGGCTCGTCCTCCGGCGGCGCGGCCTCGCTCTGTGTCGTGTCCAGCATCTCGCGGTGATGATGGACCAGCCCGCACCGGTGACGCGATCAGCAGCGTGAAATGTACGGGAGATCGCCGGATTCCACGATCTTCGCTTCGGTTCGCTCCCGGTCCTGATCATTTCCTGGGGGCGCCATGATCACTCCGCATCAGGAGCATCGGGCGCGCGGGTCACAGGCGTCGGACGGCTGTCATATGCCGTGCTTCTTCAGAATGGCCTCGATGTCGCTGAAGTCGTCCTCGCCGCGGGATGTGCCCGCCGGGCGGGAAGCGGGCCGGCCGGACGGACGGGTCGGCGGGCCGAGGGACGGTGCCGATGCCGTCGGAGCCACCGCGCCCCCTTCGGCGGCACGGGCCGCCGCCCTGCGCTCCTTGCGCGTGCCGCCGCGCCGGCGCTCCACCGCGCGGGTCGTCGCGAAGAGCACCCAGGCGCAGCCGAGCAGACCGAAGCCCGCCCACGCGGTCGGGCTGAAGGCGGTGTCCGCCAGCCAGCCGACGACGCCGGTCATCACCAGGCCGATCGGGACGAGGGAGTAGGCGGCGATGCGGGTCGCCGCGAGGAAACGCCTTCGGAAGGCCGTGACCGCGGCGATGCCCAGGCCGGCCGCGGAGACGGCGGAACAGACGGTCTCGGCAATCATCCGGTCCTCCAGGGCATCGCTCACCGGTGGGCAGTTCGTCCCTTCCATCCTGCACCTCCCACTGCCCGGCAGGCCACGTTCGGGGCGGACATCAGGGACATCTCCGGGTCGCCTCCTTCCCAGGTGCCGGTCGCGTCCCGCGGCCGGCCGTCATGGCCGGGGCGCGTGATCCGTCGGGGTCGGCTCCTGTAGGGATCTGCTCGGCGGGCCCGAGCGGATCGGGTCCGGACGGATCGGGCCCGGACGGCGGGCCCCGCCCGAAAGGCCCGGTCGCATCGAGTCCCGTCCGGCAGGAGTCGATACGGCCGGATTGGGTGCTGTGCCGCGGGCCTGGAAGACTGGGACGCATGAGCGACTCCTCCTCCGCATCCGCCGTCCCGGTTCTCGACGTGTGGTGCGAGCTCCAGTGCCCGGACTGCCGCACCGCGCTGAACGATCTGCGTGCCCTGCGTGCCCGCTACGGCGACCGGCTGGGGCTGCGGCTGCGGCACTTCCCGCTGGAGAAGCACAAGCACGCCTTCGCCGCCGCGCAGGCCGCCGAGGAGGCCGCCGAGCAGGGGCAGCTGTGGCCGTACGTGGAGGCGGTGCTCGGCCGCGTCGAGGAGCTGGACCGCAAGGGCGAGCCGCTGCTCGTCGAGACGGCCCGTGAACTGGGCCTCGACGCGGAGGAGTTCGACACCGCGCTCATCGACGGCCGGCACATCCTGATCGTCGACGCCGACCAGGCCGAGGGCAAGGCGATCGGTGTCACGGGCACACCGACGTACGTCGTCGGCGGCGAGCGCCTGGACGGCGGCAAGAGCCAGGAGGGCCTGCGCGAACGCATCGAGGAGATCGTGGACCGGCTGCTGGCGGGGGCCGAGCGGCAGCACTGACCGGCCGGGCCGGACCAGGCCGGCCCGGCCGCGGAGAACCCGGCTAGTGCCGCATCAGAGAAC
>NZ_MUBM01000061.1 GCF_002154505.1 Streptomyces carpinensis | reverse complement strand
CCCTCCCACCGCCACGTACCGACCCACCCGGCGAACGAGCACCCCCATGCCCTCGAGAAGGGAGTTACTGCTCGCCGGAGCCGCGGCGACCGCCGCGCTCGGCCTGACCGCACTCCCCGCGCGGGCCGCGCCCGCACACCCCCGGCCCTTCGGCCGCCACGGCTCCCCGGCCGCACGCCTTTGCCCTGCTCGTCGTGACCCCACGGTTCGCCCAGCCGGTCACGGGACTTGACGAGGGCGGTCAGTGCCTTGCTCAGGTCCTCGGCGCCCTTGTGGAAGTGCGGCGCCGCCCGTTTGATGTCGGCGGTCTTGATGTCCAGGACCTTGCTCGGGTCCCTCCCGTCGCCCATGTGGCCGTCCTTCCCCCCGGTTAGCGATCGCGGCTCACGACCCTAGGCGAGGCGGGTCAAGGGGAGGTCATCTCGCATCATGTGCGGGCAATGCACCGTGTGAAGGAATTGCGTATCGATCGGGTAACGCCCCTCGCGGCTGGTGCGCAATGCGCGTAGACAGTGCGTGACCTGGTGACGCGTCATGTGTTTGGCGCAATCTCACCGGTCACGCCCATCGACCAGATCCGGAGATTCCATGCGGAAGTCCCTCAGAGTTGCCGCCGTCGCCGCCGCCTGTGCCGTTGCCGGAGGTGCCCTCTACGGTGCCGGTGCTGCCACCGCCGGGCAGTCCACCGCCGACTCCACCCACGAGCCCTACAACATCGGGCTGCTGACCAAGGACATCGACACCTACTACGGCACGACGGCGGACGCGAACGGCGTCTACCAGGCGTCCCCGGACAGCCCGTACGCCAAGGACCTGGCGCGCATCGACGCCGACGCCAAGCGCTACATCGACAAGGCGGCCCGCGAGGCCCAGCACAAGGGCCACGACCGCAAGCCGGCCGTCGTCTTCGACATCGACGACACGCTGCTGCTCAGCCTGGACTACGAGAAGAAGAACAACTACGGCTACAACAGCGCCACCTGGGCGGCCTACGTCAACCAGGCCGACCGGCCGGAGGTCTTCGGCAGCCCCGAGCTCGTGCGGTACGCCGCGAGCAAGGGCGTCACGGTCTTCTACAACTCGGGCCTGACCGAGGCCCAGCGCTCCGCCGCCGTGGAGAACCTGAAGAAGGTCGGCGCCGACGTCAACCTCGACGCGGACCACATGTTCCTCAAGGACGCGGCCAACCCGCCGGCCTACCTGAGCGGCTGCGCCGCCCCGGGCGCCTGGAAGTGCACCACCGTCCAGTACAAGTCCGGCACCCGCAAGCACATCGAAGACCTCGGGTACGACATCGTCGCCAACTTCGGCGACCAGTACTCCGACCTCGACGGCGGCTACGCCGACCGGACCTACAAGCTGCCCAACCCGACGTACTTCGTCAGCTAGGGCCTCTCGGCAGCCCCCCGGACGTCTGCACGGAATCGTGCCCCGCTCGGCCCACGGGCCGAGCGGGGCACGATTCCGCAGGCCCAGCGGGGACGGTTCGGTCGCGTCGGCGGGCCTAGCCCTTGCCGTCGAGCGCCGCCCGCATCACCGCCTTGGCCACCGGTGCCGCCAGGCCGTTGCCGCTGACCTCCGAGCGGGCCGCGTCCGACTGCTCGACGACCACCGCGACAGCGACCTGCTTGCCCGTCGCGTCGGAGGTGCCGTAGGACGTGAACCAGGCGTACGGCACCTGGCTGTTGTTCTCGCCGTGCTGAGCCGTGCCCGTCTTGCCGCCCACCGTCACACCGGGGATCCGTGCGTTGGTGCCGGTGCCCTGCTCGACCACGGTGCGCATCGCCGACTGCAGCTGTGCGGCGGTGCCGGAGCTGACGATCCGCTCGCTGTGCGTGGAGTCGTCGTAGTTCTGCAGCACGTTGCCGTCGCCGTCCGTGGTCCGCGACACCATGTGCGGGGAGACGAGCTTGCCGCCGTTGGCTATGGCCGACGACACCATCGCCATCTGCAGCGGAGTGGCGGTGACGTCGAACTGGCCGATGCCGCTCAGCGCGGTCTGCGCCTTGTCCATGCCCGAGGGGTACACGCTGGGGTAGGCGCGCACGGGCACGTCCTGCGACCGGTCGTCGAAGCCGAACTTCTCCGCCATCGCCCGCACCTTGTCCTGGCCGAGGTCGACGGCCATCTTCGCGAAGACGTTGTTGCAGGAGTACTGCAGAGCGGTGCGGATGGTGGCGTTCTCGCAGGGGGCGTTCGGGTTCTCGTTGGACAGGTCCCGCGTGGTGCCCGGCAGCGTGTACGGGTCCGGGCTGTCCGTCCTCGCGTCGACCGACGAGTACAGCCCGTCCTCCAGCGCGGCCGCCGCCACGACCAGCTTGAACGTCGAGCCCGGCGGCAGCGGCTGGCGCAGGGCGCGGTTCGTCATCGGTTTGTCGGGGTCCTGGGTGAGTTTCTTCCACGCGCTGCTGTCGCCGCCGCTGAGCGCGGTGGGGTCGTACGACGGCGTGGAGACCACCGCGAGGAGTCTCCCGGTGGCCGGGTCGATCGCGACGGCGGCGCCCTTCTTGCCGCCGAGCGCCTCGTACGCGGCCTTCTGCACGTCCGGGTCGATCGTCGTGATCACGTCGCCGGGCCTGGCCCGCTTGCCGGTGAGCGCGTCGAGCGGGTTCTTCAGCCGGCTGTCGGTGCCGTCCAGGAGGTCCTGGTAGATGCCCTCCAGCTGGGTCGCGCCGAAGACCTGGGAGCTGTAGCCGGTGACCGCCGCGTACAGCTTGCCGTCGTCGTACGTCCGCTTGTACTTGAGGTCGCCGCTGGTCTCGGCCGAGCCGGTGATCGCGCTGCCGGCCACCACGATGTTGCCCAGCGGCTGGGCGTACGTCTCGATCGCCCTGCGTCGGTTGTCCTTGTCGTCCGCGAGCGCCTTGCCGTCGTAGAACTGCACCCATGTCGCCCTGGCCAACAGCGCGACCACGAGCAGCAGAGTGAAGACGGACGCCCGCCTGATCGTCTTGTTCATCCCGTTCATCCCGGTGGAGGACGAGCGGGAAGGGGCGGAACGTTCCCGTCCGCCCCGGTTTCTCATCGGATGTTCATCACACCCGCCTCGTAGGCGGCGATCACCGCCTGGGTGCGGTCCCGGGCGCCGGTCTTCGCCAGCACCGCCGCCACGTGCGTCTTGACCGTGGCGGGGCCGACCGCCAGGCGCCGGGCGATCTCCGCGTTGGTCAGCCCGGCCGCCATCAGCCGCAGCACCTCGCCCTCCCGGCCGGTGAGCCGCGCCACCCAGGCCGGCGGGGCGGCTCCCGCCCGCGCGTGCTCCTCGGCCAGCGCCCGCACGGCCGAGGGGAACAGCAGGGTGTCGCTGCGCGCGACCAGCCGCACCGCCTGCACCAGGGTGTCGGCGTCCGCCCGCTTGAGCAGGAAGCCGGCGGCTCCGGCGCGCAGCGCGTCGTAGACGTAGGAGTCGTTCTCGAAGGTGGTCACGACGATGATCCGGGGCGGCTGCTCCGTGGACACGGCCAGGATCCGCTCGGTGGCCCGGATGCCGTCGACCTCGGGCATGCGGACGTCCATGAGGACCACGTCGGGCCGTGCCTCCCGTACCACGGACACCGCCTCGGCGCCGGTCGCCGCCTCCCCGACGACCGTCAGATCCGGCTCGGCGGCCAGGATGGCGCGCAGGGCGGTGCGGACCATGCGCTCGTCGTCGGCGAGCACGATCCGCAGGGGCGGGGCGGTGGTCATACGGGTCCCTTCAACGGCAGTCGTACGGACAGGCGCCACGCCCCGTCCACCGGTCCCGCGTGCGCGGCACCGCCCAGCAGCCGGGCGCGGTCCGCCACGCCCCGCAGGCCGTGCCCGCCACCGGACCGGGGAGTGCCCCCGGCGGGCACCTCTCCCAGGGGGTTCTCGACGGTGATCTCCACATACCCGTCGACGGCGCTGATGCGAACCGCGACCCGGACGTCCCCGCCGGCGTGCCTGAGCGCGTTGCTCAGCCCTTCCTGGACGATGCGGTAGGCCTCGCGGGAGACGACCGGCGGCAGTGCCCCGGGGTCGGTCCCCACCTCGGCGGTGACGCGCAGTCCGCCCGCGCGGGTGCGGCGCAGCAGGCCGTCGAGGTCGGCGGCGAGCGTGGGCGCCGGGGCCGCACCGGGGGCGTCGCCGTCCCGCAGCACACCCAGGACGGCGTCGAGCTCACCGACCGTGCGCCGTGTGGTGTCCTCGATCGCGGCGAGCGCCTCGCGCACGAACTCCGGGTCGGTGTCGAGGAGCCGGCGGGCCGCGCTCGCCTGGAGGGTGACGGCGCTGAGGGCGTGGCCCACGGAGTCGTGCAGTTCGCGGGCGATCCGGTTGCGCAGGGCGAGATCGGCGGCCCGCGCCTCGGCGGCGGCCAGCCGGTCCTCCGGGCCGGGCCCGAGCAGGGCAGGTGCCCAGTGGGCCAGGAGGGCGCCGCAGCCGGCGGCGCAGCCGGCGAGCGCGAGCAGGATCGCCGCGCCGGCGACCGGAGCGAGTGCCGACGCCCAGGGATGGCCCAGGACTTCGGGCAGGCCGAGCCGGGTGTCGCGCAGGCCCGCGAAGACGGGCAGCACGATCAGCACCGCCGCGAACGGCGGCACGGCCAGTGACATGCCCGAGACGATCCCGCCGAGCCCGAGGTGCAGCGTGAACCAGGCCGCCGTACGCCCCTTCGCGGCCCGGGTCCGGGCGGGCGCGTCGGCCAGGCGGTCGCCCTCCACCCCGCACAGCGCACGCGCCGCCGCCACCGACATCGGCCGGGTCAGCGGGAACGGCGAGGTGAGCGCGGCCAACGGCAACCCGACGGCGAAGGAGGCCAGTTGCAGCGGCAACGAGGTGAAGACGTCCGACGAACCGCTGACCGGACCGACGACCACCGCGCCCACCAGGACGTACGGCATGACGAGCGCGCCGCCGAGGATCAGATGGATCCAGCGCCGGCGCGCCACACGGCCCAGCAGGGGCCGCAGGAACGCCCTCACGCCACCTGCCGGTCCCGCGCCTGCCCGTCCGCGGCCGAGCGCTCGGCGAAGAAGTGGGCGCCGAGCGCGGCCACCAGGAAGCCGGTGATCATCTGGCCAGCGTAGACGAGGTTCATCGACGGTGTGGGCCGGTCGGCGAGGTCCTGCACGGCGGTCAGCGAGCTCAGCGACAGCCATCCGCCCCAGCAGACCAGGACGCCGGAGCCCACCCAGGCCGCCGCGAGCGGTACGGCCACCGGCAGTCCACGGCCGCGCCGGAAGGCGAGCAGACAGGCCCCGGTGGCGGCGGCGAGGACGAAGCAGACGTCGGTCGCTTCCAGGACGTAGAAGTCGCCGGTCCGGACGGCGGCGCGGCCCGGGCTGAGTCCGGCTGTGCCGCCGCACGCCCACACCAGGTGCATCGCCAGGGGCAACAGGGCGAGCACGCAGGCCGCCACGGCGCACGCGCGCCGCGCCGGACCGACCACCCCGTCCGGCAGCTCTCCCACCCGTCCCCGCCACACATGCCCCCAGCGGTCCCGGGCGTGGAGCAGGAACAGCGCGCCGAGGGCCAGCCCCTGGACGATGAACCCGGTGTAGACGACCCCGGACACCCACTCGTGCAGGAACGGCCTGCTTCCGGTACCGGACGGTTTGTGGACCGTCCCGCCCAGAACCCGCACCAGCAGCTGCAGCGGGAAGCCGGTCGTGATCGGCGCGAGCAGACCGGTGGCGACCCACACCGGGAAGGCGAGCGCCCAGGCCGGCACCCGCAGCCCCCACGGCCGGGTCAGCAGCAGCGCCAGCACGATCACGGCTGCGTCCATGAGCACGCTGACCCCGTTGGCGACGGCCATGGTCGTCCGGTGCTCCAGCAGCGAGCTGCCCGGCGGGATCCCGATGCGACTCCCCGCGATCCAGGCGGCCTTGAGGGACAGGTACGGCGCACAGGCCACGATCGCGACGGCCCGCAGCACGCGGCGCGGCCGGTCGGGACCGGTGGCGGCGGTGGCAGCGGTGGGCGCATGGGCGAGTGTCTCGGTCATACCCCGACGCTCCCGCGCGCGGTGCGCCGCCGGCCTCCTGCACGGCGACGATCGTCCTCCGCCGCGCGGGGGAGAGGCCGCTCCACCCGGCCGTCGGTCCCGCGGCGTCCGCGGTACCTCAGTCCCGCAGCGTCAGCACCACCTCGTCGATCTCCTCGCCCCGCGCCTGGGCGTACCCCCGGGCCAGCGCAGCCTGCCGGAAGCCGCACTTGTGGAGCACCCGCAGCGAGCCCGTGTTGTCCGCCGCCGCCCGCGCGTACAGCGGGCGTTCGCGGACCTCGGCCAGCAGGGCGCGCAGCGCGGCCGTGGCGATCCCCTGGCCCCAGTAGGCGCGGTCCACCCAGTAGGTGACCTCCCGTTCGCCCGGCTCGCCGTACACCGCGGTGCTGCCGACCACGTCACCGTCCACCAGGATCGTGCGCAGCACGTCCGAGGAGGTGCGCAGCCGCGCCCAGTGGGCGTCGAAGGCGTCGCGGTCGGCCGGGTCCTTCGGGGTGAAGGCGGCCATGCGCAGGGCCTCCGGATCGTTCATCTGCCGGAAGAACACCGGCAGATCGCTGTCGTGGACCTCGCGGAGCACGACCTCCATGTCTCACAGCCTCCGGGTGGCGAGCGTCAGACGGTCACGGGCGTCGAAGAGGGCATCCTTCACCATCTGCTCGTGCGCGGGCGTCAGGCGCGCCACGGGGATCGAGCAGCTGATCGCGTCCCGGGCCGGGGTGCGGTACGGGATCGCCACGCCGAAGCAGCGCAGGCCCAGCGTGTTCTCCTCGCGGTCCACGGCGTAGCCCTGCTCGCGGATCTGGTGCAGTTCCTCGATGAGCTTCTCGCGGTCGGTGATGGTGTGCTCCGTCAGCGCGGGCAGCGTCTCGGGGAGCATCTTGCGGACCTGCTCGTCGCTGTAGGTGCTCAGCAGTGCCTTGCCCAGCGAGGTGGAGTGGGCGGGCAGCCGGCGGCCGACGCGGGTGAACGGGCGCAGGTAGTGCTGCGACTGACGGGTGGCGAGGTAGACGACGTTGGTGCCGTCCAGACGGGCGAGGTGGATGGTCTCGGTGGTGTCGTCGGAGAGCCGGTCCAGGGTCGGACGGGCCGCGGCGACCACCTCGTCGCCGTCGATGTAGGAGGTGCCCACCAGCAGCGCGCGCACCCCGATGCCGTACCGGGTGCCGGTCGCGTCGGTCTCGACCCAGCCCAGCTCGACGAGTGTGCGCAGCAGCATGTACAGGCTGGACTTGGGATAGCCGACGGCCTCCTGGACCGCGGCCAGCGAGTGCATACCGGGCCGGCCGGCGAAGTACTCCAGCAATTCCACGGTCCGCACCGCGGACTTGACCTGCGCCCCGCCGCCTGTCTCGCCTGCCGACATCGCCCTTGACCCCTTCGTTCGACGGGAAATAGTCTCCATGGTCATATTCACCATCAGAGACAGCGTTCAGTATATCGAACACTCGCGATGGTGACCCACGTACTGCGGCAAGACTTGTGGAGGGACCCGCGGTGGCAGCAGCACCAGTCTGGAGTGTCGATCCCCGTACCGGGAAGCAGCGGGAACAGGTTGCGGTGGAGGCCACAGCCGAGGAGGTCGACGCCGCCGTCCGCGCCGCGCAGGACGCGCGCGCAGCGCTCGCCGACCGTGCCGTCCGGGCCGCCTTCCTGCGCACCGCCGCCGACCGACTCGAGGCGGCCCGGGACCAGCTCGTCGAGGTCGCCGACGCCGAGTCCGCGCTCGGCCCGGTCCGGCTCACCGGCGAACTCGCCCGGACCTGCTACCAGCTGCGGGCCTTCGCGGGCATCATCGACGAGGGCGCGTTCCTCGACGTGATCATCAACCATCCCGACGACAACGCCACCCCGCCCGTCCCGGACCTGCGCCGCTACAAGGTGCCCCTCGGCGTCGTCGCCGTCTACTCCGCCTCCAACTTCCCCTTCGCCTTCTCGGTCGCCGGCGGTGACACCGCGAGCGCGCTGGGCGCCGGGTGCCCGGTGGTCGTCAAGGCCCACCCCGACCACCCGGCGCTGTCCGAGCTGGTCGCCAGGGTGCTGAGGTCCGCGGCCGCCGAGCACGGCATCCCCGGGGGTGTGCTCGGCCTGGTGCACGGCTTCGAGGCGGGTATCGAGCTGATCAGGCACCCGCTGGTCGCCGCCGCGGGGTTCACCGGGTCCGTACGGGGCGGCAGGGCCCTGTTCGACGCGGCGGCGGCGCGGCCGGTACCGATCCCCTTCCACGGTGAGCTGGGTTCCCTGAACCCCGTCCTCGTCACCGAGGCCGCCGCCGCCGAACGGGCGGAGGCCATCGGCGCCGGGCTCGCCGGGTCGATGACGCTCGGCGTCGGACAGTTCTGCGTCAAGCCCGGCCTGGTGCTCGTCCCGGCGGGCGCGGCCGGTGACCGCCTGGTGAAGTCCCTGACGGACGCGGTCAGCGACACCGACGCCGGAGTCCTGCTCGACCACCGGATGCGCGACAACTTCCTCGCCGGCGTCGCCGAGCGCGGCGAACTGGCCGACGTGGAGTCCCCGGTCACCCCCGGCGCGGGCGGCGAGCACACGGTGAGCGCCGGCGTCCTCACCGTCCCGGCCGAGCGGCTGACCGGCGAGGGCTCCCACGACGTGCTCCTGGAGGAGTGCTTCGGACCGGTCACCGTGGTGGCCCGCTACACCGGCGACGGCGAGGCCGCCGCCGTCCTGTCCCGCCTCCCCGGCAACCTCACCGCGACCGTGCACCTGTCCACCGAGGAGGCGGCCGGCGAAGGACGCGGCGCCGAACTCCTCGCCGAGCTGACCCCGCTCGCCGGACGCGTCCTCGTCAACGGCTGGCCGACCGGTGTGGCCGTGGCCCCCGCCCAGCACCACGGCGGCCCCTATCCCGCGACCACCTCCACCTCCACCTCGGTGGGCGGCACGGCGATCGAGCGATGGCTGCGGCCGGTGGCGTACCAGAACGCCCCCGAGGCGCTGCTGCCGCCGGAGCTGCGCGACGACAACCCGCTGGGCCTGCCCCGCCGCTTCGACGGCCGCCTCGAACGCTGACCCGGGACCGGACGGTCCGAGGAGAGCTGGGAAACTCTGCGCATGGACGTCGAACTCCCCGAACTTCCCTTCGCCCTGCGCACCTACGGCCCGGACGGCCACTGGTCCTACGAGGACGGAGTCCTCAGCGGCTGGGCGGGCCCCCGGCAGGACCGTTTCGTCCCTCCCACGGGCGAGGCCCTTGATCCCGCCTCCGACGCGCCCCGTCTCCTCGGGGCGCCCGAGGGCGACTTCCAGCTGATCGCCCGGGTCACGGTCGGGTTCAACGCGTCCTTCGACGCGGGCGTCCTCTACGTCCACGTCGGCGAGCGGGCCTGGGCCAAGCTCTGCCTGGAGTACTCCCCGAACGTGCCCACCATCTGCACGGTGGTCACCCGGGGACACTCCGACGACGCCAACTCCTTCACGGTCGACGGCAGTTCGGTCTGGCTGCGGGTGAGCCGAACCGGCCGGGCCTTCGCCTTCCACGCCTCCCGCGACGGCGAGCGCTGGACCTTCGTGCGCCTGTTCACCCTGGGCGAGGAGAAGGAGACGGGCGCGGCCCTGGTCGGCTTCATGACCCAGTCGCCGCTGGGCGAGGGCTGCGTGGTGACGTACGACCACCTCGAATTCAGGCCGAGCTGGCCGGACGATCTGCGGGACGGGAGCTAGGGCCTCTCGTTTGGATCACGCCGGGCTCGCGGGGTCTGGCACGCACTCCCCCACTGCCTCAAGGGCCGTGGGCGGTGCCCCCAGCGGCGTTGTCGTCGGTCGCCGACGCTCCGCGGCGACTCCCTCCTCCGCCTTGCAGATGTTCGCACCAGACCCCGCTCCCTGATCCGGCCTGATCCGAACGAAAGACCCCGGTCCGGGCGGGACGGGAGCTGGTCCGGTCCGGGCGGGAGGGGAGCCGGTCCGGTGTGAAACCGGCGGCGGCCGCGAGCACGTCCTCCCGTGCATGATCAGTGAACGCGTGAACGACGCTCCGGTGATCCGCACCGCCCTGCCCGTCGAAGCCGAGGCCATCGCCGATCTGCACTTCCGGGCCCGCTCGACGTACTACCCGGACGGCGTCCCGCGGGCCGACGTGGACTGGCGCGAGGCCTGGCGCGGGTCCATCGAGCGCCCCGACGGACATGTGCTGTGCGCCGTCGAGCAGGGCCGGATCGTCGGCATCGCCTCCTTCCGCACCCCCGACGGCGCAGCCTCGGCGGACACGGTCAAGCTGCTTCAGTTCCACGTCGACCCCGGCCGCTGGCGCTCCGGCATCGGTAGGGCCCTGCACCGGGCCTGCGTGGAGGAGTGGCGGGCCGACGGCGTGCGCACGGCCGTCCTGGAGGTCCATGCGGACAACGCCCGCGCCCAGGCCTTCTACGCCCGCCAGGGCTGGGTCCCCGACCCGGAGAACCCGCCCGCGCCCGGTGACCACCACCTGTGTCTGCGCTTCGGCGTGCCGGTGGAATGAACCCGGCTGCTTGAACGTTCACGCACCGAAGGCGGAGGGCGTCTCCGCCCGCGGTACGACCTGGAGTGAGTGAGCCGTGACCTTGCGCGTCGAGATCTGGAGCGACATCGCCTGTCCCTGGTGCTACGTGGGCAAGGCCCGCTTCGAGAAGGCGCTGGCCGCCTTCCCGCACCGGGACCAGGTCGAGGTGGTGCACCGCTCCTTCGAGCTGGACCCCCGGCGGGCCAAGGACGACGTGACGCCCGTGCTCGCCATGCTCACCCGGAAGTACGGGATGAGCGAGGCGCAGGCGCAGGCCGGCGAGGACAACCTCGGCGCGCAGGCCGCCGCCGAGGGACTGGACTACCGCACCAGGGGCCGCGACCACGGCAACACCTTCGACATGCACCGCCTGCTGCACTTCGCCAAGGAACAGGGCAGGCAGACCGCGCTGCTGGACGCGCTGTACCGGGCGAACTTCGCCGAGGAGCGGTCGGTGTTCACCGAGGGCGACGAGCGGCTGGTCGAGCTCGCCGTCGCCGCCGGACTCGACGCCGACGCGGCCCGCGCGGTGCTCGCCGACCCGGCCGCCCATGCCGACGAGGTCCGCGCCGACGAGCGCGAGGCCGCGCAGCTCGGGGCCACCGGGGTGCCGTTCTTCGTGCTCGACCGGAAGTACGGCGTCTCCGGCGCCCAGCCCGCCGAGGTGTTCACACAGGCGCTCACCCAGGCGTGGGGCGAGCGCTCTCCGCTGACCCTGCTCGACGACGGCGGCGCCGAGGCCTGCGGGCCGGACGGATGCGCGGTGCCGCAGCACGGCTGACGGCGGCAAAGCCGCAGGTCATCGCCGACCCATAAGGAATTCTTGGCGATACGGCGCAAAAAATCGCAATGGACGGGGACTTCGGCTGGCCGCACAGTGGTCCCATGGAGACCTTCGAGAGCCTCGTCCGCGCCGAGTTCTCCCCGGAGAACACCTACCTGAACACCGCGAGCAACGGCCTGCTCCCGGCCCGCACCGTGACCGCCCTGCACCGGGCGGTGCGGCTACGGGCCGAGGGCAGGCCGCTCGGTTCCCTGTACGAGGACGTGGAAGCCGTCCGCGCGTCCTTCGCCCGGCTGGCCGGCGTGCCGGTGGAGCGGGTGGCCACCGGCGCCTCGGTCGCCGAGTACGGCGCCCTGATCGCCGCCTCGCTGCCCGCCGGAGCCGAAGTCCTCACCGCCGAGGCCGACTTCTCCTCGCTGGTGAACCCCTTCCACGTGCGCGCGGACCTCACGGTGCGCGTCGTCCCGCTGGAGCGGCTCGCCGAGTCCGTCCGGCCCGGCACCGCGCTCGTCGCGGTCAGCGCCGCCCAGTCCGCCGACGGACGCCTCGCCGACCTGCCCGCGGTGCGCGCCGCCGCCCGGGCGCACGGGGCCCGCGTCTACGTCGACGCCTCCCAGTCGGCCGGCTGGCTGCCCGTCGACCCGGACGGCTACGACTTCCTGGCCGCCGTCGGCTTCAAGTGGCTCATGGGCCCGCACGGCGCCGTGTTCTTCGTCGCCCCGGGCGCCGCCGACGACTTCGGCGGGCTCACCCCGCTGCTCGCCGGCTGGTCCGCCGGTGAGCAGCCCTGGGACAGCTGCTACGGCCCGGTCACCGAACTCGCCCACGCCGTCCGGCGGTTCGACGTCAGCCCCGCACTGTTCACCTACGCCGGGCTGCGCACCTCCCTCGAACTGATCGAGGAGCTGGGCGCGGACGCCGTCCACGCGCACGACGTCGCGCTGGCCGAGCGGTTCCGCAAGGGGCTCGACTCCCTCGGGCACGAGCCGGTTCCGGCGCCGGGCTCCGCGATCGTGTCCGTGCCCGGACTCGGCCGCCGCCAGGGCGAGTTGAGTGCCGCAGGCATCGAGGTCTCCGACCGGGCGGGCAACCTGCGCGCCGCGTTCCACCTCTACAACACGGCCGCCGACGTCGACCGGCTGCTGGACGTGCTGGCCGGCTGAGCGGAACACGACCGGGCCGAGGCCTCCCGTCCCACACGAAGAGGCCCCGGCCCGGTCGTCGGCGCGGCGCCGCGTCAGAGCGGTGCTGCGCCAGGCATCACTTCACCGGCGTGAAATCCCTCGCCCCGATGAACTCCGGCCGCCGCACCGGTGCCGCGAACGGCTCCACCGCCGCGTTCTCCACGCTGTTGAACACGATGAAGACGTTGCTGCGCGGATACGGCGTGATGTTGTCGCCGGAACCGTGCATGCAGTTGCAGTCGAACCAGGTGGCCGAGCCGGCCTTGCCGGTGAACAGCTTGATGCCGTGCTCGCCCGCGAGCGCGGTCAGCGCATCGTCGGACGGCGTGCCCGCGTCCTGCATCTGCAGCGACTTCTTGTAGTTGTCCTTCGGCGTGGCCCCCGCACAGCCGAGGAACGTCCTGTGCGAACCCGGCATGATCATCAGGCCGCCGTTGGTGTCGAAGTTCTCGGTCAGCGCGACCGAGACGGACACCGTGCGCATGTTCGGCAGGCCGTCCTCGGCGTGCCAGGTCTCGAAGTCCGAGTGCCAGTAGAAGCCGCTGGCCCCGAAGCCCGGCTTGACGTTGATCCGGGACTGGTGGACGTACACGTCCGAGCCGAGGATCTGCCGGGCCCGGCCGACCACGCGCTCGTCGCGCACCAGACGGGCGAACACCTCGCTGATCCGGTGCACCTCGAAGACCGAGCGGATCTCCTTGGACTTGGGCTCGACGATCGAACGCTCGTCGTCCCGGATCGCCGGGTCGTTCACCAGCCGGTCCAGCTCCTGCCGGTAGACCGCGACCTCGTCCTCGCCGATCAGCTGGTCGACGGCCAGGAAGCCGTCGCGCTCGAAGGCCTGGAGGTCGGCGCTCGCGATCGGGCCGGGCGCGTCCGGGGAGCCCCAGACGACCGGGTCCTGGCGGGGCACGGTCACCTCGGTGGCGCCACGGGTCGGGTAGAGATCCTTCACAGGGGCGGTGGTCATGGTCCTCACACCTCCTCGGGCTCGGTGAGCAGCGGGTAGACGCCGTTCTCGTCGTGGTCCTCCCGTCCGGTCACGGGCGGGTTGAAGACACAGATGCAGTGGAAGTCCTCCTTGACCTTGAGCGTGTGCCGCTCGTGGCCGTTGAGGAGGTACATGGTGCCGGGCGTGATGTGGTAGGTCTTCCCGGTCTCGCGGTCGGTCAACTCGGCGTCGCCCTTGGTGCAGACGACGGCCTCGATGTGGTTGGCGTACCACATGTCCGTCTCGGTGCCGGCGTAGAGGATCGTCTCGTGCACGGAGAAGCCGACCTTCTCCTTGGCGAGGACGATGCGCTTGCTCTCCCAGGTACCGGACGCGGACTTGATGTGCCGGTCGGTGCCTTCGATCTCCTTGAACGAACGGACGATCACGGTGGTACATGCCTCCTTGCGGGGTTGGTGAGGTGATCGGGTCGGTGAGGTGTCGCCGGGGGCCTGGGCCGCTCAGGCGGTCTCGCGGACCGCGCGGGCGAGGATGCTCATGCCCTCGTCCAGTTCCTCGGGGGTGGTGGTCAGGGCCGGCAGCAGCTTGACGACCTCGCTCTCGGGACCGGAGGTCTCGATCAGCAGCCCGAGGTCGAAGGCGCGCCGGGCGATCCGCGTGGCGCGGTCCTTGTCGTGGAACTCCATGCCCCACACCAGGCCGCGGCCGCGGTACTCCTTGACGTCGGCGAGGTTCTCCTCGGTGATCGAGATCAGCCACTGCTCGACCTGCTCGCCGCGGGTACGGGTCTGCTTCTCCATCGCCGACCCGTCGGTCCAGTACGCCTCCAGGGCGGCCGTGGCGGTGACGAATGCGGGGTTGTTGCCGCGGAAGGTGCCGTTGTGCTCGCCCGGCTCCCACACGTCCAGCTCGGGCCGGAACAGGCACAGCGACATCGGCAGGCCGTAGCCGCTGATGGACTTGGAGACGGTGACGATGTCGGGAACGATCCCGGCCTCCTCGAAGGAGAAGAAGGCGCCGGTGCGTCCGCAGCCCATCTGGATGTCGTCGACGATCAGCAGCATGTCCCGGCGCCGGCACAGCTCCGCGAGGGAGCGCAGCCACTCGGGACGGGCGACGTTGATGCCGCCCTCGCCCTGCACGGTCTCGACGATGACGGCGGCCGGGTGGTTGAGCCCGGAACCCTGGTCCTCCAGCAGCCGCTCGAACCAGATGAAGTCGGGGACCTTGCCGTCGAGATAGTGGTCGAACGGCATGGGTGTGCCGTGCACGAGCGGGATGCCGGCGCCGGCCCGCTTGAACGCGTTGCCGGTGACGGCCAGGGAGCCGAGCGACATCCCGTGGAAGGCGTTGGTGAACGACACGATGGCCTCGCGCCCCTTCACCTTCCGCGCCAGCTTCAGCGCCGACTCCACGGCGTTGGTGCCGGTCGGGCCCGGGAACATCACCTTGTAGGGCAGGTCGCGCGGGCGCAGGACCAGGTTCTGGAAGGTCTGCAGGAAGCCGCGTTTGGCGGCGGTGGACATGTCGAGCCCGTGGGTGATGCCGTCGCGCTCGAGGTAGTCGATCAACGCCCGTTTCAGCACGGGGTTGTTGTGGCCGTAGTTGAGCGAGCCGGCGCCCGCGAAGAAGTCGAGGTACTCGTGGCCGTCCTCGTCGTACAGACGGCTGCCGCGCGCGTGGTCGAAGACGGTGGGCCAGCCGCGGCAGTAGCTGCGCACCTCGGACTCCAGGGTCTCGAAGACGCTCAGGTCGGGCTGGGTGATGGTCACGACGAATCGCTCCTCGGGTGGGGGGAGGGGGAGGTCGGTCGAATCGGAAGAGGACGTGGTGGTGGACCGGGGCGGCGAGGTGCGGCGCCCCGGCAGGTCAGAGGGCGAGCGGGCCGATGCGGAACAGGACCTCCGGGTCGTGCGGCCCGTCCGGGAACTGCTCGGTCCCGAACAGGACCTCGCGCTCGACCGGGGCGTCGTGGCGGGCGGCGTAGGAGGTGAAGAGCCGCTCGGAGGCGGTGTTCCCCGGGGTGATCGTGGTCTCCACGGCGGTCAGTCCGCGCTCGGCGGCGACGCGGGTGGTCAGCGCGTCCAGCAGCCGGGCGGCCAGACCCTTGCCGCGGTGGCCGGCGTCGACGGCGACCTGCCACACCAGGAGGGTGCTCGGGCGGTCGGGCCGCACGTACCCGGTGACGAAACCGACGGGCCGGCCGTCGGCGGCGCGCGCGACCGCGGAGGTGGCGGCGAAGTCACGGCACCACAGCAGATAGCTGTACGAGGAGTTCACATCCAGCGTTCCGGATTCCTTGGCGAGCTGCCAGAGAGCGGCGCCGTCGGCGACGGCGGGACGCTCGATGGACACGGCATCCGGCATTTCCGAGTGGTCGGTTCGCAGGTCTGCTTGTGCGGCAGTCATGCGAATTGAACTTACCGAGCTGAATTCAAAAATGCATCGTCCGACGCCCTTACGGGACGTGCGTCATTGTGTTATCACGCGGGCGCGCGTTCGCGCGTAGGGCAGGCGTCATGTGGCGGTTTGCCCGGTAATGACGGGACAAAGAGGCCGCGACTGTGGGGTGCATCACAATGACGTAACTCTCACGGAATCCCCGGGAAATGCATCCCGGAGTGTTCGCGAAATCTTTGCGTTTAGGGACCGGAAAACGGGGCAGAAGAAGACCGGGTAGCTGCACGAATTGTATTTCTGGAATTTCCCTGCCGATTTCATGGCCAGGCAACCCCGTGGATGCGCTCGAGCAGATTGTCGGTATGTCGGTGTCCCCCGTTGTGCCAGGCGTACTCCTCGAATGCGGATGAACACCCGTCGTACACCGACCTCCGACCCCGTCGCCGGTCCGCCGAGGATCTGCCCGGTGCGGTCCGCCGCCCGCCCCGACCGGAACTCCTGGCCGTGGGCGGCCCGGCGCCGGGC
>NZ_MUBM01000609.1 GCF_002154505.1 Streptomyces carpinensis | reverse complement strand
GGGGGGACGCTGCCCTCGGGGGCGGATGGCTGCGGGGAAGCTGCGGGAGATTCCACCGGCACGGGAGGTGCGGACGGGGCCGGGGGTACCGCGGTGCCCTCGTTCTCGGTGCTCACAGCTCTTCTCCTCGATCCACGGCTGTTGTTGTCGGTCGCACTCGGTCACGGGCGTCATGCCTGCCGACGACCCGGCGTGCTCCAGCTGTGCATGTGCATCTGTATGTCGTCAGCTTTTCCCACGGGCCGTCAGAGCACCATAAGCGGTGGCTGTGGGTCCGATGCCATTCTTTATATAGGTCATCTCACATGAAACGGACACATAATCGACGCCCGTTCGCCGTCACTCGTACCCCGCCGCGGTGGCACCATGACGCGGTGACCCACGTACGGCAGCACCACATCCAAGTCGTCGCCCATCGCGGAGCCTCCGAGGCCGCCCCGGAGCACACGCTGGCCGCCTACCGGAAGGCCATCGAGGACGGTGCGGACGCCCTCGAGTGTGACGTACGCCTGACCGCGGACGGGCACCTGGTCTGCGTGCACGACCGCCGCGTCAACCGTACGTCGAACGGGCGCGGGGCGGTGTCCGCCCNNGGACTTCGGCTCCGGGCGGACGCGGGCCTTCTGGCGGGGCCGGGACGAGGAGCCCGACTGGGAGGTGCGGCCGGAGGACCCCGAGGACACCTCGGTGCTCACCCTGGAGCGGCTGCTCGAACTCGTCGCCGACGCCGGGCGGCGGGTGGAGCTGGCCATCGAGACCAAGCACCCCACGCGGTGGGCCGGGCAGGTCGAGGAGCGGCTGCTGGTGCTCCTGAAACGGTTCGGCCTGGACGCCCCGGTCTCGGCGGAGGAGTCGCCGGTGCGTGTGATGAGTTTCTCAGCGCGCTCGCTGCACCGGGTGCGGGCCGCCTCGCCGACGCTGCCGACGGTCTATCTGATGCAGTTCGTCTCACCCCGGCTCCGGGACGGGCGGCTCCCGGCCGGGATCCGGATCGCCGGCCCCTCGATCCGGATCGTGCGCGGTCACCCCGCGTACGTCGAGCGGCTGAAGCGGGCCGGGCACCAGGTGCACGTGTGGACCGTGAACGAGCCCGAGGACGTCGCTCTCTGCGTCGAGCTGGGCGTCGACGCCATCATCACCAACCGCCCACGCGCGGTCCTGCATCAGCTCGGCCGCTGATCGGTCGCGGGCGGACCTCGACCGGCGCGGTCGGCTGCGTCATCCTCCGCTTTCGGCCGCTCCAAAGAAATCCAGCCATACGCCGCCGTGTCATGACAGGGAGTGCTCCGGCGCGTTCGTTGCGTGTTCGATCGTTGCGAATGCGTCACCGGACGTGGAATGGCCGGTTTCCGGTTCAGGCCATTGGGGCATCCACACCGTGGCGTGGGGCGAAGGAGGTCTCGGGGGTGGCGTTGGTGGTGGCACAGGAGGTGCCCACGTCGTCGAGCATGGCCGTACCCCATGGCCCTGCGGGCGTGGGGGAAGCCAGACACCGGATGCGTGATCAGTTGCGCAGAGGTGGCGTGGCGGAATCGGTCATCGACGATGCTGTATTGATCCTTTCGGAACTTTTGAGCAACGCGTGCAAGCACGGCCGAC
>NZ_MUBM01000608.1 GCF_002154505.1 Streptomyces carpinensis | reverse complement strand
CTGTGGGGACCACCCGCCGCACAGGACGCGCAGGAGCAGGGACGGCACGGATACCCGGGGGACGGGACGGCCGCAGGATGCTCGCCGTCGCCCTCGTCGATCGCACCGGCAGCGGACTGTGGGCCTCCGTCTCCGTCCTGTACTTCACGTACGTCTCCGGCCTCTCCGTCGCCCAGGTCGGCACCCTCGCCGCCCTCGCCGGAGCCGTCGGCATCGCCGGCGCCCCCCTCGGCGGCCGCATCGCCGACCGGCTCCCCCTCACCCGCGTCCTCATCGCGTTGCAACTCCTGCGTGCGCTCGCCTCTCTCGCCCTCCTCACCAGCGACAACTACGCCCTGCTGCTCACCTTCTCCGCGCTCGGCAGCCTCGGCGACCGCGCCGCAAACGTCCTCACCAAGCTCTACGCCACCCGCGTCGCCGGCCCGGACCGCGTCCGCTACCAGGCCCTCAACCGCTCCCTGGCCAACGCCGGATGGGCACTGGGCGGCCTCGGCGCCGCGGCCGCCCTCACCCTCGGCACCACCGCCGCGTACCGGTGGCTGCTCGTCGGCGACGCGCTCTCCTTCCTCGCCGCCGCCCTCCTCACCCTCCGCTGCGCAGAGCCCCCGTCTCCCTCCAGGACCGTCGCCGGCTCGCACACCTCCGCACCCACCACCGATCCCACAAGCCCCTGGCGTGACCGCACCTACCTCCTCTACGTCGCCACCGAAACCGTCCTCTTCCTCGACGACGCGGTCTTCAAGGTCGGCCTGCCACTGTGGATCGCCCACGCCGGCAGCGCACCGCACGGCCTCGCACCGCTGCTCATGGTGCTCAACAACGTGATGGTGGTCGTCCTCCAGCTCCACCTGGCCCGATTCGGCGCCACCACGGCTGCGGCCCGCAGACTCCTGATCCCGCTGTCGGCCGCCTTCGCGCTCGGAGGCACCGCGATGGCGCTCTCCGCGACCGGCGGCACCGTCGGCGCGACCCTGTTCCTCACCGCCGCGGCCGCGGCCTTCACCGTGGCGGAAATGCTCCACGCCACCATCTCCTGGGAACTGTCCGTCGCCCTCGCGCCCGCCCTGGCACAAGGCACCTACCTGGGCGTGCACGGACTCGCACAGTCCGCACAGCGCAGCATCGGTCCGCTTGCCGTCACCGCCGCCATCGCCGCAGGCCCCGCAGGATGGACGCTCTTCGGCGCCGCCATCGCCCTGACCTGCGGCATCCAGCACCGCACGGTCCGCGACCGACTCGCGGAACCCGCGTTGTCAGTGCCGCCGGTTACTGTGAGTGAGCATTGATCGACCGTGCACTCAGGGGGAGAACATGGCGCACACCGACCACCAGAGCATGCGACGCGTCCTGCGCCGCGAAATCGCCGGCACCATCGGCCTGCTCACCGACGAACAGGACTTCGGCGCCATGCGGCGCTACCGAAGCTTCGCCTTCGACGACCACACCACCTACCTCGAACAGGTCGAGGCGCTCCTGAAGACCCGGGCCGCCCACGGCGGCCACACCACAGTGGCCCTCTTCGACCCCGAGGAGTACGCCGAATACTGCGCCGGCACCGGCCTCGACCCCGACGCCCCGGCCAGCCGCGCCCGCTTCACCGCCGAGATCGCCACCACCGGCCCGACCGTCCCCTACGACGGCCGGCCCCTCACCGAACTCGTCCCCGTCCTCGTCGACGAGGCCGTCCGCCAGGCCACCTGGGAGTACGCCTCCACACTCCTCGCCCGCCTCGGCCCCTGCACCACCTGCGGGGAGAACATCGGCCGCGCCGCCTTCGACCGGGCCGCGGACCTCCTCGTCCGCATCCTCGACACGGCGCCCCCGGGCAACCGGCACCTGGTGTGCAGCGTCACCGCCCCACCCGAGACACTCGTCGCCGCCCTGCACGCCGACGACGAGGACACCGGCGCGACCCAGCTCGACGAGGCCGAGGCACTCGAGTTCACGACGGTCCTCGCCCTCGGCATCGCCACCCGCAGCCCCGGTGGGCTCGTCATGCGCACCACCACGCCCGGCGTCCCGGACCGCGTCTACGGCTGGCGCCTGCGCGGTGACGGCCTGGCACCCCTCACCGAGGGCGAGGTCTTCGACGCCTACTGCACCGACGTGGAATCCGGTGACCTGATCGGACCGGAATCCGGCGTCGACTACTGCGTACCGCCCGACCTCGGAGAGAAGGGACAGACCTCCCGGCACCGTCACTGAACGCCGAAGGGGCGCCCCACCCACAGGTGGGGCGCCCCTGGACGACCAGTTCCCGAACGGCGCGGCCCGTCACTCGCCGGACAGCACCGCCTGCGCCGCCCTGCGCGCCTCGTCGGCACTGTCCGCGGCACGCGCCGCCGCCGCGGCACGCTCGCACTGCGCCAGCGTGTGCTTGGCCAGCGTCGCCCGGACGTAGGGCAGCGACGCCGCACCCATGGACAGGGAGGTGACACCCAGACCGGTCAGCACACACGCCAGCAGGGGATCCGAGGCGGCCTCACCACAGACACCACAGCTCTTGCCCTCGGCCTTCGCCGCCTCGGCGGAAAGCGCGACCAGGTCCAGCAGCGCGGGCTGCCACGGGTCCTGAAGCCGGGACACCGCGCCCACCTGACGGTCGGCGGCGAAGGTGTACTGAGCGAGGTCGTTGGTCCCCAGCGACAGGAACTCGACCTCCTGCAGCACCGAGCGGGCCCGCAGCGCGGCCGACGGGATCTCGACCATCGCACCGAACTTCGCCCGCAGCCCCGCCGCACGGCACGCGTCCGCGAACGCCTTCGCATCGGCCCGGTCCGCGACCATGGGGGCCATGACCTCGAGATAGACGGGCAGCCCCTCGGCCGCCTTGGCGAGCGCCGTCAGCTGCGTGCGCAGCACCTCCGGGTGGTCGAGCAGCGTCCGCAGGCCCCGCACGCCCAGGGCGGGGTTCGGTTCGTCGGCCGGCGTCAGGAAGTCCAGCGGCTTGTCCGCGCCCGCGTCCAGCACCCGCACGACGACACGGCTCTCCGGGAAGGCCTCCAGGACCTGCCGGTAGGCCTCGATCTGCTTCTCCTCGGACGGCGCGTTCTCGTTGTCGTCCAGGAAGAGGAACTCGGTCCGGAACAGGCCCACACCCTCCGCACCGGCCCCGACCGCCGCAGCCAGGTCCGCCGGACCGCCGATGTTGGCGAGCAACGGCACCTTGTGACCGTCGGAGGTGGCACCCGGGCCGACCGAGGCGGCCAGCGCGGCCTTGCGCTCGGCGGCCGCGGCCTCCAGCTGCGTCTTCTTCTCGTCACTGGGGTTCACGAAGATCTCGCCGGTGCTGCCGTCCACCGCGATCACCGTGCCTTCGGACAGCTCCTTGGCGCCCGGCAGCGCCACGACCGCCGGCACACCGAGCGCACGCGCCAGAATCGCGCTGTGGCTCGTCGGCCCGCCCTCCTCGGTGACGAAGCCAAGGACGAGGGCCGGGTCCAGCAGAGCGGTGTCGGCGGGCGCCAGGTCGCGGGCGACCAGGACGTAGGGCTCGTCGCTGTCCGGCACACCCGGCATGGGAACGCCGAGCAGTCGCGCGACGATACGGTTCCGCACGTCGTCGAGGTCGGCCACCCGGCCCGCCAGGTACTCACCGGCACCGGCCAGCAGGTCCCGGTAGGCAGCGAACGCGTCGTACACGGCACGCTCCGCGGTGCTGCCCACGGCGATGCGCCGGTCCACGTCCGCGATCAGCTCGGGATCCTGCGCCATCATGGCCTGCGCCTCGAGCACGGCCTGGGCCTCGCCCCCGGCCAGATTGCCGCGCGCCATCAGATCGGCTGCCACCGCCTCCACGGCCTGACGCGCGCGCCCCTGTTCGCGCTCCGCCTCTTCCGCCGGTATCTGCTTGGCAGGCGGCTCGAGCACCGCCGTCCCCATGTGCCGAACCTCGCCGATCGCCACGCCGTGGCTGACACCGACGCCTCGCAGCGTTGTCTCCATCTCACCCGTCTCCGATAGTGCGGCGGGTCCCGCCGCGGTGGCTGTACTGTTCGCCGTCCTCACGGACGGCAGAGGTGTCACTTCCAGGCGAAGAGGCTGTCGCCGGCCTTCACATCGCCGTCGTCGCGAAGCTCGGAGAGGGACTCGGCGGTGGCTTCCAGGGCCACGACCGGGCACACGGGGGACTTGCCGGCGGCCTCGACGGCGGCGGGGTTCCAGCGCACCACGGCCTGGCCGCGCGTCACGGTGTCGCCCTTGTTCGCGAGCAGCTCGAAGCCCTCGCCGTTGAGCTGCACGGTGTCGATGCCGAGGTGGACGAGCACACCGTGTCCCTGCGCGTCGACGACGACGAAGGCGTGGGGGTGCAGCGAGACGATGACACCGTCAACGGGTGCGACCGCCTCGGAGGGCTCACGCACGGGGTCGACGGCGGTGCCCGGGCCGACCATGGCGCCGGAGAAGACCGGATCCGGCACTGCTGCCAGTCCGACGGCGCGTCCGGCGAGCGGGGACGTCACGGTGGTCATGGGAAGCCTCCCAGGGGTGGAGATCGAATGTGCCGTCACTGCCTGTCCCGGACGGCGCACTGTGAAGCAGCGTATGTCACGGTAAGTACCGGATCCGGGCGAGAGCTTACGACAGCTCACGTTGGTGGTCTAGACCACCAATCCAGTGGATTTGCACCGGCTCTGCAGGCCGTTGTAGAGTCGTACTCCTGTCCGGGGGGAGAGTGGCGCCACCCAGCGTCCGCGCTCGGACAACATCCAACTTGTCAGATCCTATCTCTGGATCGCCTTCGGCATGTCCGCGGGGCGGTGGTCAGAGAGGCGGGAAAAGCCTGATAGAGTTTGGATCACCGAAGGGAAGCGCCCGGA
>NZ_MUBM01000607.1 GCF_002154505.1 Streptomyces carpinensis | reverse complement strand
CCGCGCCCGGCGGCGCACCGCGAACGACGACGTCAGCGCGGGCAGTGTCACCGCCAGCGCGCAGCCCAGCGCCACCGCCGCCGACACCAGCCACACCCCGGCCGGCCCGGTCGCCGGGACGTCCGGGTGCAGCCCGATCCGGGCCAGCGCGCCCTGCCCGGCCAGCAGCCGGGTCAGCGGCCCGGCCAGCAGCGGCGCCAACGCCACGGCGGGCACGGCGAGCAGCAGCGCCTCCGTGGCCGCGAGGCCCGCGAGCCGGGCCCGGGATCCGCCGCGCGCCCGCAGCAGGCGGGTCTCACCGGCGCGTTCGCTGCTCAGCAGCCGGGCCACCAGCAGCAGCGCGTAGCCCGCGAGCAACGCCAGTTGCAGCGCAGCGATCAGCAGGGTCGAGCGGGCGACGAGCAGCGAGCGGTCGATCCGGTCCAGGACATCGGGCAGCCCGGTCGTCACCACCGGGGTGGTGCCCAGCTCGGTGGTCTTCCGCAGTTTCGTGGCACCGTCGCGCACGGCACCGCGCAGCGCGTCGATCCGTCCGGTGGTCAGCGTCGAGAAGTCCGCCGACGCCTGCCAGGCGGACTGCCCCTCGCTCACCTTCCCGCCGGAGAGGACGCCGGGGTCGGCCAGGAGCGGGCCGTACGTCGTGAAGTCGACCTTGCGGACACCGCGCCCGCCGAGGTCGTCCAGCTGCCAGTACGCCGCGTCGGCGCGGGTGGGCCGGTACAGGCCGGTGATCGTCACGTGGGCCTTCGGGCCGCCGCGCAGCGTCTCGGCCTGCGGCCGGGCGCCCGGCTCACCCTCGCCGACCGGCTCGGCGGCCCGAAGGCCCACGTGACGATCACCGGCCTGTACCGGCCCACCCGCGCCGACGCGGCGTACTGGCAGCTGGACGACCTCGGCGGGCGCGGTGTCCGC
>NZ_MUBM01000606.1 GCF_002154505.1 Streptomyces carpinensis | reverse complement strand
CGTCGCCCTGCTCATCGCCCGCGTCCATCCGCTGACTGCCGCTCGCGGCCCCGAACCGGTACGCCCGACCCAGGCCTGACCACGGCTCGGGACCGATCCACCGGAGGCCGGTCGAGCGCAGGTCAAGTGCCGTCCGCGACCAGGGGGGTTGATGCACCGTGACCTGGCCGGGCCATACCATCGGCGCGTGGGGATCACATACGAGTGGCGGGGCGACTTCGACAACGCCTCCCTCAACGCGCTGCACGCCGACGGCTTCGGCCACCCGGTTGCTCAGACCGACTGGCGGGCAAGACTCGAGCGCCACAGCCTCGGCTGGGTCTGCGCGTGGGAGGACGACTCACTGATCGGCTTCGTCAACGTCGTCTGGGACGGTGGAGCCCACGCCTTCATCCTGGACACGGTGGTCGCCCGGCATCGCCGGGCCGGAGGAGTCGGCGCCCAACTCGTCGCGACCGCAGCGAGGCAAGCCCGTGCCGCGAAGTGCGCGTGGCTCCACGTCGACTTCGAGGACCACCTGCGTCCGTTCTATTTCAGCGCCTGCGGCTTCAAGGAGACGACGGCCGGGCTGATCGCTCTGTAGCACGGCGGCACGGTAC
>NZ_MUBM01000605.1 GCF_002154505.1 Streptomyces carpinensis | reverse complement strand
CCATCGTGGGCAAGGGCGGGGAGTCCATACCGGACGAGGAGTGGGAACGCTTCCTTCGTGAGGCCGAGGCGGGGACCAAGGGCGCGCCCGAGGAGCCGTCAGCGCGGGCCCGGATGGTGGCGCGGCGGCTGCGGGAGGAGGAGACTGGCCGGCCGGAGCCATGGCGGGGTCACCAACCGGCCCGGCGGCACGGAGGCAAGGGCTGGTACGCGATCGGTCTGCTGGTTGCGGCCGCCTTGCTGGTCGCGGCGCTGGATCCAGGGTGGGTGGCTGGATGGTTCGGAGGCGGAGGCGGCGGGAGTGCGCCGCTCGCCGTGGAGTCGAAACGTCCGGATCAACCGCCGCCGACGGAAGCGGCAGCCCAACGTCCGACTGTGGAGCAGCCGTTCAAAGGGTCACCCGCGGCCCAGTGGGGTGACGGGACGGCTGGGATCGGCCTGCCTGAGGCGCGGGCGACCGGCTGGATGAGCAAGGGGCAGGTCGCGCAGGCGCTCGAGAAGACCCGGGACTTCCTAGCCGCGTCCAGTCTGGATCCTGCTGTACTGCGCGGGGAGCGGCCGAGGAAGGCGATCGCGTTGATCAATCCTCATCAGCAGGATGTCCAGGACTACCTGGCGACCGCGTTCCGTGCGCCCAGCCGGGAGAACGACCCTCTGCTGCTGTTCAGCCGGTTCGACAAGACGAAGGTCCGGCTTGTCGGGGATGTGGTCAAGACACGAGGGCGGATCACGTACCGAGAAGGTAAGCGTGGTGCTGTCGAGGTGACCACCGATGTCACGTACGTGTATCCAGCCGTACGCGCCGCAGCGGGAAGCGACGAAGTCGCGCGCACCATCGTGCGCCGCGAGGTCGTGATGAGTTGGGACGACCCGGCGAAGGTCGTCATCGAGCCGGGTACGTTCTCCCTCGTCTCCTACAAGGCGGACACCACCAACGGCGGCTGCGATAGCTTCACCGGCTACTTCACCCCCAACTTCAGCGCAGAGCGCGCGGCCTCGCGTCCGGGAGACGGCCCCGAGGTCGACCCGTACGACCGGAGCACGTCGATGGACACGCGCATGCGGCAGGCCGCCGACGCGGGGTGCGGGATTGCCACACGGTCATGAGCGGCAGTGGCAGGAAACAGAACTGCATGGTCGGGAGCCTCAAGCGTCGCGGGTCGGTGAGTGTCTAACTGCGTGACA
>NZ_MUBM01000604.1 GCF_002154505.1 Streptomyces carpinensis | reverse complement strand
GTTTCCGAGCGGGGGGCGGGCTGATCCGGTGTCGGCATGCGGTGCGGGAAGCCGATGCGCAGAACCAGGGCGGCGAGCGCCGCGGTCAGGACGACGGCCGAGGCCAGGACCAGAGCCTGGTGGTAGCCGTGGTGGAGCAACGGGGTGGCGACCAGCGGGCCGAGGATCTGGCCGACCGAGTAACCGGCGGTCAGCAGAGCCACGGCCCGAGGGAACCGCAGGTGCGCGCCAGCCGCGAGGGCCAGTGTGCTCACGCCTATGAAGGTCGACCCGAAGAGCACCGCGGAGATCAGTGCGGCCGCGACCCCGCCGACCAGCGCGGGCAGGGCGATGCCCACGGCCTGCACGCCGAGAGCGGCGAGCAGCAGGTCGGGACGGGACCATCGGCGTCCCAGCCCGGCCCACAGCGCGGAGGACGGGATGGCCGCCAGCCCCACCAGCACCCAGGCACCGCTGCCGATCCAGCCGGGCGAGGTCTGCTCGATGGCGGCGACCAGGAAGGTCCCGGCGATGATGTAGCCGATGCCCTCCAGCGTGTAGGACGTGAACAGGGTGCCGAACCAGCGATGGGTACGCGGCCCCGACATCCGTATGTGCGTTCCCGAAACGGGCGAGGACGACCGGGGTGCGGGCTCGGGGCGCAGGCCCCAGGCGGCGAGGGTGAGTGCAGCGGCCAGGGCTGCGGAAGCCCACCACGCGGCCCGCCAGGTGGCGACCGTGCGCAGCGTCAGGACCAGCAGACCCGACAGTGCGATGCCGGCGCCGACTCCGCCGAACGCCCAGCCCGGCAGATGGGCCGGGTGGTCGCGCAGGTGGCTGAGCAGTGAACTGGCGGCGATGACGAAGATCAGCGCACTGAAGACGCCCGCGCCCAGCCTGAGCAGCGACCAGAGGGCGGGGGAGTGAGTCAGCGGCATCGCTGCCAGAGAGGCGACCAGCGCCAGGAGGCTGCCGCGCAGCACGACCGCGGAACGCACCAGCCGTGGCAGGAAAGTTCCGGCGAGAGCCCCGAGCAGATACCCCACGTAATTCGCGGTGGCCAGGTTCGCCCCTGCCCCGGCCGACAGTCCGGCCTGTGCGTGCATCAGGGGAAGGATCGGGGTGTAGACGAAGCGGCCCACACCCATGCCGGTCGCCAGTGCGGCAGCGGCCTGCGCGACGTGGATCCAAGGTGAATGGAGCGTGCCTCCCGCGACGGGGGCCTGGTCTCGCGACGGTGCGGAGGTCATGCAGCATTCCTCGAGGGTGGTCGGCGAATCGGTCGGAAGGGCGGGGTGCAGGGCCCGGCGCCGGCCGCCCGGGCGGGGCGGGCTGTGGCGGTCACATGGTGCTGCCGGCCGCCACGGGTCGCCGGGGTGCGGCTTCGAGGCGGTGCCGTCCGTTTCCCAGCTCCCAGACTGCGCCCGTCACTTCGCGGATTCCAGGACCGACTTCCTCCCTCTCGGGAGTCTCAGCCTCCCAAGAGGTCGGGGACGTCGCCGGGCGGTGCCGGGCCGGGACGGTCAGTACCGGGCGCCGACGGGGGACGGGATGGCGTCGAGGTCGGCGAGGTCGGCCGGAGACAACCGGACGTCTGCGCCACCGGCGTTGTCGGCCAGGTACTTTCGGGGTCTTGGTGCCGGGGATGGGGACGACGTGCCGGCCCTGGGCGACGAGCCAGGCGAGGGCGACCTGCGCAGGGGTGGCGCCGATCCGGTCGGCGACATCGCGGACCCTGGCCGCGATGTCGCGGTTGGCTCGGAGGTTGTCCTCCTGGAAGCGGGGCAGACGCCGCCGCTGGTCGTTGTGGGGCAGTTCGTCGAAGGACGCGAAGCGGCCGAGGAGGAAGCCGCGGCCCAGAGGCGAGTACGGCAGGAGGCCGATGCCGTGCTGCTCGCAGTAGGGCAGGACCTCGGCCTGGACGTCACGGGTCCACAGGGAGAACTCGGACTGCACCGTGGTGACCGGGTGCACGGCCTGGGCGCGCCGGATCTGCTCGACACCGACCTCGGACAGGCCCAGGTGGCGGGCCTTGCCGGCCGTGACGGCCTCGGCCAGGGCGCCCCAGGTCTCCTCGATGGGGACCTGGGGGTCGACGCGGTGGAGCTGGTAGAGGTCGACATGGTCGGTGCCCAGGCGGCGCAGACTGCCGTCGATGGCGGCACGGACGTGCTCGGGCCGGCCGTTGGGCCTGACCAGTGGGGAACCGCCGGGGCCGCCGGTGGGGTCGATGGCCTCCATGCCGACCTTGGTGGCGATCACCGCGCGCTCGCGCCGGTCGGCCAGGGCCCGGCCGACGAGTTCCTCGTTGGTGTGGGGGCCGTAGACGTCGGCGGTGTCGATCAAGGTCATGCCCAGGTCGAGGGCCTGGTGGATGACCGACACGGACGTGGCTTCGTCACGCGGGGTGGCCATGTCGTAGGCGAAGCTCATCCCCATGGCGCCCAGGCCGATGACGCCGACCTGAGGTCCTTGGGCGCCCAGAGTGGTGGTGCGCATGCCGTCCTCTGCTTTCGTGTGGGAGTGGGGTACGTCGAGGCCGGTCGCATTACTGACCGACCGGTCGACTATTTGGAACATAGGAGGCCGGGCAGGGGGAGTCAAAGGCCGGGAGGGCTTGGAGCAGGACCGGCTTCCTCGCAGCTGGGAGGCCCGGACTCCCAGCGCACGTCGGTGCGGTGGCGCCCGCGAACGCTACGGCTTGTACGGATCGTCGTCGGGAAGCCAGGCGTCAGGCTCGTGGATGCCGAGGTCGCCGATGCCGTCGGTCAGGGCGTCGACGGTGTTCAGCACGGCCGGGCGCACCTCGCTGCGCCGCCACACCAGGGACCAGGTCCAGTAGACCTTCGGATCGACCACGGGATGTGCGACCAGTTCGGGCGGCAGCGGGGTGGTCTGGGATTTGGGCGAGTTGAGAATCGGTCGGCGCGATCGACGCACATGGTCGAAGAAGGCCGGTCCTGTGATCCCGCCGTCGGAGATGTGCGCCGCGCGGGCGCCGGTGTCACGGACGAGCTGCTCGGCGTAGGCGTTCCAGGAGGACCATGCGGTGACGTCGTCGTCCAGAAGGACCACGATGTCCCGGGCGCGGACCTCGTCCGCGTCATGGCCGGCGGAGACCGCGTACAGGCGGTCGGCGCCGATGAGCCGGGAGTTGAGACCCCGCGAGTCCAGGTCGTCCCGGCGGACCCAGCACACCGCGAGGTCGAGGCTGCCGTCCGCGACCCGGGCGGCCTGGGTGTGCGAGGGCGCGACCCAGGCGTCGACGTGCACACGCGCCACGGGCGAGGTCCGCGCGGTGAGGTCCGCGGGCAGCCAGTTGACGTAGCCGAGCCGGACCGGCTCGGAACCGGCAAGCCTCGCCGCGCGGTTGCGCAGGTCGTCGGCGTTGTCCAGCAGGGCGCGGGCGTGCGGGAGGAGCGCCGCTCCGGCCGGGGTGAGGGCGACCGAGCGGCGGTCCCGGTCGAACAGACGCACCCCGAGGTCCCGTTCCAGCGCCTTGATCTGCTGGGACAAGGACGGACCCGCGATCAGGAGCCGGCCCGCGGCCCGGCCGAAGTTCAGCTCCTCGGCGACCGCGAGGAAGTACCGCAGCTGGCGCAATTCCACACCGGCCATGCTATTGCCTGGTGAGAGGCCCGGCCTACCAGTACGGGACGGTCCTCCTCCGCCACGGCCTGCCCGTGAGCAGTCGCCGTTCAGCGGAGGGCCGGATCCTTCACGCCCGTGACGCCAACCGCTGGAGGATCTGCGTGGCGGGCTCCGCCGTCGCGTGACGGTGGCCCGTTCCGGCCCACAGATTGATGCGCTCCGGATCGTTCGCCGCCGCCGCGGCGCTGCGTATCGGGCTGGTCAAGTGGTGCAGGGCGGGGTAACCGCCCCCCGGGGCCAGGCCGTCGTACCGGTCGGTGAAGCCGTTGCGCAGTGCTCGCGCCGGGCGGCCGGTGAACGCCCGCGTCACCACGGTCCGGCGGCGTGCCGGATCCGCGAGCGCGGCCCGGTAGGGGGCGGAGGTCCCGGCCTCGTCGGCGCGCAGCAGCACGGTGCCGACCATGACCGCTGTGGCGCCGGCCGCAAGAGCTTCGGTGACGGTGTCGGCCGTGGCGATGCCGCCCGCGGCGACAAGGGGCACGGACACCTCCTTACGGACCGCCCCCAGCAGGTCGGTCAGGGGCATGGCCGGAGGCGTGTGCTGCGGGGTCCACGTGGCCGAATGGCCTCCCGCGGCGGAGGCCTGCACGGCGAGTACGTCGACGCCCGCATCCTCGGCGGCGCGCGCCTCCACCGGTGAGGTGACCGTCTGGACCACCAGCGTTCCGGCCGCGCGGAAGGCCGCGACGAGGGCCCGTTCCGGAAGGCCGAAGGTGAAGCTGACGACGGGGACGGGGGAGGAGAGCAGGAGATCGATCTTCTCCGCCCAGTGGTCGTCGTCCTCCACGATGCGGGTCTCCGTGGTGTCGAGTCCGTATGCCCGGGCCGCCGGCGCGATCACGCCGGCGTAGGCGCGGAAGGCTCCGGGATCCACCGGCACGGGATTGGGCGCGAACAGATTGACCCCGAAGCCGACGCCCGCCGAGCGGACGCGGGCGATCTGCTCACCCAGGGTCTCCGCGGTCCTGTACCCACCGGCGAGGAAGCCGAGGCTGCCGGCACCGGCCGCCGCGGCGACCAGTTCGGGCGTGGTCGGGCTGCCTGCCATGGGCGCCGCCAGAACCGGTGCCTCCACCCCGAGGTCAGTGAGCGGCGAAGCCATCACGAGTCTCCTTCCCGGGAACGACGACACGACCGCCGAAGCCCGGCGTCCGTGGCCCGGTCCGCCCGCCGTCGGGCGCCCATGGGCCCACCGTGCCCCCCTCCGAGGGGACTTTCCATGACGTTCTTTCTCCCACCTGATAGGCGCGGCCTCCCATCGCAGGTACAGGACCTGCCTCGCGGGTGCGCCAGCGGAAGCGTGTCTGGCGAATAGTCGACCGGTCGGCTAGCTTCAGGCTGGTGGCCGGCGCGGCTGACAGCGCCGGCTTCGCCCGACTACCGAAAAGAAGGTCGCCATGAGCATTCCCGGCATGAAGGTCGCTGTCGTCACCGGTGCCTCGCAGGGCATCGGTGCCGGCTTGGTGGACGCCTACCGCAAGCTCGGCTACGCCGTCGTCGCCACCTCTCGCTCCATCGCCGCCTCGGACGATCCGAACGTTCTCACCGTCCGGGGGGACATCGCCGACCCCGCCACCGCCGAGCGCGTCGTCGCCGCCGGGCTCGAGCGTTTCGGCCGCATCGACACCCTGGTGAACAACGCCGGCGTCTTCGTCGCCAAGCCGTTCACCGAGTACACGCAGGAGGACTACGACGCTGTGACCGGCGTCAACCTGGGCGGCTTCTTCCGCATCACCCAACTCGCCGTGGAGCAGATGCTCGGCCAGGGAGGCGGACACGTCGTGCAGGTCACCACCAGCCTGGTCGATCACGCCAACTCGGCGGTCCCCTCGGCGCTGGCCTCCCTGACCAAGGGCGGTCTGCAGTCCGCGACCAAGGCCCTGGCCATCGAGTACGCCGGCCGGGGCGTCCGCAGCAACGCCGTCGCCCTGGGCATCATCAGGACCCCCATGCACCAGGAGGAGTTCCACGAGACGCTCGCCGCCCTTCATCCGGTCGGCCGGATGGGCGAAGTGAGCGACGCCGTCGACGCGGTCGTCTACCTCGAGAACGCGCCGTTCGTCACCGGAGAGATCCTCCACGTCGACGGCGGCCAGAGCGCCGGCCACTGACCCGCCGTGCCCGGGCGCCGTCTTCGGCGCCCGGGACACGCGGCGCCAGTCATAGACGACCGGTCGTAGACTCATGCCATGGGACGCACCAGTGATGCGCGAGAGAAGATCCTCACCGCCGCGCAGGCGCTCATCGAACTGCGTGGCTACTCCGCGCTGGGCGTGGCCGAGATCTGCAAGGCCGCAGGTGTCCCCAAGGGCAGCTTCTACTACTTCTTCGAGTCCAAAGAGGCTCTCGCCCTGGCCGTCCTAGACGAGCACTGGGAGGCTCAGCGCAGCGACTGGGCACGGATCCTGCGGGACGACGCGGAGCCGCTCTCGCGGCTGCGCCGGCTGTTCGAGGAGACCGAGGCCGGGCTGCGCGCGGGCCAGCGGAGCTGCGGAACCGTCTCCGGATGCATGTTCGGCAACCTCACCCTGGAGCTCAGCAACCAGACCGAGCCCATCCGCGAGCGCCTGCAGCAGATCTTCGACGCCCAGGTGGAGATGGTCGAGAAGGTCATCGGCGAAGCCCGGGAGCGCGGGGAGGTCACCGTCGGCGACACCCGAGAGGCCGCCCGGTCGATCGTCGCCCAGCTCGAGGGTCAGGTGCTGTTCGCCAAGCTCTACAACAACACCCGGCACCTCGACGGTCTGTGGGGCAACTGCCTGGCGCTGATCGCCGCACGCCGCCCCGACACGGCGGCCGTCGGCTCCTGACCCGCTCGGGGTCACACCGGTGCTCGCTCTTCTCTTTCCGGTGGCGTCGCCGAACCCGCGCGCGTCGATGGGGGCGTGTGCCGGTCGCGTCAGTGGGCGGCTGCCGCGTGTCCGGCCTCAAGACGTCACAGCGGTCTCACGGGCCCAGGTCGGCGGCCAGGCAGGAGAAGGACATCCATGATCCTTCGGGATCGTAGGCGTCCCGGACCGCATCGCGGGGGGTGGCCGCCTTCTCCTCGACCATGTCCTCGTACCGGATGCGCTCCGGCAGCTTCCCGAACCGTGCGTGGCGTGCCGCCGCAGCACTGTCCACGGTGCTCTGAGCCTCCATGGTCAACCTCCGCTCGACGGGTGGCCGATTGAGCCCTCCCGCTCAGCGGACATCAGATCCCCACCCCAGACATCACCTGTCAAGGTGGTGACGAGTTGGACCTGTGGGCAACGTCGCGGCATGTAAAGCAAGAGCATTCGGAGGCATCTGCGGCCATCGCCGCGGATCATCGCCCTCTTGAATGATGACGATGGGCAAGGTGTCGGGGGTGGTGACCCCGCCGCCTCTCACGACACGTGCCCGGGCTGTCCGAGTGTCTCGTCGGCCGTCGCGAAACGCTGCTGCACCGGCTGCAGGCACCCCATGTCGTGGTGCTCCCACAGCGGGCCGCGCCCCTCGTTGTGGAGCACTGTCCATGCGTCGGGGTGCCGGCCCGGCCGCACCAGCCAGTACAGGAGCGCCCCGGTGCCCTCCTCGAACGCCCACGGCAGGACCCGTGCGCCCGGCTCCAGGAGCCCGGCGGGTCTCTCCTCGCCCGCCTCTCACAACTCGGTCAGGACCTCGGCCCGTTCCGCGGCCTGCGCGTGCAGGTAGCAGTCGTCGTAGGTGGCGTCTGGGGCGAGCAGCCAGATCGTCTCGTCGAAGAGTCCGTCACCGTACGTCTGGACAAGCCGCTCGGGTACCGGCTGCCCGGGAGTCGAGGTGGAGGACGTTCCGGCCACCCGCGCGAGGCCGGACCCGGCTCACTGGGCCGGGAGTGCCGGGGTGCCCGGCCTCCTGCGAACGGGGTGCTTGCTCATCACCGAGACCCGGTTGAAGGCGTTGATGAGGATCGCGACCCAGATCACCGCGGAGATCTCGTCGTCGGTCAGGGCGGATCGGGCGTCGGCGTACGCCGTGGCCTGCGCCTCGGCGTCGGAGGGGTGAGTGGTGGCTTCGGCGAGGGCGAGGGCCGCGCGTTCGCGGGGGCTGAACAGTTCGGTGTCGCGCCACGCCGCCAGGACGCCCAGTCGCTGGGTGGTGTCGCCGGCCCGCAGCGCCGCGCGGGTGTGCAGGTCGAGGCAGTAGGCGCAGGCGTTGAGCTGGGACACGCGCAGGTTGATCAGTTCGACGAGGATCCGGTCCAGCCCGGCCGCGGCCGCTGTGCCCTTCACGGTCTCCGCGGTGGCGGTCAGTGCGTGATAGGCGTCAGGGCTCTGCTTGTCGATGAACACCCGGTTCCCGATGCCGGGCGTCACCGCCGCCGTGTCCGTCACGGGGTCTCCTTCGTCGAGAAATCACTGATGATCCGTTCTATCATCGGTCACGTGAATGTTGAATATCGAACTTTTTCTTTGTGGGGAGGGTCATAACCGTGAGTAACGTCGAAGCGCATCCGGTCGAGACGAGATGCGGGGGACAGCCCGACGGTGCGGGTGCCTCCGCCGTCGAGGTGCTCACACCCCGCGAGGTCCCGCTGGGTGGTCCCCGGGCGATGCCGGTCCGGCGCACGCTGCCGCAGCGGGCCCGGACACTGATCGGAGCCTGGTGTTTCGCCGACCACTACGGTCCCGACGACGTGGGCGGGACGGGCGGGATTGACGTCGCCCCGCCTCCGCACACGCGCCTGCAGACGGTCAGCTGGCTCTTCAGCGGTGAGATCGAGCACCGGGACAGCCTGGGCAGT
>NZ_MUBM01000603.1 GCF_002154505.1 Streptomyces carpinensis | reverse complement strand
CTGGTAGCGCAGCCGGACGGGAGCGCCGTTCATGTTGCCGACCGCCAGCGGGTAGCGGTGGGCGAGCCGGGCGCGGTCCTGGGCGCTGAGCGAGGCGAAGAAGCGGGTCAGCCGGGTGGGGGCCGCGTCGGGGTCCGGCAGCCGGAGCCCGTGCAGCCGTCCGTGCTCCCACGCGGACAGCGAGGCCTGGAGCGCGGTGGACCCGCGGTGGCTGCGTACGGCGGTCCAGCCGGTGGTCGCCAGCATCACGAAGACCACGGCCAGCGCGAGCAGCGCGCGCCAGACGTTGAGCTGCGGGGAGGTCTCGAAGGAAGTCACTGGGAGGACACACTAGGAGAACGAGCCGGTCTCGCGTTAACCGAGTGACGGGGATCACGTTTTGAGTGGCGTGACGGGAGTCTCACTCCCCCTGTCGACCCGTACACCTGTTCAAGATCGGCTGTCCGTACGGCAGTTCGCGAACCGTGACCGGCNNTGGCCCTCCAGTTGCCGGTCAGCGCCGGACCCACCTGGTCGAGGTGGGCGGCCGTGAGCGCCCGGATCCCCTCCAGGCTGAGGTCCTCGCCCGTACTCCACTGACGGCCCGTCACACGCATCACCGCGCC
>NZ_MUBM01000602.1 GCF_002154505.1 Streptomyces carpinensis | reverse complement strand
GAAGCCGTCGGCGCCCAGCGACTGGTACGGGCCCGGCACCCAGCGGGCGATCTGGTCCGGCACCGATCGCATCCAGTCGGAGACGGCCACGAACGGGCCCTCGGCCCCGCTCAGCTTCCGCGTCACCCACGGCACCCGCTGCTCCTCCTCCGGGTGCAGCAGGTTGTGCTCCTCGCAGGCCACGGCCTCGCGGCGCAGCTCGTTCCAGGAGGTCGCCGACCACACGTCGGCCTTGACGTCCCAGTCCTCGGCGAGGATCTTCTGCGCTTCGAGCGCCCACGGCACCGCCACGCCGGAGGCCATGATCTGCGCCGGGATCTCGCCCGCCGTGCCCGGAGCGATCCGGTGGACGCCCTTGAGGATGCCCTCGACGTCCACGTTCTCCGGCTCGGCCGGCTGCCGGATCGGCTCGTTGTAGACGGTGAGNNGTGGCCGTCGGCGTGCTGCAGACCCTCACCGGTCAGAGTCGTACGTCCGGCGGTCGCGCCCAGGACGAAACCGCGCGCCAGCTGGTCGGCCATCTGCCAGAACTGATCGCCGGTGCGCTGGAAGCCGAACATCGAGTAGAAGA
>NZ_MUBM01000601.1 GCF_002154505.1 Streptomyces carpinensis | reverse complement strand
GCCCTCCCAGGCGTTCAGCCGGTGGGGGAGGGCGCGGCGGTGCGGTCGTGAAGGAGTTCGTGGAGGACGTGGCGGGCGACGGTCGCCATGTACGGGCTCCGGTCGCGGTAGTAGCTCAGTTCGAGCAGGGCGATCGACAGGGCCCAGCCGCGCCCCCGCGTCCAGGCCGCGTCGTCGGGGCCCAGCGTCGCCCGGAAGACCTCCCGCGCTCCCGCCGGCAGTACGTACCACGCCGCGACGAGGTCGACGGCGGGATCGCCCAGGCCCAGGCACCCGAAGTCGATCACGGCGCCGAGCCGGCCCCCCGCCACGAGCACGTTGCCGGGCTGAAGGTCGGCGTGGATCCACACCGGCGGCCCGGCCGGCCCGGGGGCCCGCAGAGCCTCCTCCCAGACGGCGGTGGCCGCGACGGCGTCGACGGCGCCGCGCAGTTCGGCGATGGCGCCCCGGGTGTCGGTGTCCCGCGCCGACAGGGGCTCACTGCGGTAGGAGGGCGGTCCGTCGGCCGGATCGATCCGGTGCAGGGCCGCGACGAAGCCGGCCAGGTCCTCGGCCAGCGGGCCGGGTTCGTCGATGCTCCCGACGGCCGGGTTCTCGCCGTCGAGCCAGCGGTAGACCGACCATGGCCACGGCCACCCCTCGGCCGGCGTCCCCCTGCCCAGCGGCACGGGCACGGCCACCGGCAGCGACGGAGCGAGCCGGGGCAGCCACGTGTGCTCCTTCGCCACGTCCTCGGCGGCTCCCGCGGTGCGAGGCAGCCGTACCACCATATCCTCGCCGAGCCGGTACATGACGTTGGAGGTGCCGCCGGAGGCGACCGGGGTGACGGGCAGCCCGGCCCATCGCGGGAACTGGGCGGCGATCAGCCGGCACACGAGCAGGGCGTCGAGGGCCCGTTCGCCGGGGTGCAGGGTGTCGGCGCACATGAGGGGCAAGCAAACGAGACGCCGCCCGGTGAGTCAACTCATTTCCGGTCCTGTGCCGTGTGGTGGAGCGCGGTACAGCAGCCCCGTGCAGTGCCGCGTCGCGGCCCGTTCACCCTGTCCTGCCCCGCGCTCCGACCCGAATGGCCGCCCCCGGTCCGCGGGGAGACGATGAAGGCGAGGGGCTCGGCCACCGCCGGCACCGTGCGCTCGAGCCCGGAGACGGAGACCGGCCCCAGGCAGCACGGCCGGAAGGGAGAACACCGTCATGCTGGAAGTCAAGACGGTCGACAAGCCGGACGAGCGGCGCGACTTCCCCCGGGGTCATCTCGAAGCCGTCCACCTCACCGGACTCGACTTCGCCGTGGGCACCTTCGAACCGGGCTGGCGCTGGTCGGAGTCGGTCGCCCCGATCGCCGGCACCGGGTCCTGCATGATCCACCACAACGGCTACGTCGTGCGGGGCCGGATGCGCCTGGTCATGGACGACGGCGGGGAGGCCGAGGTGGGTCCCGGCGACGTCTTCGTGTGCACCCCCGGACACGACGCCTGGGTGGTGGGCGACGAACAGGTCGTCGTGTACGACTTCGCGGGAGCCATGGCCCAGGAGTACGCGAAGCCCGGCGCGGGCGGGCCGCCGTCCGAGGCATGATCGAGGAGGGGTGCCGCTCCCGGCAGGACGGCGATCCGTTCCGCCGGGCACCGTCGGTCCCGCGACCCGGGCACGCCCTCACACGGGCAGCAGCCGGGAGACGATCGAACCGAGCTGGCGGGCGTTGCGGCACTCGTGCATGTCGACCACGCCCGCGTAGTCGGGCGCGGCGGAGTCGCCCGTGCCCCACTGGGCGCGGGGCTCGGGGTTCAGCCAGTACAGGCGGCGGGCCCGGCCGGCGATCTCCCGCAGGGCCGGCAGGTTCGGGTCGCTCATGTTGGTGCGGGCGTCCCCGAGCACGAACACGGTCGTGCGCGGGCCGACCGCGTCGCCGTACCGTTCGGCGAACTCGCCCAGTGCCACGCCGTAGTCGCTGCTGCCGTGCCAGCCGGTCAGCCGTGCCTCGGCCTGGATGCGGGAGCCCAGGCCCTCCGGGTCGGCCGTGCCGTGCCGCAGAAACCCGGTCACCTCGTCGATGCGGTTGACGAAGGCGAACACGCGCACCTTGCTGAACTGGTCGTGCAGCGCCTGCACCAGCAGCATGGTGAAGTCGGAGAAGCCCGACACCGAGCCCGACACGTCGCACAGCAGGACCAGTTCGGGCCGGACGGGCCGGCGCCGACGCAGCACCGGCTTCATCGGCACGCCGCCCGTCGACAGCGAGCCCCGCACGGTGCGGCGCAGGTCGATGGTGCCCCGGGCGGCCCGGCGGCGGCGCGCGGCCAGCCGGGTGGCCAGCTTCCGGGCCAGCGGCTGCACGGTCCGGCGCAGCTCGGCGAGCCGGTCCCGGCCCGCGTACAGGAAGTCGACCCGGTCCGCGCTCGGCGCCACCGCCCGCCGCGCGATCTCCTCCCGTCCGCGCCGCTCGGCGACCCTGCGCCGCGCCTCGGTACCGACCTGCCGGCGGAACACCTCGATACGGCGCCGGATCTCGTCGTCCAGCAGTCGGTCGGCGAAGGAGGCCGCCTCGCTCCCGGCGCGGTCACTCGCCCGCACCCGGGCGAGCAGCGTCTGCGGGCGCAGCCGCTCCAGCGTCTGGTACGCCGACCAGCCGTCCGAGCCCGGGGAACTCCCGTATCCGCCGAGACTGTCGACCGCCTCGACCGCCAACTGCCCGAGCAGCTCCGTGTCGCCCGTGGCGAGCGCCTCCGCGAGCCGGTCGCGCAGCTCCTCGCGTCCGGCGGGTTCCCCCTGGGGGGCGCCGACGCCGCGCGGGAAGTACAGGTCGAAGACGGGGTCGAACACCGCCCGCTGGCCGGTGCCGTGCAGCAGCGTGGCGGCCAGCCCCTCCCGCAGCAGCTCGCGGTCGGCCAGACCGAGCGCCTCGACCGCCCGCGCCGCGTCCACGGTCTCGCCGGTGCCGATCCGCAGGCCGTGCGCGCGCAGCGCGGCGACGAATCCCGTCAGCCGGTCCGGCACGCCCGCGCCGACCGGCGCGGCGGCGTTCACACGGCGTCCAGGTCGAGCTTGGCGGCCGCCTTGAGCACGTCCTCCTGGTGCTTGAGGAGCACGCCCAGAGTGTCACGTACCACGGTCTCGTCGAGGGTGCCGGCGCCGAGCGCGAGGAGCGTGCGCGCCCAGTCGACGGTCTCGGCGACCGACGGCACCTTGCGCAGGTCCATCGCCCGCAGCGCACCGACGACCCGGACGACGGACGCGGCCAGGGCCTCGTTGAGTCCCGGCACCTTCAGGCCCACGATGCGACGCTCCAACTCCTCCTCGGGGAAGCCGATGTGCAGGAACAGGCACCGGCGGCGCAGTGCCTCCGACAGCTCGCGGGTGGCGTTGGAGGTGAGGACGACGAAGGGGCGGCGGGTCGCGGTGATCGTGCCGAGCTCGGGGACCGTCACCTGGAAGTCGCTGAGCACCTCCAGCAGCAGGCCCTCCACCTCCACGTCGGCCTTGTCGGTCTCGTCGATCAGCAGCACCTTCGGCTCGTCGCCGCTGATCGCCGTCAGCAGCGGGCGGGCCAGCAGGAACTCCTCGCCGAAGATGTCCGTACGGGTCTCGTCCCACGTCTCGTCCCGGCCGGCGCTGATGCGCAGCAGCTGCTTGGCGTGGTTCCACTCGTACAGCGCCCGGGACTCGTCCACCCCCTCGTAGCACTGCAGCCGGACCAGCCGGGCGCCCGCCACCTGGGCCACGGCCTTGGCCAGCTCCGTCTTGCCGACCCCGGCGGGCCCCTCGACCAGCAGCGGCTTGCCGAGGCGGTCGGCGAGGAAGACGGATGTGGCGACCGCCGGCGAGGCCAGGTATCCGGTCTCGGCGAGGCGGGCGGAGACATCGTCGACGGACGTGAACAACAGGGCCTCCAGCGCGGCGCACACGAATCGGTTGCGGGTCTGTGCCACCTATCTAAGCGCTTGTTCAGCCTCTCTGTCACGGGGGACGGGGTGGTGCGACCCCACCCCGCACCGATTCGGTGGGCGCGCCGCCCCGGACGGGTCACCACAGCGAGCCGACCCCGTGCGCCGCCGGTGGAATGGACGCGTGACAGCGCCCCCGGACGACTGCCTCGCGCGCAACGAGTGGATCTGCGGCGCGTATCTGAGCACGCGCCGCCACATCCTCTGGGACGCGGTGCTCCAGCACCTCCGGCTGACCGGTCTGTCGGTGCTCGTCGGACTCGCGCTCGCCGTCCCCCTGGCCGTGCTGGCCCGCCGCTGGAGCTGGGCGGCCGGCCCCGTCCTCGCCGTCACGACCGTCCTCTACACCATCCCGTCCCTGGCGATGTTCTCCCTGCTCCTGCCGGTCTACGGACTCTCGGCGACCCTCGTCGTCGCCGGGCTCGTGCTGTACTCGCTGACCCTGCTGGTGCGCAACATCCTCGCGGGGCTGCGCGCCGTCCCCGAGGAGACCCGGCAGGCGGCACGCGGCATGGGCTACGGTCCCGTCCGGCTGCTGCTCACCGTCGAACTGCCGCTCGCCCTGCCCGCCGCGATGGCCGGAGTGCGCATCGCCACGGTGTCGGCCGTCTCCCTGGTGACGATCGGCGCGATCGTCGGCTTCGGCGGGCTCGGCAACCTCATCTACGCGGGCATGAACACCTACTTCAAGGCCCAGGTGCTCACCGCCTCCGTGCTGTGCGTGGTGATCGCGGTCCTCGCCGACCTGCTCCTGCTGGTCCTCCAGCGTCTGCTCACCCCGTGGACGCGGGCGGGCGGCACATGAACCCGCGGACGCCCGGCACCGGCGGGCCGCACCTGAACACCCGGACGATCGGCGCCGGCGGCCCGCGCACGAGCGCCACGAGGACCGCCCCGGACGGCGGCCGCGCATGAGGACCCTCACCGACGCCTGGGGCTGGCTCACCGACCCCGCCCACTGGAGCGGCGACGACGGCATCGCGCACCGCCTGCTGCAGCACCTGGTGCTCACGGTCGTCTGCCTGGCCGTCAGCTGCCTGGTCGCCCTGCCGATCGCACTCGTCCTCGGCCACCTCGGCAAGGGCGGCGCCCTCGCCGTCAACATCTCCAACGTCGGCCGGGCCGTCCCCACCTTCGCCGTCCTGGTGCTGCTGCTCCTGACCCCCGTCGGGAGATGGGGCGAGGGACCGACGGTGGTGGCACTGGTGCTGTTCGCCGTGCCGCCGCTGCTCACCAACGCCTACGTCGGCATGCGGGAGGTCGACCGCAGCACCGTGCAGGCGGCGCGCGGGATGGGGATGACGGGACGGCAGACGCTGCTCCACGTGGAGCTGCCCCTTTCGCTCCCGATGGTGCTGAACGGGGTGCGGATCGCGGCCGTGCAGCTCGTCGCCACCGCCACGATCGCCGCGCTGGCCGGAGGAGGGGGGCTCGGCCGCATCATCACGGCGGGCTTCAACCTGGCGAGCACACCGCAGGTGGTGGCCGGCGCCGTCCTCGTCGCCGCCTTCGCGCTGGTGGTCGAGGGCGCCTTCGAGATTGCCGAGCGACTGTCCCCGAGACGGGCGCGGGGCGGCGCCCGGTGAGAGCACCCACCGCCGCACTCCCACGGCCCGCCACGGCCGTGCTGCCCGCCCTGCTCCTGCTGCTCCCCGCGCTCGCCGCTTGTTCCACCGGCCCCTCCCTGGAGAACCGCGGCCAGGTGACCGCGCCGCCCGGCGACAGCCGGCACCTGACCATCGGGTCCGCCGGTTTCACCGAGAGCGACCTGCTCGCCCAGATGTACGCGCTGCTGCTGAACCAGGCCGGATACCGCACGACCCTGCTCACCGTCGCCAACCGCGAACTGTACGAACCCGCCCTGGAATCCGGCCAGATCGACGTCGTGCCCGAGTACGCGGCCACCTTCGCCGACTGGCTGAACGCCAAGACGCACGGCACGGACGCGCCGCCGGCCGGCTCACCCGACCTCGGCGCCACCATGCGCGCGCTGCGCGGGCTCGCCGCGCAGCGCGGCCTGACCGTCCTGGACCCCGGCCGGGCCGTCGACCAGAACGCCTTCGCGGTGAGCCGGTCGTACGCCCGGCAGCACCGCCTGAAGACCCTCGGCGACCTCGGCGCGTCCGGCCTGAAGGTACGGCTCGCGGCCGGCGACGAGTGCGTGCGCCGCCCGTACTGCGCACCGGGCCTGAGGAAGACCTACGGCATCGACGTCACAGGCGTCGACCCCAAGGGCGTCGGCACCACCCAGGCCAAACAGGCCGTGCGGAGCGGACGCGACCAGATGGTGCTGACCACCACGACCGACGCCACCCTCGACGCCTTCGGCCTCGTCCTCCTCGCCGACGACCGGCACCTCCAGAACGCCGACTACATCGTCCCGGTCGTCAACCGCGCCCGCGCGGGCGGCAGCGGGGTGACCAAGGTGCTCGGCAGGCTCAACGACGTCCTCACCACGGCCGACCTGGCAGCCCTGAACCAGCGGGTCGACAGCTGGCGCCGGCTGCCCTCGGACGTGGCCCGGACCTATCTGAAGGACAAGGGCCTGCTGAAGTGACCGGCGCGACCCGGGCGGAGTCCCTCAGGCGTCGGCCACCGAGTCGAAGCGCACCTGCCCCCGCGCCACCCCCAGCGCGTCGGCGTCCACCGAGCGGCGCAGCGCCTCGTGCAGCTTCGCCGGGGTCAGCACGCCGAGGAAACGGGCGCCGTCCAGCACGGCGACCCAGCCGGCGTCGTGCTGGAGCATCACCCCGAAGGCCTGTCTGAGCGGCGCGCCCACCGGCACCCACGCCCTCATCCGGTGCGCCAGATCGCCGACGCAGCCGCCCGCCGCCAGCGCGTCCAGGCCCACCCAGCCGTGCAGGTCGCCGGAGGAGTCGAGGACCACCGCCCAACGGGCGCCCTCGGCGCGCAGCCGCCCGGCCGCGCGCTCGGCGGGCTCGTCCGGCCGGACGACCG
>NZ_MUBM01000600.1 GCF_002154505.1 Streptomyces carpinensis | reverse complement strand
GACGCCGACCACGACGTCGTGCACTGGCTCAACCCCGTCACCGACGAGGAATACACCGCCGCCCCGACCACCGCCTGAACGAGGAGAAACCCTGTGACCACCTTCGCTCTCATCGGCGCCGGCCCCGGCCGCCGCCCACCGCTTCGGTACCGCCGGCCACCATGTCGCCCTCATCTCGCGCAGCGCCCAGCACCAGGACAACCTGGCCGCGGAACTGGCTCGCGAGAACGTCCACGCCCGCGGGTTCACCGCCGATGTCCTCGACCCTGCCTCCTTGACCGCGGCCCTGCACGAGGCCGCCGACACGCTCGGGCCCGTCGAAATCCTCCAGTTCAGCCCCGTGCCCCGCGGCGACTTCATGAAGCCGGTCCTGGAGACGACCGCTGCTGACCTGGACGATCCGCTGGCCTTCTCCGTCAAGGGCCCGGTGACCTGCGTGCATGCAGTCCTGCCGGGGATGCGGGAGCTGGGCCGGGGCACGCTGCTCTTCGTCAACGGCGGCAGCGCCGTGCGCCCGAACTCTCGCGTGGCCGGTACCTCGGTCGCGTTCGCCGCCGAGAGTGCCTACGCGGCGATGCTCCACGACGCCCTCGCGCCGGAGAACATCCACGCCGCGCAGTTGATCGTCCCCGGCGCGATCCGCCCGGACGCCGAGCACTCCAGCCCCCAAGCACTGGCCGAGCGCCTGTACGCCATCCACACCGAGCGCGGCGCCTTCCGGCACTACGCCGAGCCCATGCCCACCTGATCATCCCGCAACGCCCCGCATGAACCGTGCACCCCGCCTCGGACTGGTGGCCGCCCTGGCCGCCGTGTTCGTCGGCCGGTTCATCCCCGCCCCGCAGCAGCGGGCCGAGGTTCGTTGCCTGCGCCAGGGCCGGCTGTGGCTGGCCCTGGCCGCCGCCGTCCTGACTATGGGCGGGACCCTGGCCACCTACACCTACATCCCCCCACTGCTGACCCACCGCGCCGGTATCCCGGCCAGGACCATCCCGCTAGCGATCGTCTTCGGCTCAGCGCCCGCCAAGCCCTCGCCCTGGTCTGCGACGTCACCGACGAGGACCGCTCTGGAGACACCTATCCGGCCCATCTGCACCTCGGAAGCTAACAACAGCCACTGACACCGGCCTTGGTGCCACGGTTGGCGCCGCTGGCGGACGTGCCAGACCCATATCAGATCGTGCGGGGGACCACGGGGAACATCGGGTAACAACTCGGCGAGCGACCAGGTGCCGGCATCGCTCCCGTGCAGGTCACCCCGGCCATCGCTCGCAGATCACCTCAGCTTCCCAAGCTCAGAGCGCAGGTTCGATTCCCGTCACCCGCTCCGTGACGACCCCCAGGCCACCGGCTCGGGGCTTGCTTGTTGTACAGCCCGCACCAGACGGTTGAGGCCGGCGGTAGTCTCGGCGCGATCAGCGAATGTTGAAGGTGGCGATCACACGGGCCGGGGCGCGGAGGGCACCGGGGACGACGGAGGAACGTTCGACCAGGATCGAGCCGCCCGGGCGCGGGCCAGCGAGCTCGTGGGACCACACAGGTCCGGTGACAGCTGGCCCGCACAGCCCCTCGGGAAGCTCGCTCTCGCCATCCCCTAGCGCATATTTTTCATCATATTCGAGCAGGGGCTTCCCCTCAGGGACGAGCCCCGCGCGGTGCAGATAGTCCGGCATCTGGCTGCTGAGGAAGGACACCCGGGCGCTGCCGTTCTCGGTGACGTAGTGAATGTCCGAAGCGTCGGCAGGTATCGGCACACCACCGGCCGAGATCACATCCGGCAGCCTTGCGTCGCTGCCCTCACAGGCTCGTGCGTCCCCGAACGGATGGAACAACTCGTCCTGGAACAACCACAGGAAACCTCCCGTTCCGCCCGCGAGGACGGCCACCAAAACGGCCAGACACGACAGTCGCCGCCTCCACTGGGAAAATCCGCCGTCCGCGTCGCCCACACCCTCCGGATACGGAGCCCCTTCCGTCTCCTCGGAATCAGCCCTCCCGCCGGTCCCTTGCGCATGAGACATGAAAGCCCCCTTCGGCTGTGCTCGCATACTGGCCGCCGAAGTCTAGATCGACCGGGATGAGGCCGGCCTGTTGTTGATGCGAGGCGCAGTGTTCCCCGGTGACGTCGGGAGCGCACGTCACCTGAACGGGGCGCATCGCCGGTGCCTCTCGGTCAATCAGCAGCGGGGAAACGCGATGGAGGCGGCTCGGCCGGCCAGAGCCGCAAGCGACTGATCACCAGGTCGGCTCAGCTGGGCTCCACTACCCCCACTGACATCCACGGCTGACATCAACGAGGCCGGACAGCACCAGACTTTGGCGTTCGTGCACGGCATCGAGCTTCCTGCCCTCCCAGGGGCTCACTGCCACCTGATCGAACTCCTAAAGCGGTGCTCAGTTCGGCGCAACGGCCCGGAGCCCCCGGGGATCCACCGGCGGCGATCACGGAGGCAAGCTGAGCTGTGTGATGATGCATAAAAGATGAACGGCCCTGGGGTGGGCCGGGCGTGTAAGAAGGGCGGGGCCCCATCGTGGGC
>NZ_MUBM01000060.1:1257-2422 GCF_002154505.1 Streptomyces carpinensis | reverse complement strand
CGGCCAGCAGGGCGCCGGCCGCCAGCAGCAGCGGAAGTCTTGGTTTGCGTCGTACTGGTCGTACCTGCGTGGTTGGCACGAGGCCTCCTTGGCGCGTTGATACTGATGTCGTTGTCGGGATCCGTGGACCAGTCGGCGATCTGTGGCGTCACACATGTGTGACGTACCGGGCCGGTTCGTGTCCCTGTGCGGTGGTGCCGACGTCACCCGGGAGCGCCGCGCGGGCGGCGGACATGTCATGGGCCCGGAAGCGGGGCCCGGTCTGCGACGTGGCATCCCGGCAGGCCCTGCAGCACACTGCGCACACCGTCTAGTGGGTCACTGATCGACCAACGATAGTTAATAGGTAGGTGCCGATGTGGCGTCAATAGCCGGGCGGAAACCTGAAGTTGGTGACCGCGAGACGGCACGTCCCCAGCATCCGAGTCATAAGTTCGCACACTCAAGGAGGTGTCGCGCCATGACAGTTCCCGACCCCCCGGCGTTTCCCAGGCTGAGCGAAGAGGACCGGGCGACCCTGGCCGAGCATTCCCGGCAGCCACCCGGGGCACTGCGGCTGCGCAGCCGTATCGTCCTGGCCTGTGCCGAGGAGCTGACCAACGCGGAGATCGCCCAACGGCTCCGGGTCTCGCCCGCCACGGTGGCCAAGTGGCGAAACCGCTACCTGCGTCAGGGCATTGCCGGCCTGAGCGACGCCCCCCGCTCCGGACGACCGCGCAGCGCCACCCGCCAGGAGGCGGAGGCACACGTCGCTGCCATGCTCGAACAGGCGCGGAACGGCTCACCTGTGCCCTCCACTCGCTCCCTGTCGAACGCCCTGGGCCTGTCGCAGTCCACGATCGCCCGGATCTGGCGGGAGCAGCAGGCCCAACTTCCCGAGCCGCCGGCGCCGCACAGCCGCCCGACCCGCAAGGAGGCCGGCAAGGCCGGCGGCGGACCCGTGTCGGAGGCGACACGCATACCGCGTCAGTTGCTGTCCGACCACGTGTACACCCTGCTGCGCGACTGGATCGTCAGTGGTCAACTCGTCCCTGGGCAGCGCCTTGTGGAGTCGGAGATCGCACGCGGGTTCGGCACCAGTCAGGCCCCTCCCCGCGAGGCGATCAAGCGGCTGGCGTACGAGGGCCTCGTCATCTCCCAACCGCGTCGCGGCACCTACGTCGCG
>NZ_MUBM01000060.1:670-1235 GCF_002154505.1 Streptomyces carpinensis | reverse complement strand
CGCGGATCTCCGAACGGCAGGCGCAGGACGTGCGCGACATCCGGGTGATGTTCGAGGAGTACGCGGCCCGCCGGGTGACCGGCCGACTGGATGCCGAGCACACGCGGCTGCTCACCGAAGACGTGGCGCACCTGCGCAGGGCGGCGGCGACGAACGACATCGGGGCTTTTCGCGACGCCGATATGTCATTTCACCGCCATGTGTGCGAGGCTGCCCGGAACGCGGCGCTGATCCGTCTGTGGCGCATGATCGAGTCCAGCCTGTGGGACCTGCACGTGCTGGGCGACCCGCGCTACGCGGGCGGCTGGGGCGCGATGGCCGAGCACCACGCGGAACTCCTGGACCTCCTGCGCTCCGGTGACCCCGACGTCGCCGGGCCGATGTTCGCCGCCCACGCCGCGGGCGAGGCCTCGCGCTACCTTCCCGACCAGTCCGGGCCCCGGACACCGGAGCGACCGCCAACCACCCTCCCACCTCACCGAGGGGCACACGCATGACTGATCCGGCACGCAGACAGCTTCTCCGCCTCGGCGCGCTCGCGGCCGCCGCCGTCCCCCTGGCCGGC
>NZ_MUBM01000060.1:0-638 GCF_002154505.1 Streptomyces carpinensis | reverse complement strand
CCCGCCGGCCGCTGGGCCACCGGTGCCATCCACCTGCTCAGCGGTGTCGACCTGCACGTGGCCGAGGGAGCGACCGTGCTGTTCGACACCGACCCGGCCGCCTACATGCCGGTCGTACGTACCCGCTGGCAGGGCATCGAGGTCCACAACTACTCCCCCCTGATCTACGCCTATCGCCAACGCGACATCGCGGTCACCGGCCGCGGGGTCCTCGACGCGCGGAGCGACACCGCGCACTGGTGGCCCTGGAAGGGCTCCGGACAGTACGGTTGGAAGCCCGGCATGCCCAACGAGCGTGCCGACTGGGCGACCCTCGAACAGTGGGGTGCGCAGGGTGTGCCGGTGACCGAGCGCGTCCTGGGCGCCGGGCACTACCTTCGGCCCAGCTTCGTCCAGCCCTACGCCTGCCGGAACGTCCTGATCGAGGGCGTCACCTTGCGCAACTCCCCGTTCTGGAACATCCATCCGGTGCTGAGCCGGAACATCACGGTGCGCGACGTCCGGGTCGAGTGCGAGGGTCCCAACAGCGACGGCTGCGACCCCGACTCGTGCGAGAACGTCACGATCGAGCGCGTCACCTTCGCCACGCACGACGACTGCATCGCCGTCAAGTCCGGCCGCGACGAGGACGGCCGGCG
>NZ_MUBM01000006.1 GCF_002154505.1 Streptomyces carpinensis | reverse complement strand
CCCCTCGTCGTGGTCGTACGGCGGGGAGCGTCAGGCGCTTCAGCCGAAGACCACGCAGGACGCCGCGGCCACCGGCACCGAGCCGGCGCGTTCCGGGAGCCCCGTGCGCGGATCCACCGCGAACCAGGTCACGTCCCCCGAACGCTCGTTGGCGACGTACAGGAAGCCGGCCGACAGGGCGAGCGCCCGGGGCCAGTGCCCGCCGCACGGTACCGTCCCCACCAGCTCGATCCGCTCCCCGTCCGCCTCGACGGCGAACACGGACAGCACGTCCTCGCCGCGTGTGGCGGTCCACACGAACCGGCCGTCGGGGGCGGCGACCACACCCGAGGGGTAGGCGTCGCCGGCCGGGGCGTGCGGCAGGACCGGCGTCTCGGCCAGCGGCTTGAGGGAGCCGCCGGCGGCGTCCCAGCGGCAGACGGTGACGGTGGGCGTGAGTTCGTTGACGACGTAGGCGTGGCGGCCGTCCGGATGGAAGGCCAGGTGGCGTGGTCCGGAGCCGGGCCGCAGCGCGACCTCCCGGTGCACGGTGAGCTTGCCGTCCGTCAGCGCGCACACCCGCACCGAGTCCGTACCGAGGTCGACGCCGACGGCCCAGCGTCCGCTCGGGTCCGGCTGCACCTGGTGGGCGTGCGGCCCGCGCTGACGGCGTTCGTGCGGGCCGGAGCCGGTGTGCCGCAGTACGTCGGAGGGGGTGTGGGCGAGCCGCCCGTCCGCGCGGACCGGGACGACGCTGACGCTGCCGGAGCCGTAGTTGGCCGTGAGGACGTGCCCGTCGAACACGCTCAGATGAGTGGGTCCGCTCCCGCCGACCCGCACCGGAGAGCCGGTGAGCTCGACCGTCTCCTCCTTCACCCGGTACGCGGCCACCGCGCCCTCGGCGGTCTCGCTGACCGCGTACAGCGTGCCGCCGTCGGACGACAGGGCCAGGTAGGAGGGGTCCAGGACGCCGTCCACACTGCTCAGCACGGTCAGTGCGCCACCGCCCTCGGCCACGGCCGCGGTGACCACACCAGGGCCTCCCGCCGCCGTGAACGACCCGATGAACGCCCGCTGCCGCCGCCTGCCGCCCTCGCCTGCCACCGCTGTCCCCTCTCGGTCGACCCGTTCGGGCCGACGGTAGCAGTCGATCAAGCGCGGTCTAGACCAAGGCCGTAGTGTCTGGGGGTGTTCCGGAGCGTGGGTGGCCCGGAGCGTGCCGGCGCGGCTGTCCGCGCGGCATCCGCCGGTCGGACACGGACCGGAGGGGACCGGTCAGGCGCCGACCAGAGGGGAACCCGACGGCGCGCGCAGGGGTGCGGCCAGATCCGTCAGGGCGCGTTCCAGGCCGTGGAGGTGGGCGAGGGCGCCCCCTTCCACGGCCGGGCGGGCGGCATCGGCGGTGACGGCGGTGACGGGTTCGGAGCCGCCTTCGGTGAGCGCCTGCACCGCCGTCTCGACCCGCCAGCAGGCGGCGGCCAGACGCGCGTCGTGGGAGGCCTCCGGGTCGGCGGCCACGGCGACGAGACCACGGATCTCGCGGGCGCAGTCGTCGAGCAGGGCGAGCACCTGGCGGGCGCGGCGCTTGCGGCCGAACATCGGGTTGAGCGGGTGGACCAGCGGAGCCACGGAGAGCCGTACGCGGCCGAGCAGCTGCTCCAGTTCGGCCACGCGCGGCGCGGGATCGGCGTCCACGGCGCCCGCGAGCCGGGCGGCGGCCTCGGCGGTGCACGCGTGGACGCAGCGCAGGGCGCGCTGGATCCAGGCGTCGGTGACGGCGTGCGTGGTGACCGGCAGCACGAACAGCACGGCCAGCCCGGCACCGAGTGCGCCGACGGCGGTCTCCCCGAGCCGCAGTGCGACCAGACCGGGGCTGAGGACACCGAGCAGGCCGTAGAGCGATTCGGCGAGCAGCGTCACCCAGAGCATCATCCACGTATAGGACACGGCGGCCGTGTAGAAGATGCCGAAGACGCTCACGGCGACGAGGACGACGGTGGGCAGCGTCGCCCCGTGCAGCGGGACGACGAGGAGGGCGCCGAGACCGAGGCCGAGCACCGTCCCGAGGACCCGGCGGAAGCCGCGCACCAGGGTCTCCCCGCGCGAGGCGGTGTTCACGAAGACCCACCAGGTGGCGCCGACGGCCCAGTACCAGCGCTGTCCGGACACCAGCTGCCCGACGACGAGCGCGAAGCCGGCGCCGGCGGTGGCCTGGACGGCCTGCCGGGTGGTCACCCGGACCAGTCCGCCGCCGGCCGGGGGCGCGGGCGCGGCGGCCGGCGGCAGCCGGCGCTCGTAGCACCACAGCCCGAAGCGGACCGCTGCCGCGCTGAGCACGGACAGGACGACGGCGACGGACAGCTCGGGCAGCTGCCCGTCGGTGGCGTGCAGGAACTGCGCCACGAAGAAGGTCATGAACGCGAACACGCCCAGGCTGTGACCGCGTGGTCCCCAGCGGCGCGCGTACACGCCCGCGCCGACCACCGCGAGGAAGGCGAGGTCCCGGGCCACGGGAAGGTCGTGCAGCTCGGCCGCGGCGGCGAGGACGGGGATGCCCACGACCGGCAGCAGCGCGGTGGTGATCGCCTGCCCCCGGACCGTGGAGTCGGAGACGGTGAACAGGGCGAGCAGCGCGGCGAGCCCGCCGGTGACGGCACCCGGAAGAGAGTGTCCGGCCAGGCCACAGATGACGACCGCCAAGCCGATGCCGAGAACGGCACGACCCGCGAACCGCAGCCGCGTCCGCCCCGGATCCGGAGCCGCGAACACCCTCTTCAGCACTGATTACCGCCCCCTTGGCAGGCCTGGCACACCGGCACGAAAAAGGCGCCGCGGGGATCCGCAGCGCCATCGACGTGTCCATCACAGCATCATGGGGGCCTCTGGCTCAAGTGACGTTCGCATCACTGAGCCATTGGCTCAATACGGTGTCCGGATTCAGTGCTGGCGGCGGGCCAATGGACGAAGATCACTGGCTCAGCCTTACGCCCCTGCACTGAGCCATTGGTACAGTCGGCGTCGATCACCGAACGCACGAGGAGGCCGGCGCCGCCATGGCCGTGGACGAACTCGACACCCGCATCCTGCGGCTGCTCCTCGAACAGCCGCGCACCAGCGTGCGCGAGTACGCCCGCATCCTCGGCGTCGCGCGCGGCACGCTCCATGCCCGCCTGGAGCGCCTCGAACGGGACGGCGTGATCACCGGCACGGGTCCCGCCCTCTCCCCCACCGCACTCGGCCACCCGGTGCTCGCCTTCGTGCACATCGAGGTCACCCAGGGGCATCTGGACGACGTGGGGGACGCGCTGGCCGGGGTGCCGGAGATCGTCGAGGCGTTCTCGATCACCGGCGGCGGTGATCTGCTCACCCGGGTCGTGGCACGGGACAACGCCCACCTGGAGGACGTGATCCAGAAACTGATCAGCCTGCCGGGCGTGGTCCGCACCCGCACCGAGGTGGCCCTGCGCGAGCGCGTCCCGTACCGGCTGCTGCCCCTGGTGGAGTCGGTCGGCCGTACGACGCGCACGTGACCCGTCGCTGCGCCGTCACGGCCGCGGCGCCCGCAGCGCGGCGCTGATCTCCGCCAGCCACCGTGCGACGGGTCCGAGGTCGACCAGACCGCTGCCCGCACCCGCCCGCTCCCCGGCGGCCGGCAGCAGCCGGGCGTGGACCCGTTCCAGTGCGGGCCGGTCGCCGAGCTCCGACGCGAGGGCCGCCTCCAAACAGCACAGGGCCTCCTGAAGGAGGTCTGCGGGCGGCTCGGGCAGGCCCCGAAGGGCGGCCCGTGCCTCGGTGCGACGGCCTGCGCCCAGCAGGGCGAAGGGCATCGCCCAGGGACGGTACGGGCCCCACTCGGCGTTCGGGTCGACGGTTCCGGCCGCTTCGGCGGCCGCCCGCGGCCGGTCCGCGAGTCGCAGGCACAGCAGTGCCAGCGGCAGCAGTCCGTGCGCCAGGCCGGGCATGCCGGCACCGTCCAGGAGCGCGGCGGCGGCCCGAACCGCCTCCTCGGTGCCGGTCGCCATCGCGCGGTACCAGCCGGTGAACACCGCGACCAGCGGACGTTCGTGACGTTCGCCGAGGCGGTCCGCGGCGGCGGCGTGCGCGTCCGCCGCCGCACGGTCGCCGAGCGCGGCGCGGGCCTGCATCCGGACGAGATGGCCGAGCACCTCGTAGGTGTCCAGCCCGTGGCGTGCGGAGAGCGCCACCAGCTCGGCGCCGATCGAGTCCCGCCGGGCGGCGAGCCCGGCTCGTGTGCAGGACTGCATGAACCGGCCGTTGAGGGCGAAGGCGAGCAGCGCCGGGTCGTCGAGCCGGCGGGCGAGCGCCTCGGCCCCGTCCGCCGCCTCGGGCCCGCGCGGTGAGCGGGTCCCGCGCATCTCCAGGGCGATCGTGGCCAGCAGCCGGCACCGGTCGGCGTCGTACTCCGCGGCCGACGGGAGCACGGCGAGGGTGCGCTCGGCGGCGGCGACGATCCGGCGGGCGGCTTCCGGGTCGTCGCCGCGGGTCCAGATCGCCGGGACGTCGTAGGCGCCGATCACGCGGGCGGTGAGCGCCGGGTCGCCCAGATCCTCGGCGGCGTCGACCACCGCCGTCCGCTGCTCGCGGGCCGCGGCCAGTCCGCCGCCTCCGGTCACGGCGAGGCTGCGCAGCAGCCCCACCGTCGACTCCAGCCGCGCCCTGGACCCGGCGGCCACGGTTCGGTCGTACGCCTGCGCGGCGCGGTGCCACAGGCTTGCCGCGTCCGTCGTATCCCGCGGTACCCGCAGAGCGGGACTCTGGGCGAGCACGTCCGCCTCCAGCCGGCGCAGTGCGGGGCCCGGGTCGATGCCGAGCTGCCCGACGAGGGTGGTACGGGCGCGGCGGAGCACGGCGAGCGCGTCGCCCTGGCGGTCCGTCCGGTACAGCGCGAGCGCCAGCAGCCGCCAGGCCTCCTCGCGCCACGGATGCTCGGTGACGTGGGCATCCAGGTCGGGCACCGCCTCGGCGGCGCGCCCCAGCGCCAGCCGGGCGGCGGCCCGTTCCTCCTCGGCCAGCAGCCGCAGCTCGGCCAGCCGGGCGCGCTCGGCGCGGGACCAGTCCTCGTGGGCGAACTCGGCGTAGGCGGGCCCGCGCCACCACGCCAGCGCCTCCCCCAGACGGTCGAGCGCCCGTTCGGGCGGCAGATCGGCCGCCTCCGTGACGGCCGTCTCGAAACGCCAGGCGTCCACGGCGTCCGGGGCTGCCCGGAGCGCGTAGCCGGGGCCGTCGGTGACCAGCAGACGAGCGGGCGCGCGGGGCGGGCGGTCCGGTTCCAGCGCACGGCGCAGTGCGGCGACGAACGTCTGTACGGCGCCCACGGCCCCGGCCGAAGGTTCGTCCCACAGGTCCGCCACCAGCCGGGCGACCGGGACGACCCGGCGGCGGGCGACGATCAGCCGAGCCAGCACGGCCCGGTGCCGCGGTCCCTTCAGGTCCAACGGGCCGTCGCCGCCCTCGGCCACCACCGGCCCGAGCACGCCGAAGGCGACCTCGATCCTGTCCATCCCGCTTCACCCCTCTCCCAGCGCGGCTGTCCCGGTCATCTTCCGTGTCGGCCGCTCCTCCCTCTCCGCCCCGCTTCGCTCCTCATCGCTCCTGTTCGGGTCTGTCGGATTCTCAGCGCTCGGTCGTCCCGCCCGATCGCTTCGCCAGGCCGTCGCGCTGATTGTCCGCTGATTCGGTCGCGGCAGGCTCGGTGTGGGCGGCCGGTCCGAGCGCTGCCTCAAGCATCCGACCGGCTGTCGCAAGGAACTGTCTCGTGGAAGGACATCGCCCATGACACTCACCATCGACGGCTTCGACCTGCGCCGTGTCCCGGTCGCCGACGGGATTTCGCTCAACGCGGCCGTGGGCGGCTCGGGAACCCCCGTCGTGCTGCTGCACGGCTTCCCGCAGACTCACCTGATGTGGCGGCATGTGGCCGCGGATCTCGCCGCCGACCACACCGTCATCTGTCCCGACCTGCGCGGATACGGTGCCAGCGACAAACCGGTCGACAGCGACGGGACGTCGTACGCCAAGCGCACCATGGCCGCGGACGTGGTGGCGCTGGCCCGGGCCCTCGGTCACGAGCGTTTCGCGTTGGCCGGGCACGATCGCGGCGCCCTGGTGGCGTTCCGCGCGGGCCTCGACCATCCGGAACGGGTGACGCATCTCGCTCTGCTCGACATCCTGCCCACCCTCGACATGTGGGACGTCCTGCACGGGGCGTCGGCGGCCGTCGCCTACCACCTGTATCTGATGGCGCAGCCGCCGGGCCTGCCCGAGCGGATGATCAGCGCCGCGGCGGACGACTTCTTCGCGTCCTTCCTCGATGCCTGGTCCCTGTCCCCCGAGGCTCTCCCGGCCGACGTCCGCGCCGCCTATCTCGCGGCCTCGCGCGCCGCCGTGCCGTCGATCGTGGCCGACTACCGGGCGTCGGCGGGCATCGACGTGACGCACGACCGCGCCGACCGGGACGCCGGGAAGCGGCTCGCCATGCCCGTCACGGTCCTGCAGCAGGACTGGGGCGCCGCCCTCGGCTACGACGCCGCCGCACTGTGGCGGGCATGGGCGCCCGACCTGTGCCACACCACGGTCAGCTGTGGCCACTTCATGGCCGAGGAGTCCCCGAAGGAGGTGACCAAGGCCCTGCGGGCCCTGCTCACACGCTGACGCGCGGCGAGCCCTGGCACAGGCGGGAGCGGGGGCCGGGAGTCCGGAGAAGCGGGAGACCGAAAGGCGGGGCGGCGGAGGTGTCAGGGCCGGCGGGGCCTGCCCCGCTTGCCGGCCTTGGCGCCCTTGGCGGTCCTGGAGCCCTTGGCGCCGTGGGAGCCCTGGGAACTCTTGGATCCCTTGGCGCCGCGGGAGCCGCCTGAGCCGCCTCCGGTGGAGGTCGCCTTGGTGTCGCGTGCCGTCGTCCTGCCTGCCGCGGGCTTCCGGCCGGTGCTCGCTCCCTCGGTCCGGTCCGGGGTCTGGGCCCGACTGCGCCCCCGGGTGCTGTTGACCGTCCGCCCGCGGACGATCCCGATGAAGTCGTCGACCAGGTCGGTGGTCGCCTCCTCCGGCCACGCCAGCGCGATGCCCGACTGCGGAGCGTCCACGACCGGCCGGTAGGTGAGGTCCCTGCGGTGGTACAGGCGGGCCAGCGACTGCGGCACGACGAGCAGGCCGACGCCCGCGGCCACCAGTTCGACGGCGTCCTCGGTGGTTGCGGGGCGCTCGAAGGCGGGCTCCCCGGGCGGCTGCTCCCAGCCGAGGACGTCGTCCAGGGGATGGAAGACGACCTCGCCGGCCAGGTCCTCGACGGACACCTCGTCCGCGGCCGTCACCAGGTGGTCCTTGGGGACGACGACCACCGTCGTCTCGGTGTAGAGAGGGATCGCGCTGAAGAACGTACGGTCCACCGGCAGCCGCACGATGCCCGCGTCCGCAGCGCCGCCGCGCAGCACCTCGGGCGCGTCGGCGGCCGGGACCTGGACGAGGGCGAGGGGGACATCGGGCAGGCGCTCGTTCCAGATCCGCACCCACTTCGCGGGCGTCGCCCCGGGAACGTACGCCAGCCGGAACGTGGGGGATGCTTCCGAGCCTGTCACCCCGCCAAGGTTACCCGGCGTGGTCGGACCGCCCGTCCGCGGTCGATAGTCTGGACACCATGAAGTCGCACCAGACCACCCAGACGATGAAGCCCGCCACCGCGGCGAAGAAGCTGGGTGTGTACCTGCCCGCCACGCCCGCCGAGTTCCAGGAGGGCGTCGTCTCACGCGCCGAGCTCAACGAGCTCCAGGCCAATCCGCCCGAGTGGCTGCGGGAACTGCGACACAACGGCCCCCACCCGCGTCCGGTGGTCGCCGCCAAGCTGGGTGTCTCCATCGCGGGCCTCGCGCGTGCCGGAATCACCGAGGCCCTCACCACCGAGCAGATCGACGCCCTGAAGCAGGACCAGCCGGAGTGGCTGGAGAAGGAGCGGGCCACTCAGGCCGGGGTGCGCAAGGAAACGGCCCGCCTGAAGAAGCGGAACGCGGAACGCGCCGCACGAGCCGACCAGGGCGGCGATCCGCGCGACTGACACCACGACCCACCTGCTGACCCGGCTCGCCACGAAGGTGGTTCGTCGCGCGCTTCTTCGCCCTCCTTCGCGCCCGCATCGAGGGACGGTCCCAAAGCCGAACGCACGGTGAACTGGGCAGGACATGCGTCGAGCACCAAGCCCCGAAGAACCACCCGACTTTCGTGTGCCGATTGAGGCGGGTGGTCTTCGACCGGCTGCGACGCTGATGGGCGACGGACTGATCACAAGCCGTCAGGTCACGCACCGCCGGCAGCGCCGGCTGCTGCAACTTCCCGGCCTTGGTCCTGACCCGCGCGGCGCGTCGGTGCCCCGGCGCCGCCCGAGGCGCCCGGACGGCCCTCAGGCCGCGCGGGTGCCGCCGCGCTCCTCCTCGTGGTGGATCGGTGTCCCCGAGCCGGTCAGTGGAGCGCCCGTGCCGCCGCGCCGGGTGGCCACGATCTCTGCCACGATGGACAGGGCGGTCTCCTCGGGTGTCCGGGCGCCGAGGTCGAGGCCGATCGGGGATCTGAGCCGGGCCAGCTCCCGCTCGCCGAGGCCGGCTTCACGCAGCCGCCGCTCGCGGTCGGCATGGGTGCGGCGCGAGCCCATCGCACCGACGAACGCCACCGGCATCCGCAGGGCCTCGGTCAGCAGGGGTATGTCGAACTTGGCGTCGTGGGTGAGCACACACAGCACGGTGCGCGCGTCGGTCGTGGTGCCTCGCAGATAGCGGTGCGGCCAGTCGACCACGACGTCGTCGGCCTCGGGGAAGCGGGCGCGGGTGGCGAAAACGGGGCGGGCGTCGCACACCGTCACCTGGTAGCCGAGGAACTTGCCCGCCTTCACGAGGGCCGCGGCGAAGTCGACCGCCCCGAACACGATCATGCGCGGCGGTGGCACGTTCGACTCGACGAGCAGGGTCAGGCCGCCCGGGCAGTGCGAACCGTCCTCCGACAGGTCCCGCGTACCGGTGCGGCCGGCTTCCAGCAGGGCGCGGGCCTCGGCCACCGTGTTGCGGTCCAGCCCCGGATGGCCGCCGAGGCCGCCCTCATGGGTGCCGTCGGACCGGACCAGCAGCGCGCCGCCGAGGAGCCCGGCCGGTCCCCGGACGACTCGGGCGACGGCCACCGGCTCGCCGCGGACGGCTGCCGACAGCGCCGCCCCGAGAACCGTCCGGACGGGCGCGTCCGCCAGGACGGGGGTGACCATGACGTCGATGACCCCGCCGCAGGTGAGCCCGACGGCGAAGGCGTCCTCGTCGCTGTAGCCGAACCGTTCCAGGACGCTCTCGCCGTCCCGGAGCGCCTGCCGGCACAGCTCGTAGACCGCGCCCTCCACACAGCCGCCGGAGACCGATCCGATCGCGGTTCCCTCGCTGTCGACGGCGAGGGCGGCGCCGGGACCGCGCGGTGCGCTGCCGCCGACGGCCACGACGCTGGCGACGGCGAAGTCCCGGCCCTCCTCGATCCAGCGGTGCAGCTCGTCGGCGATGTCAAGCATGCGGTTCCCTCGGCAGGGCCTGCAGAACGCGGTCGGGACGGATGGGCAGGTTGCGGTGGCGGACGCCGGTGGCGTGCCACACCGCGTTGGCGACCGCGGCGGCGGCGCCGACGATGCCGATCTCTCCGATTCCCTTGATCCCGACCGGGTCGTCCGGGTCCGGGTCGTCCACCCAGTCGGCCTCGACGAAGGGGACGTCGGCGTGCGTGGCGACGTGGTAGCCGGCGAGGTCGGCGCCGTAGAGGCCCCCGGTGGCCCGGTCGCGGATCGCCTCCTCGTGCAGGGCCATGGAGATGCCCCAGATCATGCCGCCGATGAGCTGGCTGCGTGCCGTGAGCGGGTTGACGATCCGGCCGGCCGCGAAGATGCCGAGCATGCGGCGCACGCGTACCTCACCGGTGGTGACGTCGACGGCGACCTCGGCGAACTGGGCGCCGAAGGAGTGCCGTTCCTTCCGGGCCAGGGCGCCGACGGCCGCGGTGGTGTCGGACCGTACGGTGATGCCCTCCGGCGGGATGTCCGCGCCCAGGGCCAGTCGCCCCCGCAGTTCGGTGGCCGCCGTCATGACCGCCCAGCCCCAGGAGCGGGTGCCCATGGAACCACCGGCGATCATCGCCGGTCCGAAGTCGCTGTCTCCGATCCGGACCCGCACCCGGTCCGGTGAGACCTCCAGCGCGTCGGCGGCGATCAGGGTGAGCGCGGTACGGGCTCCGGTGCCGATGTCGGCGGCGGCGATCCGCACCGTGAACGTGCCGTCCGGCTCGGCCGTCGCGACCGCCGTGGACGGTCCGGCTCCGGCGCCGAAGGAGGCGGCCGCCGTACCGGTGCCGAGCAGCCAGCGCCCTTCGCGGCGCAGGCCGGGGCGCGGATCCCGGTCCGCCCAGCCGAACCTGCGGGCGCCCTCGCGGAAGCAGGCGGGCAGGTTGCGGCTGCTGAACGGCAGTCCGGAGACGGGGCCCCGCTCGGGTTCGTTGCGCAGCCGCAACTCGATCGGGTCGAGCCCGCACTTCTCTGCGAGTTCGTCCAGCGCCGACTCCAGGGCGAACGACCCCGGTGCCTCGCCCGGGGCGCGCATGTAGGTCGGGGTCGGCACGTCCAGCCGTACGACGCGGTTGGCTGTGTGGTGGGCGTCGGCGTCGTACATCACCCGGGCCGGGCCGGCGGCGGATTCGATGAACTCGTGCACGGTCGAGGTGAGGTTGAGGGAACGGTGCTCCAGCGCCCGCAGCCGTCCGTCGGCGTCCGCGCCCAGCCGGACACGCTGTGCGGTGGGGCTGCGGTAGCCGGTCAGGGAGAACATCTGACGGCGGGTCATGACCACCCGGACCGGGCGGTGGAGGACGGTCGCGGCCATCACGGCGGCCACCTGGTGCGCGCGGACGCCCTTGCTGCCGAAGCCGCCCCCGACGTGTTCGGAACGCACCCGCACCGAGGCCGGGTCGAGCGAGAACATCTTGGCGAGCTCGCCGACCACCCAGGTGGCGCCCTGGTTGGAGTCGACGACCTCGAGCCGGCCGCCGTCCCACAGGGCGGTCGCCGCGTGCGGCTCCATCATGCCGTGATGCTCTTCGGGAGTGGTGTACTCCTCGTCGACGATCGCGTCCGACGCGACGAGCTCGGCCTCGAGGTCGCCCTTCTCCGCCACCGCCGGCATGTAGCCGTCCGCCGGGTAGGCGTCCGGGCGTGCGGAGGAGAACTCCACGTCGTGCGACTCCTGTTCGTAGTGCACGACGAGCGTCTCGGCGGCCTCCCGCGCCTGTTCGGACGTCTCGGCGACGACCAGTGCCACCGGCCAGCCCAGGTGCGGCACCCGGTCGTGCTGGAAGACGGCGCAGGTGGGGTCCGGAACCCCCAGCATGCCGACGTAGTCGGTTTCCACCCGCGGGGCGTTCTCGTGGTGCAGGACGGCGAGCACACCCGGCTGGGCGAGGACGGGAGCGGTGTCGATGGACCGGATCCGGCCGCGGGCGACGGTGGACACCACCAGCCAGCCGTGGGCGAGGTCGGCGAAGGGGATCTCGCCCGCGTAGCGTGCGGCTCCGGTGACCTTGTCGCGGCCCTCCACGCGGGTGTGCGCGGTTCCCGTGGCGCCCTTGGCGGTCGAACGTGTCCCCGTCGTGGTGGTGGTCATCGGGTGGCCTCCTCGGTCAGTTCGGTGAGCACGGCCACCACGAGGTTGCGGATCAGGGTCACCTTGTACGCGTTGTGGGGCAGCGGGTCGGCCGCCGCCAGTTCGGCGTCCGCGGCGGCGGCGAAGGTCCCGGCGTCGGCCGGTGCCCCGGCCAGCACCCGTTCGGCCGTCCGGGCCCGCCACGGACGGGAGGCGACGGCCCCGAAGGCCAGGCGGACGTCGCGCACCGAACCGTCGTGGACGTCGAGGGCGGCGGCGACCGAGCCGATCGCGAAGGCGTAGGAGGCGCGCTCGCGGACCTTGCGATAGCGGGAGTTGGCGGCGACCGGGATGGGCGGCAGGGTGATGCCCGTGATCAGTGCGCCCTGTGGCAGGGCGGTCTCCCGGTGCGGTGTGTCGCCCACGGGCAGGTAGAAGTCGTCGAGCGGCAACTCGCCCGGCCCGTCGGCCGTCTCGTAGGTGACGACGGCGTCCAGGGCGGCCAGCGCCACGCCCATGTCCGAGGGGTGGACGGCCACGCAGTGTGCGGAGGCGCCCAGGACGGCGTGGTTGTGGTGCTCGCCCTCGATCGCGGGGCAACCGCTGCCGGGGACACGCTTGTTGCAGCGCTTGGTCACGTCGGTGAAGTAGCCGCAGCGGGTGCGCTGGAGCAGGTTGCCGCCCACGGTGGCCATGTTGCGCAGCTGTCCGGAGGCGCCGGCCAGGACCGCCTGTGTGAGCGCCGGGTAGCGGCGACGGACCTCGGGGTGGGCGGCGAGGTCGCTGTTGGTGACGGTCGCGCCGATGCGCAGGCCGCCGTCCGCGGTCGCCTCGATCCCGTCGAGCGGCAGTTCACGGACGTCCACGAGGCGGGCGGGCCGCTCGACGCCGGTCTTCATCAGGTCGACGAGGTTGGTGCCGCCACCGAGGAAGCGGGCCTCGGGGTCGGCACCCAGCAGCGCCACGGCGCCGGCCACGTCGTGGGCCCTCTGATAGCCGAACTCCCTCATGCCGCGGCCCCCTTGTCCTTGTCGTCGGCGGCCGGCGCGGACCCGCCCGACCGGGCGGCTCGCCGCTCCTCGGTACTCGCGGCCGTCTCGGCGGCCCGGGCGACGGCGCGCACGATCGACACGTATGCGCCGCAGCGGCACAGGTTGCCGCTCATCCGCTCCCGGATCTCGTCGGCGGTCAGCGGCGGTGGTCCCGCTTCGGGACGTACGTCGTCGGTGACGGCGCTCGGCCAGCCGGCCGCGTGCTCCTCGATCACCGCGATGGCCGAACAGATCTGGCCGGGTGTGCAGTAACCGCACTGGTAGCCGTCGAGGTCGAGGAACGCCTGCTGCACCGGGTGCAGCTCCTCGCCCTCGGCCACCCCCTCGATGGTGGTGATCTCGCGCCCCTCGGCCGCCACGGCGAGTTGCAGGCAGGCGACGGCCCGGCGCCCGTCGAGCAGCACGGTGCAGGCTCCGCACTGCCCCTGGTCGCAGCCCTTCTTGGTGCCGGTCATGTCCAGTCGCTCACGTAGGGCGTCGAGCAGGGTGGTGCGGTGGTCGGCGGACAGCGTGTGCTTCTCGCCGTTGATGTTCAAAGTGATGGCGCTGTACGTCGAGAGGGCCGGGGAGGCTGGGTCCATGATCAGCTTCTTTCGCGTAACCGGAAGCGCGTCGAGGGACGGCCTGACAGACGGACGAATCAAGGACGAACGAGATGCGGCGGGTCAAGGAGACGGGGCGTCTGAAGACAGGATGAGAGTGCCGTACATGGCGGAAATACATGCCCCGCCACTATGGTGGTGTCAACCGGACAGCTGTCCGTTATCCGCGAACCTACCGGACAGCTGTCCGCTTAGCAAGACCGGGTTCGGCGACGCACCCAAAAGGAGGACGAGTGCGGCAGAAGAAGGACGCCCCGCTGCGCTCGGACGCGCAACGCAACCGCGAAACCATCCTGGAAGTGGCGGTGGCCGAACTGACCCGCTCCGCGGACACCCCGCTCAGCGTGATCGCCCGGAAGGCGGGTGTCGGCCAGGGAACGTTCTACCGCAACTTCCCCAACCGCGAGGCGCTCGTCCTGGAGATCTACCGCCACGAGATGCAGCAGGTCACCGACAGCGCGGCCGACCTGCTGGCCTGCCGGGAACCGGACCGGGCCCTGCGCGAGTGGATGGACCACCTGGCCCGGTTCGCCATGACGAAGGCGGGCCTCGCCGACGCGATCCGCCAGGCCACCACCGGGCCCGGCAGCCCGGCGAAGCCGGGCAACAGCCCGCTGATGACGGCGGCCGAGCTCCTGCTGCGTGCCAACGAGGAGGCCGGGACGATCCGCCCGGGCGTGACCTCGGACGACTTCGTTCTCGCCATCGCCGGCCTCTGGCAGCTCGATCCCCACGGCGACTGGCAGTCGCGCGCCACCCGCCTCCTGGACCTCGTCATGGACGGCCTGCGCGCGGGAGCATCCGGACAGTGACGGCCTGACGTCCTCGGCTCGCCGAGGACCACACCCGGCGCACGACGACTCATCCGGAGCGGTGGGCGCCCGAGTGCACGCCTGGTGGTGCAATACGGCGGCGTCCTCGCTCCCCTGCGCGCGGGGCGTGCCCGAGGCGCAGTGCGGGTCGTGCGCGGACCTGCGTGCCCGGGTCGCAGGCGGATCGTGCGTAGGCTGCGTGAGCCGGTCGTACGCGAAGATGCGTGAGAGGGCCGTACGTGGAGTCCGTGGAGGTGCGCGGCACTCAAGCGATGCCGCCCCAACAGCGACACCGCGAACCGTCGCCGCCGGCAGCGCCCGAGGACCAACGGGCAGGGGGCGACATGAGATTCCTGGACCGTGAGCGCACGGCCCTCACCAAGCTGCTGCCGGGGCTCGAGGGACAATCTGTGAGCCGTACGCTGATGGCCCTGGAGAAGCCGGGAAGCCCGGGCGCCGGGCTGTTCCGGGAGAGTGGTGGCCCGGGGCTGCCCGCCCCGGTGTCCCTCCAGGGCCGGGGAGCCTCGGCGCTCGACGCCGTCGTGTGCGGCACGCCCTGGGCAGCCGCTCGCCCTCGCTCGCCGTGGCGACGACCATGCACCACTTCTCGATGGCCACCCTGGTCGGGCTGAGCAACTCCGGTGAGGGCCTGGAGTGGATGCCGGTCCAGGCCCTCGCGACCGGGAACCGGCTGATGGCCTCCGGGTTCGCCGAAGGGCGCAGCGGCAGCGACATCCTGTCGCCGTCCACGTCGGCCACGCCGGCCCCGGAGGGCTGCGGATCAGCGGAGTGAAACGGCCGTGCAGCCTGGCCCGTTCCATGGACCTGCTCACCGCGAGCGTGCTCGTGCCGTGCGACGACTGCGAGGACGCGAGGGCCATGATCGGCTCCCGCCGGTGAGCGGACGGCCTCCGGGGCGAGGGCCCCGCCATCACTCGGGCAACACCACGTGGCACGTCTCCCCCGGCCGGACGCGGACGGCTCGGTCGACCAGGCGGACGTCGATCGGTGAGCGGTCGGAGAGGGGCACGGTGATCTCCATCCGGCCGTGCTCCAGTCGCAGCCCTACGCCCCAGTGGCCCTGGTAGCGGAGGGCGAAGCCGTAGGAGGACAGCTCCGGCAGCGGGGCGGGATCGAGCCATAGCGCGCCCTCGCGGGTCTCCAGTCCGGGCAGTCCGCGCTGGACGAGATCGAGGGTGCCGGCCATGGCGCCGAGGTGGATGCCCTCGCCGGTGGTGCCGCCCTGCAGGTCGGCGACGTCGCCG
>NZ_MUBM01000599.1 GCF_002154505.1 Streptomyces carpinensis | reverse complement strand
TGCCCGGCCTGGCCGGAGTCGAGCTGCACGAGGTCCCTCAGGGTGCGGGCGGCGAGGTTGGTGGTGGCCACGCCCGAGCCGACGTAGCCGCCCGCCCAGCCCAGGCCCGTCGTACGGTCCAGGGTGACGGTCGCGCACCAGTCGCGCGGCACGCCGAGGACACCGGACCAGGCGTGCGCGATCCGCACCCCGGCCAGGGCGGGGAAGAAGCCGACGAGGATGTCCCTCAGCGCCTCGACGGTCTCCCGCTGGGTGCGGCCGTCGTTGTCGGTGCGCGAGCCGAAACGGTACGGCACCCCGCGCCCGCCGAGCGCGATCCGGCCGTCGGCGGTGCGCTGGGCGTACATGTAGGCGTGCGCCATGTCGCCGAGCGTCTCGCGGCCCGCCCAGCCGATCGCCTCCCACTGCGCGTCNNGGCGATCATCGAGGAGTTCATGGGCAGCCAGGTGCGCCGCTGGCCCTTGAGGGAGGCCGTGAAGCCCTCCGTGCAGCGCAGGACGTACGGAGCACGGACGGTGCCGTAGGGGGTGACCGCGTGCTTGGGGCGGATCTCCGTGACGGGTGTCGCCTCGTGGATGGTCACCCCGAGCGCCTCCACGGCCGCCGCGAGGCCCTTGACCAGCTTCGCCGGGTTCAGACGGGCGCCGTGCGGGGTCCAGGTGGAGCCCACCGCGTCCGCGACCCGGACGCGCTCGGCGGTCTCCCGGGCGCCGTACAGCTCGCGGTCCTTCTCGCCGTAGCTCAGCTCGTGCTCGTGGAAGGCCTTCAGGCGGGCCAGCTGGGCGGGGGTGCGCGCCACTTCCAGCACGCCGCCCTTGTGCACGTCCGCCTCGACGCCCTCCTCGGCGGCGACCCGGATCACCTCGTCCACGGTGTCGTTCATCGCCCGCTGCAACCGTACGGCGGCCTCGTGGCCGTGCAGCTTCGCGTACCGGTCGCGGCCCGCGACACCGTTGTAGAGCCAGCCCCCGTTGCGCCCGGAGGCGCCGTAGCCGCAGAACTTCTGCTCCAGGACGGTGATCCGCAGGAAGGGGGCCGCCTTCTTCAGGTAGTACGCGGTCCACAGCCCCGTGTACCCGCCGCCGACGATCACCACGTCGGC
>NZ_MUBM01000598.1 GCF_002154505.1 Streptomyces carpinensis | reverse complement strand
AGGGGGCGGCGGTCGCCCTGCCGGGCGGCGGGACCTCGACCGCCGGGACCGAGTTCACGTCCTCGTTCGAGGCCGGCGACCCGGCGCCGGACTGGCTGAACACGGTCGACACCGCGCCGGACGGCAGCAAGCGCGCCTCCGGCGTGGACGGCGGCTACAGCACCGGCATTCCCGGCAATGTGGACGACCATGTCACGGACCTGCGGGCCAGCGGAGAGAACACGGGCAGCGGCGAGGTCAAGGAGAACCTCGTCGACGGCGAGTCGGGCACCAAGTGGCTGACGTTCGAGCCCACCGGCTGGGTCGAGTTCGACCTCGACAAACCCATAAAGATCACTCGATACGCCCTCACATCCGCCAACGACTACGCCGAGCGCGACCCCAAGGACTGGACCCTCCAGGCGTCCACCGACGGCAAGGACTGGAAGACCGTCGACACCCGCTCCGGCGAGTCCTTCTCCGCGCGCTTCCAGACGAAGACCTACGATCTGGCCCAACCGGCCGAATACCAGCACTTCCGGCTCGACATCACGAAGAACAACGGCGCCTCGAACATAGTCCAGCTCGCCGACGTGCAGTTCTCCACCGGCGACGACGGCGGGGCGGTCCCGCAGGACATGCTCTCCCTCGTCGACCGCGGCCCGAGCGGCTCACCGACCGCGAAGTCCGGTGCCGGCTACACGGGCAAGCGGGCGCTGCGCTACGCCGGCCGGCACACGGCCAAGGGGCGGGCGTACTCGTACAACAAGGTCTTCGACGTCGACGTCAAGGTCTCCCGCGACACGCAGCTGTCCTACCGCCTCTACCCGTCGATGGCGGACGGCGACCGCGACTACGACGCCACGAACGTCGCCGTGGACCTGGCCTTCACCGACGGCACGTACCTGAGCCAGCTGGGCGCCACCGACCAGCACGGCTTCGGACTGAGCCCGCAGGCGCAGGGCGCGGCCAAGACGCTCTACGTCAACCAGTGGAACAACGTCGTCTCGCGCATCGGCTCGGTCGCGGCCGGCAAGACGATCGACCGTGTACTCCTCGCCTACGACTCCCCCAGCGGACCGGCGAAGTTCCGCGGCTGGCTGGACGACGTGTCGATCAAGCAGGTCGCCGCGGAGAAGCCGAAGGCGCACCTGGCCGACTACGCGCTGACCACCCGCGGCACCAACTCCAGCGGCAGCTTCTCGCGCGGCAACAACTTCCCCGCGACCGCCGTGCCGCACGGCTTCAACTTCTGGACGCCGGTGACCAACGCGTCCTCGCTGAGCTGGCTGTACGAGTACGCGCGTGCGAACAACACCGACAACCTGCCGACGATCCAGGCGTTCAGCGCCAGCCACGAGCCGAGCCCCTGGATGGGTGACCGCCAGACCTTCCAGGTGATGCCCTCGGCCGCGTCCGGCACCCCGGACACCGACCGCACCGCCCGCGCGCTCCCCTTCCGGCACGAGAACGAGACCGCGCGCCCGTACTACTACGGGGTGAAGTTCGAGAACGGTCTCAAGGCCGAGATGGCACCGACCGACCACGCGGCGGCGCTGCGCTTCACCTACCCGGGCGACGACGCGAGCGTCCTCTTCGACAACGTCACCGAGCAGGCGGGCCTGACCCTGGACAAGGAGCACGGCGTCGTCACGGGCTACTCGGACGTGAAGTCCGGGCTGTCCACGGGCGCCACCCGGCTCTTCGTCTACGGCGTCTTCGACAAGCCGGTGAAGGACGGTTCCTCCAGCGGTGTCAAGGGGTACCTGCGCTTCGACGCGGGCACGGACCACACCGTCACCCTGCGCCTGGCCACCTCGCTCATCAGCGTCGACCAGGCCAAGGACAACCTGCGCCAGGAGATCCCGGACGGGACGTCCTTCGACGCGGTGAAGGCGCACGCCCGGCACACCTGGGACCAGCTGCTCGGCAAGGTCGAGGTGCAGGGCGCCACACCGGACCAGCTGACCACGCTCTACTCCAGCATGTACCGGCTGTACCTGTACCCGAACTCGGGCTTCGAGAAGGTCGGCGGCAAGTACCAGTACGCCTCCCCGTTCTCGCCGATGCCCGGCCAGGACACGCCGACGCACACCGGCGCGAAGATCGTCGACGGCAAGGTGTACGTCAACAACGGTTTCTGGGACACCTACCGGACCACCTGGCCGGCGTACTCGCTGCTGACGCCCTCTCAGGCCGGTGAGATGGTCGACGGGTTCGTCCAGCAGTACAAGGACGGCGGCTGGACCTCCCGCTGGTCCTCCCCCGGCTACGCGGACCTGATGACCGGCACCTCCTCGGACGTGGCGTTCGCCGACGCCTACGTCAAGGGCGTGCCCATGGACGCGAAGGCCGCGTACGAGGCGGCCGTGAAGAACGCCACGGTCGTGCCCCCGTCCTCCGGCGTGGGCCGCAAGGGCATGAGCACCTCCCCCTTCCTCGGCTACACCAGCACGGCGACCGGCGAGGGCCTGTCCTGGGCGATGGAGGGCTACGTCAACGACTACGGCATCGCGCAGATGGGCCAGGCCCTCTACAAGAAGACGGGCGAGAAGCGGTACCAGGAGGAGTCGCAGTACTTCCTCAACCGGGCCCAGGACTACGTGAAGCTGTTCGACCCGAAGGCGGGCTTCTTCCAGGGCCGTGACGCCAAGGGCAACTGGCGTGTCGACTCCGCGAAGTACGACCCGCGCGTGTGGGGCTACGACTACACGGAGACCGACGGCTGGGGCTACGCCTTCACCGCGCCCCAGGACAGCCGGGGCCTCGCCAACCTCTACGGCGGCCAGAAGGCCCTCGCGGACAAGCTCGACACCTACTTCGCCACCCCGGAGACGGCCTCTCCCGAGTTCGCCGGCTCCTACGGCGGGATCATCCACGAGATGACCGAGGCGCGGGACGTGCGCATGGGCCAGTACGGCCACTCCAACCAGGTCGCCCACCACGTCACGTACATGTACGACGCGGCCGGCGAGCCCTGGAAGGCGCAGGAGAAGATCCGTGAGGTGCTCTCCCGGCTCTACGTCGGCAGCGAGATCGGCCAGGGCTACCACGGCGACGAGGACAACGGCGAGCAGTCGGCCTGGTACCTCTTCTCCTCGCTCGGCTTCTACCCCCTGGTCATGGGCAGCGGCGACTACGCCATCGGCTCTCCGCTGTTCACCAAGGCGACCGTCCACCTGGAGAACGGCCACGACCTGGTGATCAACGCGCCCAAGAACAGCGCGAAGAACATCTACGTCCAGGGCGTGCGGTTCAACGGCAAGACGTGGAACTCGACCAACCTGCCGCACTCGCTGCTGTCGAAGGGCGGGGTCCTGGAGTTCGACATGGGCCCGCAGCCGTCGAAGTGGGGCACGGACCGCGACGCGGCGCCCGTGTCGATCACGACCGGCGACAAGGCGCCGACCCCGCGGGCGGACGTGCTGAAGGGTGACGGCGCCCTGTTCGACGACACCTCGTCGACGGACGCGACGGTGACGACCGTGGACCTGCCGGTGACCGACCCGGCCAAGGCCGTCCAGTACACCCTGACGTCCTCGGCCGACCGCACGAAGGCCCCGACGGGCTGGACTCTCCAGGCGTCCGACGACGGCACCCACTGGCAGACCGTGGACAAGCGCTCCGGTGAGTCCTTCACCTGGGACAAGCAGACCCGCCCGTTCACCATCGCCCAGCCGGGCACCTACCAGAAGTACCGCCTGGTCCTGGACGGCGCCTCGACGCTGGCGGAGGTGGAACTGCTGGCCTGACGCACCCTCGCCCTCCGGCGTGAGGAAGGGGCGGGTCCTTCGGGACCCGCCCCTTCGTGCCGCTCGGCCGGTCACTGGACCGCGGGCACGAAGAGGTGCAGGTCGGTGTCGTTCGCCGGCCGCACGGAAGCGATCCGCCGCGCAGTCGTTCCGCCACTCACGCGGGCGGTCCTCAGCCAACTCGGTTGACATCGTTGTCTGTTGCCACGGTACAGTCATGTACAGACCGCTCAGACAACGTTGTCGCAATCCCGGGTCGCCCCAAGCCGGCACCCCCTCGGGCAGACGGAGGGGGAGGTGTCTGCCCG
>NZ_MUBM01000597.1 GCF_002154505.1 Streptomyces carpinensis | reverse complement strand
GTCGCCGAGGTCGCGGATGGCCTGTGGGGGCGGGCCGATCCAGATCAGGCCGGCGTCCAGGACGGCCTGGGCGAAGTCGGCGTTCTCGGAGAGGAAGCCGTAGCCGGGGTGGATGGCGTCGGCGCCGGACTCCTTGGCGGCCTTGAGGACCTTGTCGATGTCCAGGTAGCTGGTGGCCGGGGTGTCACCGCCCAGGGCGAACGCCTCATCCGCGGCGCGGACATGCAGAGCGTCCCGGTCCGGGTCGGCGTAGACGGCCACGCTCGCGATCCCGGCGTCCCGGCAGGCCCGGGCCACGCGGACAGCGATTTCGCCACGGTTGGCGATGAGCACCTTGCGCACGATTGAGGCTCCCTCCTTGAAACAAGCCGAGTTTAGGGACTGCCGACACGGCACTTCGACCCGTCCCCAATGGTGAGCTTGCCCACACGGAGCGTGATTCGAGGCTCGCTCGACCCGCGAAACCCCTTGTCGCACCACGGTACGCAGGGCTCCACCGGCAAACCCTAGCCCGCCGATGTGGTCAAGGTCTCTGTGAGAGCGTGCTGCGGCCCACTTCGTTTCTTTGTGGAGTCCCTACGAATGGCCCAATGATTCTTTGCCGCCCGCACGACCCTTGTCCCCAGGTTTACCCGTTAGTAGCGTTCGCGGTGTCCGGACAGTACTCGCGGTAACAGGGCTTCCTGGCGGAGCGGCAGTCGAAAGTGGGTGGGACCGGTGGTGCGCAGACCGGTGGCGTGGATCGTGGCGGTCGTGCTCTTCGCCGAGGCGTTCGGCTTCGCGGCGGTGAACTGGTTTCTCGGGGATGTCGTCCACCGGCAGAAGATGTCCCTCGCCGGGATGGATCCGAACGTGATGTCGACCTCGTCGAAGGCCGGCGGGGTGGTCTTCGGTCTCTACTTCGCGCTGTGCGGGCTCGCAGCGCTGCTCGTCGCGGTGCACGGCCGCCGTCCGGCCGGCGTGGGCCGGGTCCTGCTGATCAGTGCGGCCGTGGTGCACGGGCTGCTGGGCGCGTTCGCGTGGGGGCTGGTGGGCTGGACGGCGTTCCTGTTCATGGTCGCCGTGCTCGCGCTCATCGTGCTGCTGCTGATGACGTACGACCGCGAGGAGGGGCCGAGCGACGCCGTGTCCGCCGACGGCCCCGAGGGCGGTCCGAAGAGCGGCATGCCCGCCCCCGTCCCGCCGGTCGTCCCTCCGGGTGAGCCCAGCGCCTCCTGAGCGTCGTCAGGCGCCGTCGGCCGGCGACCACAACTCGGTGATCGCGACGCCCAGGTCGGCCAGCAGCCGGCGCACCAGGGGAAGGCTGATGCCGATGACGTTGCCGTGGTCGCCGTCGATGCCGTCGATGAACGGGGCCGACCGGCCGTCCAGGGTGAAGGCGCCGGCGACGTAGAGGGGCTCACCGGAGGCGACGTACGCGGCGATCTCCTCGTCCGTCGGGTCCCCGAAGTGGACCACGGTGGACGCGGTGGCCGAGACGTGGCGTCCGCTCGCCGTGTCCCAGACGCAGTGCCCGGTCTGCAGGGTTCCGGCCCGTCCGCGCATCGCCTTCCAGCGGGCGGTGGCCTCCTCGGCGTCGGCGGGCTTGCCGAGCGCCTGGCCGTCCAGGTCGAGCACCGAGTCGCAGCCGATCACCAGGGCGCCCCGGATCTCCGGCTTCGCCGCCACCACGGAGGCCTTCGCCTCGGCCAGGGCGAGCGCCAGCTCGGCGGGGGTGGGGGCGGTGATCGCGTCCTCGTCGACCCCGCTCACGATCACCTCGGGGTCCAGCCCGGCCTGCCGGAGCAGCCCGAGCCGGGCGGGGGACTTGGAGGCGAGTACGAGGCGGCGGCGCGGCTGCTCAGTCATGCGGTCAGAGTAACCACGAGGGCCCCGGGGCTCACCTCACCCCGATCACGAACATCGCCAGCACCATGGCCAGCGCCATGAGAACGCCCAGTCGCCGCAGCATCGCCTGCATGTCGCGCAGTTCCTTCGGCGGCTCGTTCTCGGGGTCGGACCACAGCATTCCCCGATCGTCCGGCGGCGGGCGGGTCCGGCGCCTGAGTACGCGTACTCAAGTTGGCCGGACCCTGGCCCGTGTACCCGGGCCGGCTCAGCCGGGCCAGTACGTGCGCGCCCAGGACGAGGGGCCCGGCCGCGGGACGCGGTGGCCGGCGATGCGGGACGGGTCGGCCCAGGAGTCCCTCGGGCCGGGCGCGCCGGACGGCAGGGTGGCCGCCGCCGCGGCGCGCGCCCGGACCACCGCCAGGGCGGCGGCGAGCTCCTCGGGGGTGGGGTTGCCTCGT
>NZ_MUBM01000596.1 GCF_002154505.1 Streptomyces carpinensis | reverse complement strand
ACCGGCCGAGTCGCCGGCGACCGCGATGCGGCGGCTGTCGATGCGGAGGCGGTCCGCGTTCTCGACGAGCCAGGCGTGGGCCGTCCTGGTGTCGTCGATGGCGGCGGGGAACGGATGCTCGGGGGCCAGTCGGTAGTCGACCGAGACCACGACGCACTCGGCGTGGTGGCTGAAGAGACGGCACACTTCGTCGACGCCGTCCGGGCTGGCGACCGTGAAGCCCCCGCCGTGGAGATAGAGCAGGCAGGGCAGGCCGGCCGTATCCGTGCCCGGCGTATGCGGCCGATAGATCCGAACCGGCACGGAGCGGACCACCCCGAACGGGTCGGTCCAGGTCGCGTCCTCTTCCGTCACGGACGCGACCTGGGTCCATCGGGGCGGAGCTTGCGGGGCCGCGAACCGCCGCACTCCCTCCAGGCCGAGGGTGTGCAGAGGCTGCGGGAGCACCTCGTCGAGAAAGTCGGCTGCCAGGAGTGACTCGGGATCCAGGAGCTCGCGCCACGCGGGCGCAGGTTCCGCTCCGGTGGCGGTGGGGCCCGGCCGGGCCGGCCTGCCGTCCGGGCCGGGAGCCGGTGTGGGGCGCTCGACGGGACTCCGCGAACTCCGGAACCACCAGATCACCCAGCTCACCCGCCCTGGCGCGGGATCCTCGCGAGGTGGTTCTTCCGCGGGTGCGTCTGCGGCCGATGACGCGAGCGTATCGGCGACCAGTGCTCGATGGGCAGACCCTGCCCGCCGTACTCCTTCGGCACGTGGGGCGCGAGCGCGCGTCACACTGGGGGTGGTGGCTGCGCGGGAGGGTGCGCAGGACATCAGATGCTAGGACTAGGGGCAGCCGGGCCCAATCAGGCTGACCCTGTGGTGCCTATGACTGCGGCAGTGATTCGCCTTGGACGGCCTGGAT
>NZ_MUBM01000595.1 GCF_002154505.1 Streptomyces carpinensis | reverse complement strand
CCGCGGTCAGATGGCCGCCCTTGATCAGCACCCACGCCGGCCCGTACTCCAGGACGGCCGCCGCGGCCCCGCGCAGCTGCTCCTCCGAGGCGACCTCGACGCCGGTCAGTTGGGCCACCTCGTCGAGGTTGGGCGTGGCGACGGTGGCCACGGGCAGCAGCTTCGTCCGTACGGACTCCAGTGCGGAGGCGGCCAGCAGCGGGTCGCCGTGCTTGGAGACGCCGACCGGGTCGACGACGGTGGGCACGCCGGTCCCGGCGAGCAACTCGGCCACCGTCTCGACCAGTTCCGCCGAGGCCAGCATCCCGGTCTTGACGGCCTGGACGCCGATGTCGTCGACGACACTGCGGTACTGGGCCCGGACCGCCTCCACGGGCAGTTCCCAGGCGCCCTGGACGCCGAGGGAGTTCTGCGCGGTCACCGCGGTGATCACGCTCATGCCGTGCACGCCGAGGGCGAGCATCGTCTTCAGGTCGGCCTGGATGCCGGCGCCGCCGCCGGAGTCGGAGCCGGCGACGGTGAGCACACGAGGGGGCGCGCCGCTCATGACTCGATGTCCCCGAAGTGGTCCCAGCCGCCCTTCCTGGTCCACGGCGCACCGTCGACCGTGACCTGGGGCAGTGCCGAGGGGTTGAGCACTTCGCCGATCACCTTCCAGCGGGCCGGCAGCTTCACGTCCGGCGGGAAGGTCGCCACGATCGCGTGGTCCTCCCCACCGGTCAGCACCCACTGGAGCGGGTCGACACCGACCGCCTGCCCGATGTCGTTCATCTGAGAGGGGATGTCGATGGCGCCGGAGCGGATGTCGATGCGGACCTTGCTGGCCTCCGCGATGTGCCCGAGGTCGGCGATGAGCCCGTCGCTGACGTCGCACATCGCGGTCGCGCCGAGCCCGGCGGCGGCCGGCCCCGCGTGGTACGGCGGCTCGGGGCGGCGGTGCGCCTCGACGAAGGCGCGCGGGGAGCGGAAGCCGCGGGAGAGCACCGCGTACCCGGCCGCGGACCAGCCCAGCCATCCGGTGACGGCCACGAGGTCGCCCGGTTGGGCGCCCGCGCGGGTCACCGGCTCGTGGTTGCGCAGATCGCCCAGGGCCGTGATCGACACCATGATCGTGTCACCGCGCACCACGTCGCCGCCGACCACGGAGGCACCCGCGACCTGGCACTCGTCGCGCAGCCCGTCCATCAGCTCGGTCGGCCAGGTGACCGGGAGTTCGGCGGGGACGACCAGGCCGAGCAGCAGCGCGGTCGGTACGGCGCCCATGGCGGCGATGTCCGCGAGGTTCTGCGCGGCCGCCTTGCGGCCCACGTCGTACGCCGTGGACCAGTCCCGCCGGAAGTGCCGCCCCTCCACGAGTATGTCGGTGCTCGCCACCACCCTGCGGTCCGGGGCCGCGACCACCGCGGCGTCGTCGCCGGGGCCGACCCGGACCGCCGGGGTGGTGGTGAGACGGGAGGTGAGCTCCCTGATGAGCCCGAACTCCCCGAGTTCACCAACAGTGCCCTTCATAGCCCTTTCGCCCCTTCTGTCCCTGTCCGTTCCCGGTCGCGCGGTCACGCGGTCCTCGTTACCGTCGAGATGACCGTCAACTTCTGTCCTACCTGCACCCCGGCGCGCGGGCCACGTACTCCGTGGGTCTCCCCGTGGCGTACGGCGACGCGATACCGTGGCGTTCCTTTTCCCCACATGATCCTCGTGGCCGCCCTGGAGGTTCCGTGGTACAGGCGTACATCCTGATCCAGACGGAGGTCGGCAAGGCGTCGACCGTCGCCGAGACGATCAGCAAGCTGCCTGGGGTGATCCAGGCAGAGGACGTGACAGGCCCGTACGACGTGATCGTGCGCGCCCAGTCCGACACCGTGGACGACCTGGGCCGGATGGTGGTCGCGAAGGTGCAGCAAGTGGAGGGCATCACGCGCACCCTGACCTGCCCGGTCGTCCATCTGTAGCCCCCGTCTACCCTTGGGCCGGTGAGCTTCTTCCGTCACCGGCCCCTCGGCCTGCCCGTCCTCGCCGTGCTGATCACCGCCGTGGGCTGCTCCTCAGCAGACGACGGTGCCACCGCGGCGGTTCCCAGCCCGAACACGGCGGTCACCAAGCTGTGCCGGAACCTGGACGAGGAGCTGCCGCAGAAGGTGGACGGACTGAGCCGCAAGGACCCCCGGCCCGCCTCCGCGCTGACCGCGGGCTGGGGAAGCCCGGCGATCATACTGCGCTGCGGCGTTGCGCGACCCGCCCGGATGAACGACCCGGAGGCCGACGGCGCCGAGGTGAACGGCGTCGGCTGGCTGCTGGAGAAGCAGGGCGACGGATCGTTTCGCTTCACGACCACGCTGCGCAGGGCGTACGTGGAGGTCACCATCCCGCACAGCCGCACCGGAAACGGGGTCGCCCCGTTGGTCGACCTGGCGCCCGCCGTCAAGAAGGCGATCCCCGAAGGGATCGCCGACTGACGCGTACGGGGGTACGTACCGCGCTCACCGAAGCCCGGTCGGCCGGCGCAGCGCCGCCTGGACCAGGCGGTCCACCAGCTCCGGGTAGGAGATCCCGGCGGCCTGCCACATCTGCGGGTACATCGAGATGGGCGTGAAGCCGGGCATGGTGTTGATCTCGTTGATGACGAACTCGCCGTCCTCGGTGAGGAAGAAGTCCGCACGGACCAGGCCCTCGCAGGAGGTCGCCTCGAACGCCTCCACCGCGAGCCGCCGCACCTCGGCGGTCTCCTCCTCGGTCAGCGGGGCGGGCACGATGCCGGGCGTGGAGTCGATGTACTTCGCCTCGAAGTCGTAGTACGCGTGCGCCTCGGGCGGCGGGATCTCGGCCGGCACGGAGGCGCGCGGGCCGTCCTCGAACTCCAGCACCCCGCACTCGATCTCCCGGCCGCGCACGGCGGCCTCCACGAGCACCTTCGGGTCGTGCCGCTGGGCCTCCTCGATCGCCTCGTCCAGGCCCGAGAGGTCCTCGACCTTGGTGATGCCGATCGACGAGCCCGCACGCGCGGGCTTCACGAACAGCGGCCAGCCGTGCTCGCCGGCGAAGTCCACGATCTTCTTCCGGGCGGCGGACTGGTCCTGCGCCCACTCTCGCGGCCGGATCACCACGTACGGGCCGACCTTGAGCCCGAAGGAGGTGAACACCCGCTTCATGTACTCCTTGTCCTGGCCGACCGCCGAGGCCAGCACGCCCGAGCCCACGTAGGGCACGCCGGACAGCTCCAGGAGGCCCTGGAGGGTGCCGTCCTCGCCGTAGGGGCCGTGCAGCACCGGGAAGACCACGTCGACCTCGCCGAGGGCCTTGGGCACCGACCCGGGCTCGCTGTAGACGACTTCGCGGTTGGCCGGGTCGACGGGGAGCACCACGCCGCCCTCGGTCGACTCGGCGAGCTCCTCGACGTTGGGCAGGCGGCGGTCGGTGATCGCCATGCGCTCCGGCGCGTCGGCGGTGAGCGCCCAACGCCCGTCCTGGGTGATGCCGATCGGCAGGACCTCGTACTTGGTCCGGTCGATGGCCCTCAGCACGGCGCCGGCGGTGACCACGGAGATCGTGTGTTCGGAGCTGCGTCCGCCGAACACCACGGCCACGCGCGGCTTGCGAGGCGGCTGCTCAGGGCTCTGGGGGAGGTTCTCGGTGCTCATATCGCGATGAGAGTACCCGGTGGTAGGGCCCCGAGACAGCGTTGGAAACGCGGGGTCGCTCAGCGTCGCTCGGGCTTCGCACTGCGCGACATCAGCTCCTTGAGGGCCACCACCGGGGGCTTGCCCTCGTGCACGATGCCGACGACCGTCTCGGTGATGGGCATGTCGACGCCGTGCCGGCGGGCCAGATCCAGCACGGACTCGCACGACTTGACGCCCTCGGCGGTCTGCTTGGTGACCGCGATGGTCTCCTGCAGGGTCATGCCCTTGCCGAGGTTGGTGCCGAAGGTGTGGTTGCGCGACAGCGGTGAGGAGCAGGTGGCCACCAGGTCGCCGAGGCCGGCGAGTCCGGAGAAGGTCAGCGGGTCGGCGCCCAGGGCCATCCCCAGCCGGGTGGTCTCGGCGAGCCCGCGGGTGATGAGCGAGCCCTTGGCGTTGTCACCGAGGCCCATGCCGTCCGCGATGCCGACAGCCAGCCCGATCACGTTCTTGACGGCGCCGCCCAGTTCGCAGCCGACGACGTCGGTGTTGGTGTAGGGGCGGAAGTACGGGGTGTGGCAGGCGGCCTGGAGCCGCCGGGCGACCCCCTCGTCCGTGCAGGCCACCACGGCGGCGGCCGGCATCCGGGCGGCGATCTCGCGGGCGAGGTTGGGCCCGGTGACCACGGCGATGCGGTCGGCGGCGACCTTGGCGACGTCCTCGATCACCTCGCTCATGCGCATCGCCGAACCGAGTTCGACGCCCTTCATCAGGGAGACGAGGAGCGTGTGCGGCGCGAGCAGCGGCCGCCATTCGGCGAGGTTGTCGCGCAGGGTCTGCGAGGGAACGGCCAGCACGGTGAAGTCGGCGCCGCGGGCGGCCTCGGCGGCGTCGGCGGTGGCCCGCAGGTTGTCCGGGAGCTCCACACCGGGCAGGTAGTCCGGGTTGGTCCGGGTGGAGTTGACCGCCTCGGCGAGCGAGGCGCGGCGGGCCCACAGGGTGACGTCGCAGCCGGCGTCGGCGAGCACCATCCCGAAGGCGGTGCCCCACGATCCGGTACCGAAGACGGCCGCCTTGACCGGCTCGCTCACGTGCCCTGCCCCTCTTCCTGGACGGCCTCCCGCTCCGCTCCCCCGCCCGCCGGCCCGGGCACGCCGGTCGCCGCGGCCGCGCCCTGGCTCCGGGACTGGTTCTGCGCCTGGGTCCTGCGGCGCTGCTCGATCCGCTCCCGGCGCGGGTCGTAGGCCACGGCGGGCGC
>NZ_MUBM01000594.1 GCF_002154505.1 Streptomyces carpinensis | reverse complement strand
CGCTCCGCCTCGGCCGAGGCGCGGGTGTTGGCGTCGGAGTCACTGGTGGCGATCAGGGCGTACCAGGCGTCCGCGAGGTCGCCGTCCTCGTACGGGCGCCTGTGCCAGGCGATCTCGCCCGCGTCCGCCATGGCCTCGACGGAGGGGGTCGCCTCGGGTGACACCAGCACGATGTCGGCGCCCGCGGCGATGAGCGCCGGCAGTCGGCGCTGGGCGACCTGGCCGCCGCCGAGGACGACCACGCGGCGGCCGGTGAGGCGGAGACCTACGGGGTAGGCAGGGTGTTCGGCCATGGGGGTGCGGCTCCTCGTCCGGGCGGTCGCAGCGGTGCTGTGTGGGGGAGGCAGGCGAAGGGGTACGCATGGGCGCTACGGCTCCGGAGCGGCCCTGACGTGCGGATCTTAGACGTGGGTTCAGCGTACGGCGGGGCCGGGGGGTGCGCAGGAGCGCGAACCCGCCGACCCCGGCCGCCGACTTCCCTCGCGACTCACTTCTCGGTTACGCCCGCGGAGTCGAAGGTCGCCACCTCGTGCATCGCCCGCGCCGTGCTCTGCACCAGCGGCAGCGCCAGCAGCGCGCCCGTGCCCTCACCGAGCCGCAGGTCGAGGTCGACCAGCGGGCGCAGGCCGAGCTTGTTCAGGGCGGCGACGTGCCCCGGTTCGGCGCTGCGGTGTCCGGCGATGCAGGCCGCGAGCACCTCGGGGGCGATCGCACGGGCCACCAGCGCGGCGGCACCGGCGCTGACGCCGTCCAGGATCACCGGCGTGCGCAGCGAGGCGCCGCCGAGGAGCAGGCCGACCATCGCCGCGTGCTCGAAACCGCCGATCGCGGCGAGCACGCCGACGGGGTCGGCCGGGTCCGGCCGGTGCAGTTCCAGGGCGCGGCGCACCACCTCGGTCTTGCGGGCCAGCGTCTCGTCGTTGATGCCCGTGCCCCGTCCGGTGACCTCGGCCGGGTCCGCGCCGGTGTAGACGGAGATGAGGGCCGCGGACGCGGTGGTGTTCGCGATGCCCATCTCGCCGGTGAGCAGCGCCTTGTTGCCCGCCGCGACCAGGTCGCGGGCGGTCTCGATGCCCACCTCGATGGCCTTCTTGGCCTCCTCGCGGGTCATCGCGGGGCCGGTGGTCATGTCGGACGTGCCCGCGCGCACCTTGCGGGGCAGCAGCCCGGGCGTGGCCGGGAGGTCGGTGGCGACGCCCACGTCGACGACGCAGACCTCGGCGCCCACCTGGGCCGCGAAGGCGTTGCAGACCGCTCCCCCGCCGAGGAAGTTGGCCACCATCTGGGCGGTGACCTCCTGCGGCCAGGGGGTGACGCCCTGGGCGTGCACACCGTGGTCGCCGGCGAAGATCGCCACGGCCGCGGGCTCGGGGATCGGCGGCGGGCACTGCCGGGACAGCCCGGACAGCTGGGCGGAGATGATCTCCAGCATGCCGAGCGCGCCGGCCGGCTTGGTCATGCGCTTCTGGCGCTCCCAGGCCTCGCCGAGCGCCTTGGCGTCCAGCGGGCGGATCTGCGCGACGGTCTCGGCGAGCAGGTCGTGGGGCTCCTCCCCGGGCAGGGCGCGTCGGCCGTACGTCTCCTCGTGGACCACCCAGGACAGCGGACGGCGCTTGGACCAGCCGGCCTGCATCAGCTCGGGCTCGTCCGGGAACTCGTCGACGTACCCGACGCACAGGTAGGCGATGACCTCCAGGTGCTCGGGCAGGCCGAGGGCGCGGACCATCTCGCGCTCGTCGAAGAAGCTGACCCACCCGACGCCGAGGCCCTCGGCGCGCGCGGCGAGCCACAGGTTCTCCACGGCGAGCGCGGCGGAGTACGGCGCCATCTGCGGCTGGGTGTGCCGGCCGAGGGTGTGGCGGCCGCCGCGAGTGGGGTCGGCGGTGACGACGATGTTCACCGGGGTGTCGAGGATGGCCTCGATCTTCAGTTCCTTGAACTGCTTGGCCCGGCCCTTGGGCAGCGACTTGGCGTAGGCGTCGCGTTGCCGCATGGCCAGTTCGTGCATCGCACGGCGGGTGTCGGCGGAGCGGATGACGACGAAGTCCCAGGGCTGGGAGTGGCCGACGCTGGGTGCGGTGTGGGCGGCCTCCAGGACGCGGAGCAGCACCTCGTGCGGGATCGGGTCGCTGCGGAAGCCGTTGCGGATGTCGCGGCGCTCGCGCATCACCTTGAGCACCGCCTCCCGCTCGGCCTCGTCGTAGCCGGGCGCGGCCGGACCGGTGGACTGTCGTGCTTCTGCCACTGCGGCCGTGCTCTCTTCCTGGTGCTCTTCCTGGTCGGCGACCTGGGTGTCCAGGTCCTCCGCGTGCTGGACCACAGCGGGGTCCGGCTCCTCACCGGGCGCGGCGGGAGGGGTGTCGCCGTCACGAGGGGCGGGCACCATGCCGACGGGCTCCTGCACGGCTCCGCCGGCGGGCTGCGCCTCCCACTCCTGCTGGGGCAGCGGCTGGGGCGGGTCCACCGGCACGACGATCGGGTGCGGCGGCGTCGGGGCCAGGTGCGGGGTGGTCGGCACCGAGCCCTCGACCGGAACGAACTGCCCCAGGGTCAGGCCGGGTCGGGGCTGCGACGGAACACTGCCGGGCAGGGGGGCGCCGGGGCCGCGGGTGTCCTGCCCGCCGTCCTCGGCAGAGGCTGCCGCGGCCGCGAGGGGAGCTTCGCCGGTGCTGTGGGGTGCGTCGCCGTGAGGTGCTTCGGGTGCTTCCTGTCCCTCGGGGGCCACGGACGTCTCGGCTGCCTCCGGTGCCTGGGCGGCGGGAGCGGCGAGAACCGGTTGCGGGGGCACGTCGGCACCGGTGGGCCCGGGAGTCCCGGTCGCCGGGAGGGCGTTCGGGTCCTGGGCGGCAGCGGCCGGATCGTGGACGGTGGCGTCCGCCGGCTGGGCCACGGAAGTCGCCTCGTCCGCCCCGGCCGGTGCGGCAGCGGCCGGCTGGGCCTGCTCGGCCACCTGACCGTCGACGGGCGCGGGAGCACCCACGGCGGGAGCCGCCTCCTCGACGGCACCGTCGGCTTCCCGAAGGGGCGTGCCGTCGAGGAGGCGGCTC
>NZ_MUBM01000593.1 GCF_002154505.1 Streptomyces carpinensis | reverse complement strand
GCCCGGCACGCCGAGGTGCGCCTGCGCGCGCACGACGAGCACGGCCGCGCGGTGGACGAGGTGTTCACCGGCTGGCCGGCCCGCATCGTGCAGCACGAGACCGACCATCTCGACGGCACCCTCTACCTCGACCGTGCCGAGCTGCGCTCGCTGTCCTCGAACGAGGTGCTGGCGGCGCGCTGGGCCCAGCCGACTCCCGAGGAGGCGGCGCGGACGCTCGGTTTCGAGTTGCCGTGACGAGCGTGTCCGCGTCGCCTCTGCCGCGGTGGCCGGCCCGGGGTGTCCCGGGCCGGGTACCGGCGGTCAGCCGCGGTAGGCCTCCAGCAGCCGCAGCCACACCTCGCTGATCGTCGGGTAGGACGGGACCGCGTGCCACAGGCGGTCGACCGGGACCTGTCCGGCGACGGCGACGGTGGCCGAGTGGATCAGTTCGCCGACGCCGGGGCCGACGAAGGTGACACCCCTCAGGATCCGCTCGTCCACGTCGACCACCATGCGCGCGCGGCCGCGGTAACCCTCGCCGTACAGCCCCGCCCCGGCGACCGACGAGAACTCCACGTCCACGGCGCGTACCCGGTGGCCGGCCTGTTCGGCCTCCGCCAGCGACAGGCCGACTGCCGAGGCCTCCGGATCGGTGAAGACCACCTGCGGGACGGCGTGGTGGTCGGCGGTGGCCGCGTGCGGACCCCACGGGGCCGGCTCCTGGAGGGGCTCGCCCTTGGCGCGGGCGCCGATGGCGTCGCCCGCGATCCGGGCCTGGTACTTGCCCTGGTGGGTGAGGAGGGCGCGGTGGTTGACGTCGCCGCACGCGTAGAGCCAGTCGCTGCCCTCGACCCGCAATGTGTCGTCGACCGGGAGCCAGGAGCCCGGCTCCATGCCGACGGTCTCCAGGCCGATGTCGTCGGTGCGCGGGGCCCGTCCGGTGGCGAACAGGATCTCGTCGGATTCGATGCGGTCGCCGGCGCCGGTGACGGCCACGACGGTGCCGTTCTCGCGGGCCACCGACTCCACCGAGGTACCGGTACGGATCTCGGCGCCCGCCTCGGTGAGCGCCTCGGCGACCAGCTCGCCCGCGAAGGGCTCCATCCGGGCCAGCAGCCCCTTGCCCCGCACCAGGACGGTGACCTGAGAGCCGAGCGCCTGGTAGGCGGTGGCCATCTCGGTTGCGACCACGCCTCCGCCGACCACGATCAGCCGCCCGGGCACATGCTCGGCAGAGGTGGCCTCGCGGCTGGTCCACGGCCGGACCTCGGCGAGTCCGGGCAGGTCGGGCAGCCGGGCGCCGGTGCCGGTGCAGACCGCGACCGCGTGCCGGACGGTCAGTGTCCTGCTCACGCCATCCGGGCCGGTGACCGTGACCGTGCGCGGACCGGCGAGGCGACCGTGGCCGCGGTACAGGTCGGCGCCGATGCCGTCCAGCCACCGCACCTGTCCGTCGTCGTGCCAGTGGGAGGTGTACTCGTCGCGGCGGGCGAGGACCGCGGCGGCGTCCAGGGGACCCTGCACCGCCTGGCTCAGACCCGGCAGTCGGCGGGCGTCGGCGCGCGCGATGACCGGGCGGAGCAGCGCCTTGCTGGGCATGCACGCCCAGTACGAGCACTCGCCGCCGACCAGCTCGCTCTCCACGACCGCGGTGGACAGACCGGCCGCACGGGTGCGGTCGGCCACGTTCTCCCCCACGGGTCCGGCCCCGAGCACCACGACGTCGTACGCGATGGATTCCGTTTCCGTCATGACGTCAGTCTGCTGGGTGGTGTGCGCCGTGGCCACACGGGTACGCGCGCGGAATACCCGTAGGGTCGGCCGTGTTGTCGTCACGGTCTCGTCCCGCGCCAGTAAGTACGTCCCCACACCAGGAAGAGGGAATACGCCATGAGCAGCACCGTGGAGCTCACCAAAGAGAACTTCGACCAGACGGTCACCGAGAACGAGTTCGTTCTCATCGACTTCTGGGCGTCCTGGTGCGGGCCGTGCCGTTCGTTCGCCCCGGTCTACGAGAAGGCGGCGGAGGACAACCCGGACCTGGTGTTCGGCAAGGTGGACACCGAGGCGCAGCCGGAACTGGCGGCGGCCTTCGGCATCCAGTCCATTCCGACGCTGATGATCGTGCGCGACCAGGTGGCCGTGTTCGCGCAGCCCGGCGCGCTGCCCGAGGCCGCCCTCACGGACGTGATCGGGCAGGCCCGCAAGCTGGACATGGACGAGGTGCGCAAGGCGGTCGCCGAGCAGCAGGCGCAGGGGCAGGGGCAGACGGGCCCCGACGGGCAGTAGGGCCCTCGTTCTTCGTGGGCGGGTCCGCTCCTCGTGAGCGGGCCCGCTTCTTCGTGTCGGCGGGTCCGATCCTTCGTGCGGCGGGTCCGAGCCGTTCGTCTGCGGACCGTTCCTCTTCGTGTCGGCCGGTCCGAGCCGTCTCGTCTGCGGACCGTTCCTTTTCGTCCGCGGGACCGTTCCTTCGCGTCTGAGTTCAGGTGGACTCGCGGTGGACCACCGTCGCGCCGAGCACCGCCTGGCGTTCGGGTGCCGCGCCCGGGTTGCGCACGGCGCGGTCGACGAGGTCGGCGACGTAGCGGCCGGGGGGCAGGTCGATGTGCACGGTGCTCAGCCGGGGGCGCAGCAGCCGGCCGAGCATCAGGTCGTCGGCGCCGATCACCGCCGCGTCCTCGGGGACGCGTAAGCCCGCGTCCTGCAGTGCGCGCATCACCAGCATGGCGTACTCGTCGTTGTACGCGAACACCGCGTCCAGGCCGAGACCGCGCCAGCGGGCGGCGAGGCGGGCCGCTGACTCCTCGTCGTAGCCGAGGGGCAGTTCCGTCACCGTCCCGTCGGTGCCGTGCAGGGCGCGCCGTACGCCGGCCAGGCGCGGTCTGGAGAAGACATCGAGGCCACGTTCCTCGGGCACGACCACGCCGATCCTGCGTCGGCCCCGGGCGTACAGGTGGGCGCCGGCGCAGTGGCCCACGCTCTCGTGGTCCATGAGCAGGGCGTGGGCCCCGTCGACGGGGTCGGGCCCGAGGGTGACGACGGCGCGGGCACCGGAGCGCTTGAGCACCGCGACCCCTTCCGGGCCGATCCCGGCCCCGGGGACGATGACGGCGACCGGCCGCAGCTCGGCCCAGGCGCGGGCGGCTTCGTCGCCGTGCAGGCCGGCGCTGCCGTGCTGTACGACGGTGTAGTCCAGGCGGCCGAGCGCCCCGTGGAGTTCGTTGAGGTAGTGGCTGTAGAGCGGGCCCACCGGGATGGCCGGGGCGGGCATCAGGACGATGCGGCTGTGCCCGGCACGCAGGCTGCGCGCGGCGGCGTGGGGCACGTACCCGAGTTCGCTGGCGGCCTCGCGGACCCGGCGGCGGGTGGGCTCGCTGATCCGTACGGCTCCGGAGTTGTTCAGGACGTAGGAGACGGTCGCCCGCGAGACGCCCGCCAGACGGGCCACATCGGCACTCGTGGGGACGGAGTGCGGTGCGGGAGACGAGGACGCGGTGGATTCAGGTATCTGCACCATGACGTACCGCATCTTGGCAGAAGCCGGGAGCGGCGGAGGGGGGCAGGGCCGTGCGCGTCCGGACGGGTCAGGTGGGAGCCTCGCGAGCTGGTACGCGAACGTGTTCGTGACGAATGTGTTCGTGACGAATGTGTTCGTGACGGTCGTTCGCGGCCAGGACCTCGAACGGCGGCGGCAGGCCGAAGTACCCGCCACTGGCCTGCCGATGTCAACGCCCGGGCCGGTCAGTTCAGCAGGGCGGCCGTGAACGTCTCGCGGTGGTCCGCCAGCCAGGTCCGCATACGGTCCCAGCGTTCCCAGCCACCGCGCTCGGCCAGCGCCTGCAGATAGACGGGGTCGCCGTCAGCCACGCGGCGGGCGACGAAGGCCCGGCAGACCTCCGTGGCCTGCTCGACGACGCCGGGCAGTTCGCCGCGCTCCCGCGGCGAGAGGCCGTAGCTGTCGGCAAGGATCCGCAGCCGTTCGGGCGCGTCCAGCTCGGCGGGGTAGAAGGCGGCCGCGGATGCGGGGTCGACCATGGGAACCCAGTAGCGGGCGGTCATGGCGACGTCCCAGAGAGGTCGGCCCGGGGCCGCCAGGTCGAAATCGATCAGGGCGGCGGCACGGCCGTCGCGGAAGACGACGTTGTCCGGGCACACGTCGTTGTGACACAGCATCGTTCCCCCCTCCGGGTCGGCGAGATCGCGGGGCCACTCGGCACGGATGTCGACCTCGACGGCCGCGGCGGCCTCATGCAGCCGCCGCAGCAGGCTCCCCACCGATTCGAGGGCGGCCGTCGTCATCGCCCAGTCCGGGAACGGCGGCAGAGGCACGTCGCCCGGGACGAAGGTCAACTGCTCACGGCCGTCCTCGGTGACGGCGACAGGAGCCGGGGCCGCATCGAAACCCTGCTCCTTCAGCGCGAGGAGATGGGCATGCAGGGCGCGCGCGTTGCGCGGCGCCGGGCGCTCCACCAGCGCACCCCGGCGGAAGACCGCCCCCGCGTTCACCATGCCGCCGACCAGTGCCCCGTCCTCAGCCGTCATGACGATCACGCTATCGCGGAGCGACTCCGCGCGGGCCGGGCTCCGGACTTCCGGCCCCGGCGCCGACGGCAGACCCGGCATGCCTCGAACACCGCGTTGATCATTGCGCCGGCTGCTGGGGAGGCGCACAAGAGGGCCGGCCGGCGGCCGGGAGGACCGGCGACGCCGGCACCGAGCAAGCCCCTGCGCCCAGGCGGCGACCGCTCTCAGCAGGGCCCGGCGGTACCGGTCACGCGGGCGACCAGGTCGTACCAGCCTGCCTGCAACCGTTCCATCGGCATATGGCACTGCCGGGTCAGGTGGAAGATCAGGGCGGGTTCGAGGTAACTCATCAGCGTCTGCGCGAGCAGCTCGCAGTCCGCGTCCGGGACCGCCTGCCGCAGCAGCATGACCACGTGGCGGTAGCGCAGCTGGCGGGGCGGCAGCACGAAGCGGCGGTCGGGGCACGGCTCGGCCGCCAGTTGCAGCTCCAGGTCGTCGGCGGCGCGGCGCAGCGCCGCGCAGCCGAACGCGCGCAGCCGGTCCACCGGCGGCGCGCCGGGGCCCAGCGGCGCCGGGCCGCTGAGGAAGGATGCCTGGAACTTGCGCTCGGAGTGGTCCAGCAGGGCCGTCAGCAGGCCGGTGCGGTCTCCGAAGCGGCGGAAGACCGTGCCCTTGCCCACCTGGGCCGCCGCGGCCACCGCCTCCATCGTGACGCCGGCCGCGCCGTGCTCCGCCACCAGGCGTGCGGCGGCGTCCAGCAGCCGGGCGCGATTGCGCGCCGCGTCGGCTCGCAGGCCGGACTCGTCCGTGCCGGTACCGAGCTCGAGCAGCACCGGCTTCTCCTCGACGGGCTCCTGAGGCGTCGGAAAGGGCGGCAGGGTGCTGGACATGAAGTCAGCGTAAAGCATCGGGAACAGAACTGGACCGCGGTCCGGTTAATCTGGTAGAAAATTAAACGGACCTCGGTCCGGATCGTAACGGCAGTGTTTCACCCCCCTTGGAGTCCCCCATGTCTGTTCGCATCCTCGCGCTCGTCGGCAGCCTTCGCGCCGGTTCGCACAACCGCCAGCTCGCCGAGGCGGCCGTCAAGCTCGCCCCCGCGGGTGCCGAGGTGGAGCTGTTCGAGGGCCTGGCCGAGGTTCCGTTCTACAACGAGGACGTCGACGTCGAGGGCAGCGTGCCGGCCCCCGCCGCCCGGCTGCGTGCGGCCGCCCAGGCCGCCGACGCCTTCCTCGTGTTCTCCCCCGAGTACAACGGCACCATCCCGGCCGTCCTGAAGAACGCCATCGACTGGCTGTCCCGTCCGTACGGCGCCGGCGCCTTCACCGGCAAGCCCGTCGCGGTCGTGGGCACCGCCTTCGGCCAGTACGGCGGCGTGTGGGCGCAGGACGACGCCCGCAAGGCCGTGGGCATCGCCGGCGGCAAGGTGATCGAGGACATCAAGCTGTCCATCCCGGGCTCCGTGACCCGTTTCGCCGAGACCCACCCGGTCGACGACGCCGAGGTCGCCGCCCAGCTGACCGAGGTCGTCGCCCGCCTGCACGGCCACGCCGGCGAGACCGTCGCCGCCTGACCAGGCCCCAAGGGGCCGGAACCGACACGGTTCCGGCCCCTTCGTGCTGCCCGGGAGCAGCGTCGTCGCCTCAGAGGACGCACCACCACCGACCGGGCGCGCAGGCGGACCCTCGCATCTTCCGGAGCTTCGCCCGGCACCTGGCACCTGTCGCCGGCACCTGGCACCTGTCGCCGACGCCGTCGACGAAGGCGCGTCAGTGGTGGTGGCCGTGGCGGCCGAGGGTCTCCACGGGGGTGGCGCCGGGGCGGGTCCACTGCGGCACGGGGCGGCTGGTCGGGCCCCAGGTGGCGTTCCCGTCCGCGTCCGAGCGCCAGGACCAGCACGGGCTGTCGCCCTTGGGCCGGCCCTCGGGGTTGTCCTCCCACACCTCGCCGCGGCCGTAGGGCGTCATGTCGAGCAGGCCGAGGGACCCGTTGACCCGCTCGTTGCCCCGGCCCGTCGTGGAGTAGGTGAGGAACACGCGATCGCCGTCGCGCAGGAAGCAGGTGATGTGACCCATGTCGCCGCCGACCGGCGCGTCCGCGTCGCGCACCGAGTACCAGGGCTGGGTGTAGCCCATGAACTCGACGTAGGAGGCGACTTCGTCCCAACGGCCCGTGGTCAGGACGGCGAACGAGACTCCGCGGGCGTTGAGGTAGACGGCGTCCTTCAGGTGCCAGGCCGTGGTGGTGCAGCCCTCGCACTGCCCCTGGTGCGGCGCGCCGTCGTACCACATGTGCTTGTACACCACGAGCTCGTCGCGGCCCTGGAACAGGTCCAAGAACGGGACCGGGCCGTCGGGTCCGACGACCTCGACCGTCCCGTCGAACTCCACCATCGGCAGCCGACGGCGGGCCGCGGCGAGGGCGTCGCCCTCGCGGGTGTGGGCCTTCTCACGGACCAGAAGCTCCTCACGGGCCCTCTGCCAGGTGGCCAGGTCGACCACGGGCGGGCGGCCGGGCAGCGCAGTGGTCGGGTCGTCCGGCGTGGTCGTCATGGTGTCCTCCGTGGTGTCCGGTGCCGGGCAGCGTCGTACGGCGTCCTACGACGGTCACCGGAACAGACTCGCGACCCGGCCGAAACTCATCGCAGCGGGGACCGTCCTCGGCCGAACCCGCACGGACCACGTCGTTCTGGCGATGCTCCGCGCGAGCCAGGACACCGGCACGATCGTGCCCACGCGGGCCCCTCGGTTTCCTCGACCAGGCCCTCGGCCAGGACCTCGCCACTCCGATCCTCGCCGTCGCCGTCGTCGTGACGACCCTGGCCGGCGCACTGCGCCGCCCCGGCACCACCTGAGCGACCACCGGACGCGGCGGCTCCGCCCCCTCTCCCGCCCGTACGCCGGGGAATCCGTCCCGTCCTACCGACCGTCGAACGGTCGCACGAACAAAGGTTGATCAGGAGTGTGTCGTCACTCCACCTGCCCGCACCCGAAGGCCACGGCTCCGCCTCCGGCGCCCGAACCTTCCGGCCCGCTTCACCGACACCTTCACCAGCCACTACGTTGACACTGGCGGACTGCGCCTGCACGCCGTCACCAGCAGCCCAGGGCCCGCCGCGCTGCTGCCGGCCGGCCCCAGACGTGGTACGCGTGGCGCCTGGTGATGCCCGCGCCGACCGGGACGTTCGGGTCGTCGCGGTCGGCCCGCGCGGTGCCGGGCGGTCCGACAAACCGCGGGACGCCTACGAAACCGGCACGCCGGCCCGCGACATGGTGACGCTGATGGACGCGCTCGGGCACCGGCGCTTCGCCATGGCCGGTCACGACGTCGGCATGTGGACCGGCTACGCCCTGGCCGCGGACCGCCCCGACCGGCTCGACCGCCTGGCCGTCGCCGTGGCAACGATCCCAGGGCTCTCTCCCACACCGCCTCTCTTCGGCAGCCGGGCAGGCCAACGACCGCCTCTGGCACTTCGCGTTCAACCGCCTCGACGGCATCAACGAGGAGCTGGTCCGCGGGCGCGAACGCCTCTACTTCGGGCGCCAGTTCGAAGACGAAGGCCGCGCAGCCGCTGCCCGACCACGCCGTTCGGCACTACGTCGACACTCTCGCCGCCGCCCTCGATGCCCTGCGATGCAGCTTCACGTTCTACCTTTGATCTTGGTCAGTGCGCCGCCCTTCAGGGCGGTGGTGAAGGCCATCTCAGAACTGCTCTGACCCGCACGATAGGCACGGGTCCGCAGTATTCAGCTCAGCTCACGGGCGCTGCTGTCGCTCGATGTACTGCTGCACGACGGCGAGTGGTGCTCCGCCGCAGCTTCCGGCGAAGTAGGTCCGCCGGCACTTGGTGACGAACACCAAGTGGACATGCAGACTCTAGACGACGTGACGGCCCGTTCTGATATATCGGGGTTTGGATTCCATCGCGGTGACATACACCAGAATAGTATAGTGATCGTCGTGAGTGAACTCGGCCTGGTGAAGCGGCAGTTCGGGCACCGTGCCCGACTGGCGCTCTCGCCTGCCGAGATCCGCGTCATGGATGACCA
>NZ_MUBM01000592.1 GCF_002154505.1 Streptomyces carpinensis | reverse complement strand
CGGTGAGGCGCTCGAGCGCCTGATGCGCTCGGCGCAGCACTTCTTCCCCGGTGAGCAGTCGCCCGACCGGCGGACGCTGTACCGGGACGGAGACCGGGCGGCGGAGGAGTTCTACCTTTGATCTTGGCCAGTGCGCCGCTCTTCAGGGCGGTGGTGAGGGCCATCTCAGAACTGCTCTGACGCGCACGATTCAGCTCAGCTCACGGGGCGCTGCTGTCGCTCGATGTACTGCTGCACGACGGTGAGTGGTGCTCCGCCGCAGCTTCCGGCGAAGTAGGAGCCGGACCAGAAGTGGCCGCCCCACAGGTACCGGCGGACGTGGGCGTCGTATTCCTTGCGCAGGAGCCGGGCGGAGACGCCTTTCAGGGAGTTGACCAGCTTGGAGAGCTGGACCTTCGGCGGGCAGTGCACGAGCAGGTGTACATGATCCGGTTCTCCGTTGAACCGCTTGAGGTCGGCTTCGAAGTCGGCGCATACCCCCGCATGATCTCTTCGCAGCGCGTCTGCATCTCGTCGGTGAACGCCTTCCGCCGGTACTTGGTGACGAACACCAAGTGGACATGCAGACTCTAGACGACGTGACGGCCCGTTCTGATATATCGGGGTTTGGATTCCATCGCGATGACATACACCAGAATAGTATAGTGATCGTCGTGAGTGAACTCGGCCTGGTGAAGCGGCAGTTCGGGCACCGTGCCCGACTGGCGCTCTCGCCTGCCGGGATCCGCGTCATGGATGACCA
>NZ_MUBM01000591.1 GCF_002154505.1 Streptomyces carpinensis | reverse complement strand
GATCGTCGTCGGCGCGGGCCCCACCGGGCTCCTCCTGGCCGGCGACCTCGCATCCGCCGGTGTCCCCGTCACGCTGGTCGAGAAGCGACCGCACCACATCAGCAACCTCTCCCGCGCCTTCGTCCTGCACGCCCGCAGCCTCGAGCAGCTCGACGCCCGCCCGTCGCCCACCACCCCCGACGGACGCGCTTCGCGCGCACCTCTTTCCCGCAGCATCGCCGACGACCTGGAGGCCGTCGGCCGCCCCCTCGGCCGGATGCGGCTCTTCGGCCGCCTCGGCATCGACCTCACCGCCCTGCCCTCCCGGTTCGGCCACGTGCTAGTCCTGCCGCAGTACGAGGTGGAGGAGGTCCTGGAGCGGCGAGCGGTCAAGGCCGGCGTGGACTTCCGCCACGAGACCGCGGTGACCGGGCTGACCCAGGACGCGGACGGCGTGACGGTCGAGGTCCACGGGCCCGACGGACGTCCCGGGACGTTGCGGGCGGCCTACGTCGTCGGCGCGGACGGGATGCGCAGCCGGGTGCGCGAGGCGATCGGGCTGCCCTTCCCCGGGCGCTCGGTGATCCGTTCGGTGGTGCTCGCGGACGTACGGCTCGCGGAGCCGCCCGAGACCCTGCTGACCGTCAACGCCGCCGGGGACGCCTTCGCCTTCCTCGCGCCCTTCGGCGACGGCTACCACCGTGTCATCTGCTGGCACCGCGGCCGCAACGTCCCCGACCACACGCCCGTGGACCTCGACGAGGTCAGGGAGATCACCCGGCTCGCCCTCGGCCGTGACTTCGGCATGCACGACGCCCGCTGGCTGTCCCGCTTCCACAGCGACGAGCGCCAGGCCCCCGCCTACCGCGTCGGCCGGGTCTTCCTCGCGGGCGACGCCGCCCACGTCCACAGCCCGGCCGGCGGCCAGGGCATGAACACCGGCCTGCAGGACGCGGCCAACCTCGGCTGGAAGCTGGTCCAGGTCGTCACCGGCCACGCCTCCGAGGCGCTCCTCGACACCTACCAGGCCGAACGCCATCCGGTCGGCCGGGCCGTCCTGCGCAGCAGTGGCGGCATCGTCCGCCTCGCCATGGCCAAGCGCCCCTGGACCCTGGCCCTGCGGGCCGCCCTCGTCGGCTTGCTGGGTGTCTGCGGCCCGGCCCGCCGCAAGGCGGCCGGCCAGATCACCGGCATCGGCTTGCGCTACGCCGCCCCCCGAGGTGCCCACCGCCTCGTCGGCGCCCGCGTCCCGGACGTCGCCCTGGCCGGCGGCGGCCGGCTCCACGAGGCCCTGCGCGGCGGCCGGTTCGTGCTGGTGGCCCCGTGGGCGTACGAGGTCGGGCAGGAGCGCGCCCCCCGGCTGACCGCGGCCCGCTGGGCGAAAGAGCGCCGTACGGTCCTGCTGGTCCGTCCCGACGGCTACGTGGCCTGGGCCGCGGACTCGGCCGATCCCGCGGCGATCGAGGGCGTGCTCGCCACCCACGTGGGCTGACCGGTCGACCCCTGCGGCCACTGCCGCCCCACCCCGGCCGCCTCCGAGGGGGGCGGCCACTCGTCGCTCGGTCCGGTCCTGCACACCGCCCTGACCATTCAGCTCTCCTGAAAACAATCGTCGAAAAGATTCGATGGACCTGACAGTCGGTCGCTGGGACGGTGGGACCACCGCCGTCATCACCCAGCGAAAGGATCTATGTGGCCGACGTCCGGAACCGGACCACACTCGACAAGCCCTCCGCCCCCGCCCCGAGGCCGGCCGCGCCCGCCCTCGGCATCGCGCTCGCCGCCCTGGCCACGGTCGTCTGGGCCGGCAGCTTCGTCACCTCCCGCGCACTGCACGACACCGTGCCTCCCGTGCAGCACGCCTTCTGGCGCTGGGTGGTGGCGCTGGCCGCCGTGGCCCCGTTCGGGGC
>NZ_MUBM01000590.1 GCF_002154505.1 Streptomyces carpinensis | reverse complement strand
GACGGCCCAGAGACGGCCCAGGAAGAGTTCGGGGACTTGCGCCCCTGAAGGCGATGCCTCCGCCGTTCTGGGCTGAGAAGGTGAGCCGGTGACTGATGACGAGGTCGTGGAGACACTGCGTGCTGCAGCCCGGGCACGAAGCCTGCCCCCGACCGCAGGGCCGCACGCTATCGCAGAGGCGGAACAGGTCATCGGGTTTCGGATGCCTCCACTCCTGCGGCGTCTGTACAGCGAAGTGGCCAACGGGGGATTCGGACCAGACGACGGCATCCTGGGCGTGAGCGGGGGCCACGAACAAGGCAACTTCTATGACATCGCCGAGTTGTACCAGGACGGCCCAGACCCCTCCGGCCGCATCCCCGCCGGCCTGGTGCTGGTCTACGACTGGGGTTGCACCATCTGGTCGCTGGTCGACTTCCGCGACCCTGCGGGCCACATGTGGTGTAACCACCAGGGAGAACTCTGGCCTCAAGGGATCACTCTCGGGGAGTGGCTGATCGGCACGTCGACAGGAACCGTGACGGTGGACACGCTGCTGGACAGTCAGCCTGCCGTCGAGCGCGATCAGTAGCCGGTGTACTGATCGGCGGTCCCGCCGACAAATCCGTCCCCGGGGGGGGCGTGCTTGCAGTGCCGCACCCGCTCCACGGGGCTCTGCCACGATGCGTTCGTGTCCGCCCTCGTTGATGTCAGCCATGGATGTCAGGAGGCAGTGTCTCGGGCTCATCGCAAGTCGCGGACCCGCCCACTCTGTTGAAGCCAGGGCGGACTCTGCGGTCGGGTTCCGGAACCGAGGTTAACCTTGGCCGCCTCAGCTCCTGACCTCCAGCTCCCGGCCCGCCCGTAACAGCCTCGCAACGAATCCACCCCACCCAGGGCGCCGAAGCCGGAGGACAGGGCATCGTGAGGATGAGCGGTACGAGTCAGTGCCGTGTGGATCCGTAGGGATCTGAACTCAGGGAGTGGTGGTATGTACGCCTTCCAGAAACGAATGGACTGCAGTCCCCCCGTGAGCTAGCCGGGGCCAGCCACTGCCTCTGCCCTGTTCGGATGCGGCACCGCGGATACGGACACTGCCCCAGCCGCTACGCCGTTCCATCCGACCGGTCGCCTTCCTTCCGCTGGTTGGTTTCCCGGCAATCCCGAAGTTGCCCCGTCAACTCTGGCCTGCCATCGGAGGAACCGCCATGACCACGATCACCCTGCAACTCGCCGCCGGAACGCCCCAGGTCCTGCTCGCCATCATCATCGTCCTCGCCATCACCTTCCTGCTCGCCCTGACCATCGCCACACGCGGAACCGGCCCGGCGGAACGAGCAGCGGTCTTACGCGCTCTCGCACAACTCATCCCTCTACGCCGCAGATAGCGCCCCCCGAGGCCAAGAGAAAGCCCAAGTCAGCGAAACACTGACCTGGGCTTTCGGCGGAGCCGTCTTCGGGATTCGAACCGGTCTCGTCCGCGGGAGTGGTGTATCGACGGCCACTCGGTGATCTCGTTTTGAGGCCAGGCGGTGAGTTCGGTGGGCAGGACGGTCTCGTTCGTTTCTGACTCGATCGGGTG
>NZ_MUBM01000059.1 GCF_002154505.1 Streptomyces carpinensis | reverse complement strand
GTGAGGGCGAGGAACGCGGCTTCGAGCGGCGACACCACGGGAGTGAGCTCGCGCAGCGCGACGCCCTCCTCCACGAGCCGCACGACGAGGTCGTCCAGGGCGGGCACCAGGGCGCGTACGACGAGCAGTTCGGCGTCCTGCCGTGCCCCGGCGTCGTCGACGATGTGGACGCCGGGCGCGTCGTCGGCCACCCGGCGGGCGGCCTGCGGGTCGGAGGTGAGCAGCCGGTAGTCGAGTTCACGGTTGTCGGCGGCCAGCTTGCCCAGCGGGCCGGAGAAGACGACGCGTCCGGTGGCGACGATGGTCACCTCGGAGCACAGCGCCTCGAGGTCGTCCATGTTGTGGCTCGAGAGGACGACGGTGGTCCCATCGGCCGCGAGCCGGTTGAGGACACCGTGCACGTGCTTCTTGCCCGCCGGGTCAAGGCCGTTGGACGGTTCGTCGAGCACGAGCAGCCGGGGCTTGGTCAGCAGGGCGGCGGCGAGTCCGAGCCGCTGGCGCATGCCGAGGGAGAAGCCGCGGGTGCGGTCGTCGGCGACGCCGGTGAGGCCGACCTCGGCGAGTACGTCGTCGATTCCCGCCGTGCGCGCGTCGTGGCCGCGCAGTGCGGCCAGTGCCGCGAGGTTCTGCCGTGGGGTCAGCGACGGGTAGAGAGCGGGACCGTCCACGAAGCCGGCGATACCGTCGGGAGCGTCGAGCGCCCGCCCGACAGGCGTCCCCAGGACCTCGAGGCGGCCACCGTCGGCAACCGCGAGCCCCAGCAGAAGACCGAGCAAAGTCGTCTTCCCGGCGCCGTTCGGTCCGACCAGGCCGTGGATCTGCCCCTGCGTCACATCGAGGTCGATGCCGTCGAGCGCGACGACGTCACCGAAACGTTTTGTAACGCCGCGAGCCCGGATGGCGAGGAGTTGTTCCATGGGTCCCTTCCTTCAAGAGCCTCAAGGAACATAGAGATTGACCATGCCGCTCACAGGGATCGCCAGTTGAATGTTGATGGAACATGAAACGACTTGGCATTCGCGACGTCGCCACCAGAGGGGAGCCGTCCGTGCTTCGACCAGCGAATTTTACGATTGCTTGATCAAAATTGCGGAAGCAAATGCAAAAGTCGCGATCGCGAACGTTGTTCATTACTGAGGGGTTGACTGAGGAGTAACTCGGCTGCATGGACGGAAGGGCGCGGCGAGCGCAGTGACGAGAAGTCAGCCACCGGGCGGGGAGGGTCACTCACTGTCACCGCTCAGGCAGGATCGAACCGCCCACGCAGGCACGCAGCCGGACGGCAAGGGCAACATCCGCTGCCCGAAATCCAGTCGGGTGCCCTGAGAGCCGTGCCCGCGTGCCGGTCCCGAAGCCCGTCCCCCTCGGCACTCGGGGCGAGCGGGGGACTTCGTGGATCGCGACCGTCCACTCGTTGGCGTAGCAGTCGTGCGGCCTCGCCGGAGAGGCCGAGTTGCAGGTCGCGGGGGCACCTGGCGAAACCTGACGAATGCCGGATCAGGGGTGCTACCTGCTTCCCGACACCTTCTGAGGCGTCCGCCGCAGGCGTCTCGTCTACCGTAGGGCGCGTGACGACGCTCCCGACGACCGGGCCGTGCCGGTGTCAGTTCGCGCCCAGAGCCGGACGGTCAGGAACTCACGCCCGGCTCTGGGCGCGGCATGAAACCGCCCGGGGCTGGTTCTACGAGGTCGGACTGCCGTCGTACCGGGATGGCGACGCAGAGCCTGCCGAGTACCGAGCGTGGGTGCGCGCCCCGAGCACGTGCGGCCCGTCGACAGGGCCCCGAGGATGCGGCCTGGAATCCGGGATGTCGTGGGCTGGGCCCCAAGCTCCCCGGGCCCGCAGCTTGAAGCGCTCCGGGATGGGTGGAGCTCTCAGAGTTCCCCATCAACCCGTGGGGATGCGGGGGCCTGGCACCACTGGGGGACGGTGTTGGGGAAGTCGAGCGTGGCGGAATGGGTGTGATGGCAAGGCTGCTTTGCGTTGAACTTCAATGAGTCTTCGCCATCTTCGAACATGCAGGTCGGAGGCACTGCCGTGGCGCTCGCTCGGGACACTCATGCTGATCACGGGCGGGAGTCTGCGGCCTTGATCACCCGTCATGTCATCGGTCGAGGCTGTCACATTTGCTCATCGAACCCAACCCAGCCAGCCGGGTTGTCAATGTCAAACAGCCACTCGCGGCGGCGCGGCCCGAAGGGCACATCAGCCCCCGGCGTCGCCTCCCGGTGCGGTACGCTCTCGCGGCCCACGGCCGGCGACGGCGTCCGCGAGGGTCGCAGCAAGATCCCCGCTGTCTGTAGTGTGCGGAAATGACAAGAAGCGAGCGACTCGCGGACCAGCTGGACCGGCACTGGCACAAGAACCTGCGGCCGCGACTGCACGGTCTTGCCAATGAGGAGTACTTCTGGGAGCCGGTGCGCGGCTGCTGGAGCATCCGCCCACGTGGCACGTCAGCCGCACCGATGTCGGCCGGTTCGGGGGAATGGACGATGGACTCCGCGTCCCCTGCCCCGGTGCCGGCGCCGGTGACCACGATTGCCTGGCGGCTGGCGCACATCATCGTCTCCTGCCTGGGCTATCGGGTCGGATGGCACTTCGGCGGCCAGGACGTCGACTCCCAGACATTCGCCTACGCGGGGACCGCTGACGAGGCGCTAAAACAGCTCGATGAGATGTATGGGAGATGGAACGCGGGGGTCCGCGAGCTCTCGGACGCGGACCTGGAGAATCCGCCCACGGTGGGTCCCGAGCGGTTTCCCATGGAGGGCATCGTCCTGCACGTCAACAGGGAGCTGGTCCATCACGGCGCCGAGATTTCCCTGCTGCGCGACCTCTACCGCTGGCAGGACGGAGCCGTACCACGCCGAATATGACTTTCCGGTAACCGGCGATCGAGCTTCGGAAACCTACGGGCTCCGTGGCTGCGAGCCTCATTGAAGCTGCGCCCTCTTGAAGTAGCTGGTCGGGGTGGTGGCGTGAGGGTCGTTCGGGGTGGTCATGCTGGTGTTGGGCGGAGGTCTCGGGTGTAGATCATCTGTCAGCGGGCTCCTTCGAGGTTCGTCAGGACGAACAGGGCGCGCAGCAGACCGGTCGCGCGGGCGGGATCGGTGCGGAGCTTGGTGAGGATCCGCCAGTTCTTGAGATGGGCGAGGCCGTGCTCGACCGGGGCGCGTGCGGCGGCGAGCGCCTGGTTCGCTTCCTTTTCGCTGGTGGTGAGCTTGCGGGCGCGGGGGGCTTTGAAGCCGGTGACGACCACGGGGTCATCCGGGTCGTCGTCCAGGTCGAGGAAGCCGAGATCGGCCAGGGCCCGGAGGCCGGTGGCGCGTAGGTGAGACAGGATGCGGTCACGGCGGGCGGCAGTGATGTCGTGAGTGCTGGCCGGGCCGAGCCGCGGAGATCCAGATCATCCGGCCCAGTTCGTCGGTCAGTGCGAGGACGTGCAGGCCGTGGCGGTGGTGTTTGCCGGAGTAGTTCGGCCGGTTCGCCGCCCCGGTGCCGCGCTGGGTGGGGATCAGGGTGCCGTCGATCAGGACGACCTCGCCGCCCCGCCGGGCGATCTTCTTCGGGGCGCGGTCCAGCCGTGGGGCCTTGGCGGCCAGCAAGGTGATCAGCTCGTCGCGCCAGCGGCGGATGGTGGTGGCGGAGACGTCGTTGCCGCCGGCCATGTCGGCCAGGCGCTGATCGTGCCGCAGCACGGCCAGCACGATGGTCGCGATCCTCCCGGCCGGCAGTGCCCGCCACCTGGACCGTATCGACTTCAGGTGGCCGCGCAGCAGATCGGCGAGGTAGTTCACGGTGCGCGTGGACAGCGGCAGGTGGCACTGGTAGACCAGGGATATGGTGTCCCCGACATGCTTATTGGTTTTCGTCACGCAATTCCAACAGCTGCCGGGGGCACCTTGGTTACGCCCTGCCGTCCGTGCGGGCCGGTCCGGGGCGGACGGTGAACTTCCCGCCGGGCCGTTTGTGCAGCCAGCCGCGGTCGGCCAGCTTCGTCAGCTTCCCGCGCACCCCGGTGTCCACGCCCGGCGCCTCGCCGATTTGCCGGGTAGCGACCGGACTGCCGGCCGCCCGCACGGCAGCCAGGATGCGCTGATACTCCGCCGGCAACGCGGACTCCGAAACTCCCGGCCCACGCTCCGGGACCACCCTCACTGTCGGACCCGCCACCTGAACCACCGGCGATCCTAGTCCGGCAGCGCGCATTCGTGGTTTCCGGGCTGCGTTTGCTCGCGTGTGGTGGTGCGGGTCAGGGCTGCTGGGCAGTGCTTTCGTGGGCGAGGCAGTATTCGGCCACTTGGGCGTGGGTCGCGAACCATACTCCGTCGGTGGCTGTCATCTCTTCGAGTAGTTCGCGCAGGATGACGATGCGGGAGCGGTGGCCGATGATGTGGGGGTGCATGGTGAGTTGGAACAGGCCGCCGGAGGCGAGGGCGCTGCGGAACTCGTCCTGCCAGATGCCGAGCACCGAGCGCGGGGGCGTGTAGGGGCGCAGTCCGGCGAAGCGTTCCATGACGAAGTACGGGGCGTCATCGCGTATCCATTGGACCGGTATCTCGGTGATGCCCGTCGGCCGTCCTTCGGCGAGGAGTTCGTAGGGGTCGTCGTCGGCCATGAGGGAGGAGTCGTAGAGCAGGCCCATCTCCTGGATGATGCCGAGCGTGTGGGGCGAGAAGTCCCAGGACGGGGTGCGCAGGCCGACGGGGCGAATGCCGGTGATCTGTTCGAGGGTGTCGGCGGCGCGCAGTTGGAGTTCCCGCTCGTCCTCGGCGCCCAGCAGGGTGTTGCGTTCGTGGATCCATCCGTGCAGGGCGACCTCATGGCCTTCCGCGGTGTAACGGCGCGCTTCGTGCGGATGCAGCAGGGCGGAGACCGCGGGCAGGTAGAAGGAGGCGGGGACGCCGAATTCCTGGAGCAGTCGCAGGATGCGCGGGGTGCCCACCCGGGCGCCGTACTGTCCTTCGGCCATTGCTCCCGGGCCGGTGACGCCGTCGCGTAGTGCGGGGGTCTCGTGGTCGGAGTCGAAGGAAAGGGCCACCGCGACGCGCGCTCCGCCGGGCCATGCGGTCGGCAGCAGGCTGCGTCCGGCGCGGACCCGTTCGACGTGGGTCCGCCACACCGGTTCGGGCCACTGCCACGGCTGCGGCGTGTTTGGACCGCCTGCCGGGACGAGGTGCTCAGTCATCGCTGTTCTCCGTGGTCGAGGTGGTGTCGTTCCCGCGCTTTCTGGGCGGGGCGGCCTGCACGGACGGGGGGACTTCGGCGAAGGCTCGTTTGAGGACCCGGAGGGAGACCATGGTCTCCACGGTGTGGACTCCGGGGAGTGCGCCGACGGTCTCGTTGAGGAAGCCGAAGATCTCCTGGTAGCGGCGCAGCGCGATCTGCGCGGAGATGTTGGCCGGGCCGGTGACGGCGGACAGGTAGCGTACGTCCGGGCAGCGTGCGAGTTGCTCGCAGGCGGCCAGCAGCTGGGCGGGGGCGACGGTGAGCAGCAGGTCGAACTCGACTTCGTAGCCGAGTAGTTGTGGTTCGACCAGCGTGCGGAAGCGCAGGCATCCGCGGTCGACCAGGGAGTCCGTGCGGCGGCGGGCGATCGATTCCGAGACGCCGCAGGTGGACGCCAGCGCGGTGTAGGACAGACGGCCGTTGTCGGCCAGAGCGTCCAGGATGGACTGCTCGAGTTGGGTGAAGCCCTCGTGCGGCTGAGCCGGTGTGGGTTCCGGGGGCTTGAGGCCCTCGACCAACTGCGGGTCGGGCAGCAGGTGTCGTCCCCAGTCGTGGTTCGAGACGAAGGTACTCATCACGAAAGACGTCTCCGTCCCGGCGACGCCTGGCAGCTTTCCCAGCTCCTCGTCGATGACGGCGTTCGCGCTGTCGTGGGTGCCCAGCACGACCTCGGCCACCACATCCGCGCTGCCCGCGACGACCGCGGCGAACCGGACCTGGGAGTGGGCGGCGACTTTCTCGGCGACGGCGTTGCTGCTGCCGGGGGTGCACTGCAGGCGCACCAGGGCGGGCACGCCGACGCCGCAGCGCAGCACGTCGACGACGCCGATCACCCGTACCAGGCCGGAGTCGAAGAGCCGGGTCGCACGACGGGCGACGGTCGACTCACTGGCCTCCAGTGCGCGGGCGATCTGCCCCCAGCTGGCTCGGGGGTTGGCCTGCAGGGCCGCGAGGACGCCGGTGTCGACGGTGTCGAGAGGGAGATCCACCATGCCGGCGAGCATAGCAACAACACCGCCACTCTTGTAGCGATCCTTCATATGCATCTATATTCTCGCCGCAACTCGTCATCCAGCGGGTCTCCAATGAAGAAAATCCGCATCCTAGGAGTTGGTCGCGATGGACGGTGCTCCCCTCGTGGGCACAAACGAAGTAGCGAAACCGGCAGAGGGTTCCGACCGCCCCCGCCACTGGAAGGCCACGCTCGCCGGAGTGGTGGGCAACACCGTGGAGTGGGCGGACTGGTCGATATACGGCTACTTCGCCCCGCTGTTCTCCGAGTCGTTCTTCCCCACCACCGACAAGGCCGCGAGCCTGCTGGCGACGCTCGCGGTGTTCGCCATCGCGTTCATCATGCGGCCGGTGGGCGCGGCGGTACTGGGCGCCTTCGCCGATCGGCACGGCCGCCAGAAGGGGCTGGCCCTGACGATCCTGCTGATGGCGGGCGCCTCCGTGGCCATGGCGGTGACACCGACGTACTCCACCATCGGCGTCGCGGCACCGGCCGTCCTGGTGCTGGCCCGGCTCGCGCAGGGCTTCTCCTCCGGAGGCGAGTTCGGCTCGTCCTCCACGTTCATCGTCGAGAACGCCCCGCCCACGCAGCGGGCTTCCGTCGGCTCGTGGCAACAGGTCGGAGTCGGCGCCGGCGGCCTGGTCGCCGCCGCGACGGCAGCGGTCATCACCACGGTCCTCGGCGAGCAGCAGCAGGCCGCCTACGGATGGCGGATCGCGTTCGCGCTGTGCGGGCTGCTGGGTGTCGTGGGCCTGTGGCTGCGCAACCGGGTCGGCGAGACCGAGCAGTTCGCGGCGGCCAGCCAGGAGGGCCGGGTGCGCTCGAACCCGTTGCGGACGATGCTGCGCGAGCATCCGCGCGCCGCCCTGCGGGTGTTCGCCATCACCATCGCCGGGACCGTCATCTACTACGTCTGGATCGTCTACCTGGCTCAGTACGCCGAGCTGACGACCGGCCTTCCGCTGTCCCAGGGGCTGTGGGCCAACACGATCGCCCAGGCGGTGTTCATCGCCGCCCTGCCCTTCGGCGGGAAACTGTCCGATCGTTTCGGACGCAAGCCGACCATGCTCGCCTTCGCCATCGGCTTCGCCGTGCTCGCCTGGCCCATGCTGACGTTGCTCAGCAACGACTTCTGGGGCTTTCTGGGCCTGTCCACCCTCGGCATGCTGCTGATCGTCGGCTACTCGGCCAACTGCGCCACCGTCATGGCCGAGCAGTTCCCCTCCGAGGTCCGCACGGTCGGGATCGCCCTGCCGTACGCACTGGCGGTGGCCGTCTTCGGCGGCACCGCCCCGTACCTGATGACCTGGCTCTTCGCGCACGGCCTCCAGGAGTGGGTGGCCGTGTACGTGATCGTGGCCGCCCTGGTCGGCGTCGCCGTCTACGCGACGATGCCCGAGACGAAAGGCGAGGACCTCGCATGAGCGGCCACGTCCTGATCACCGGAGCGGCCTCCGGGATCGGCGCCGCGATCGCGGCCGATCTCTCCGCCCGCGGCTGGCAGGTCAGCGCCACCGACCTCCGGGCCGACCTGCTCGAACGGCTGCGGGCCGACCTGCACGCGCGCTCCGGAGCCGCACCGCGGGTACGGGCCGGCGACCTGGCCGACCCGGACTTCGCCGAGGAGGTCGTGGCGGACGCCTGGAGCGCGCGGCCGCTGGACGCCCTCGTCAACGCCGCCGGCATCTACCCCGCCCGTCCTCTCCTGGAGATGACCGCCGATGCCTGGGACCGCGTCATGGCGGTCAACGTACGTGCCCCCATGCTCACCACCGTCGCACTGGCACGACATGCGACAGCCGAGGACCGCACGGCCGCCGTCGTCAACATCACCTCGGGCGCGGCCCTTCGCGCCCGCCCCGGGGCAGCCCACTACTGCACCTCCAAGGCGGCGCTGACGATGAGCACCAAGGCATGCGCCCTCGAACTCGGCACGCACGGGATACGCGTGAACGCCGTCTCCCCCGGCTTCGTCCAGGTCGACAGCACCGCCAATCCCGTCACACAGGAGTACGCCGCCGCCGTCTCGCCCAATCCCCTGGGCAGGATCGGGCTGCCCGGCGATCTGCTCGGCGCGGTGCGCTTCCTGCTCTCCGGCGACGCGAACTGGATCACCGGAGCGGTCCTCGACGTCGATGGGGGCTCCGCGGCCGGCACCACCGAACTGCCCCTGCACTGGGCGGGCGAATCCGCCGCCCAGAACGGCACGACAAGGCCACAGGCCGCCGGCTGACACGCGGTTCGCCGCGGCGACCCGCCGCACGACCGGCCCCTTCACACCTCCTCCGCCCAGGAAAGGCGACAACGTGACACCCTCTTCGACTCCGCGTGACTATCTGGTGCTGGGCGCCGGCGCGATCGGCGGGACACTGGCCCACCACCTCGCCGCGGCCGGCCATCCGGTCACCGTCGTCGACACCGACGCCCAGCACATCGCGGCGATCCGCGCACACGGCATCACCGTCGAACACGCCGACGGCTCGCGACGCGCCGTCCCCGTGGCCCGTGCCCTCACCCCGCAGCAGGCCGCCGACGCAGGACTGACGACACGGCGGGTTCTCCTGGCCACAAAAGGCCAAGACACGGAAACGGCCATGGCCTGGCTCGCCCCGCGGCTGGCCGACAACGGCTTCGTCGTATCCTGCCAGAACGGGGACAACGAACCCGTCATCGCCTCGTTCGTCGGCCGCGAGCGCGTGGTGGGCGCGTTCGTCAACATCTTCGCCGACGTCGTCGCTCCCGGGGTCGTCCGGGACGGCGGGGCCGCCGCCTTCGTCGTCGGCGAGGTCGACGGCTCGCAGAGCGAACGCGTCACCCAGACCGTCGCGGACCTCCAGGCCTGGGGCCCGGTGCGGCAGACCGACAACGTGCAGGGATACCTGTGGGCCAAGTACGGCTTCGGTGAGATCCTCACCGCCACGGCACTCGTCGACGCGCCCATGGCCCACACGATCGACCGGCACCGAGCTGTCGTCGCCGAGGTCGCCCGCGAGGTCAACCGCATCGCCATCGCCGAGGGCCGTCGGCTGGAGGCGTTCGACGCCTATGAGCCGGCGGCCTTCCTGGACGGCGTCGCCCCCGAAGTGACCGACGCGGCGCTCGACCGGCTCATCGCATGGCTGCACACCATGCCCAAGGACCGCAGTGGTGTCTGGCGCGACATCGCCGTACGCGGCAGGCGCACCGAGGTGCACCTCGACCTCGACCGGTACTTCCGGCTCGCCGACGCCCACGATCTGCACACCCCCCTGCTGCGCCGCCTGGACCTGATGCTGGCCGAACTCGAAGAAGGAGTACGCGACTTCGACGACGCCAACCTCACCGAACTCGGCCGTGCCACGTGCCTGACCGCCGGCAGCCGGGAGCCGGGACGATGACCACGCAGACCTCCCCTGCTCCGGGCGCCGACACAGGCCTCGCCGTGCACGAGTGGCTCGCCGGTCGGCAAGAGCCGCTACTCGACGACCTCGCCGCCTGTATCGCACGGGAAACCCCCAGCAACGACAAGGTCCTCTTGGACCAAGGACTGCGGTACCTACCGTCCTGGATCGGCGACCGCTACGGCGAGGCGACCGTCCGCCGGCATTACGACGAGACCCACGGCAGCGTGGCGGTGGTCGACCTGCCCGCCGGCTGGCCGGCCCGCCCGTTCTCGTCCTCGCCCACTACGACACGGTCTGGCCGGCCGGAACGCTGGCTGACTGGCCCTTCACCGTCACCGGCGGACGGGCCAGCGGGCCCGGTGTCTACGACATGAAAGCCGGCCTGGTGCAAGGCGTATGGGCGCTGCACGCCCTCGACACACTTGGCAGGCCCCGCCCGCCGGTACGCCTGCTGCTCAACGGCGACGAGGAGATCGGCAGCCCCGCCTCACGCCAGATCATCGAACAGGAAGCGCCCGGATGCCGGGCCTGTCTCGTCCTGGAGCCCAGCGCGGCCGGCGGAGACCTAAAGGTCGCCCGGAAGGGCGTCGCCGACTTCGACATCACCGCCACCGGCATCGAAGCCCACGCCGGACTCGAACCCGACCTCGGCGCCTGCGCCGTCACCGCAATCGCCCACGCCGTGCTGGCAGCGGCGGAACTCGCCGCCCCCCCAACGCGGCACCACGCTCAACGCCGGGGTCGTCACCGGTGGCAGCCGGCGCAACGTCGTCGCCGGCAACGCCGTCGCGCACATCGACGTCCGGGTCAGCGAAAACACAGAGGCAGACCGGATCGAGAGCGCACTGCACGCGCTGTCAGCCCCCGACCCACGGGTACGGCTCACCGTGACCGGCGGCTGGAACCGGCCGGTCTTCGCCCGCAACGACGCCACCGAATCCCTCTCCCTACGCGCCCGGCGGATCGGGGCCGCACTCGGAGTCCCACTCGCGGCAACGCAGGTCGGCGGCGCCAGCGAGGCAACTTCGTCGTCCCCCTCGGCGTGCAAGTCCTCGACGGACTCGGCTCAGTCGGCGACGGAGCCCACGCCCGCCACGAACACATCGAGACCAACACCCTGGTCCAGCGCACCGCACTCCTCGCCGGACTGCTGACCGACCTCGCAGCCCACAGCGACACCCCGACGATTGACAGCCCTGAGCAGGACGCCTTCGCCCCGGTGAAGAACGAGGGCGTGGCGAACATGTGGACCTGATCGAGTGGACGCCGAGGGCGGCGAAACCCACTTCGTCGCCCTCGGCCTTGCGGCACATGAGGACCGCGGACACCGCCAACCTCCCTGTGGCCTCCGCCTGTCAGGGGGCCGGCTCCCGCATCCCAGCCATGAGGTCCCTTCGTTGCAGGGAACCTCAAATGTTGCGCAAACCTTGATCCACATCGTTGCTCGTCCCACAGCTGTTTGCCAGGGTTTCGCACACCCCCCAACACCCCCTGTCGGCGATCCCCCTCTCCCAAGACGCAAATCGGAGGTTTTGTGACCACCCGCCGTACCCTGCTGGCCGCCGCATCCGCGGCGTTTCTCCCCGTCCCCCTACTCCCCCATGCCGCTGCCGCCGCACCCTCAACCACACACCGCGAGGCGCCTGGCGGGCTTCAGCCGCCCGCCAAACAGGCCGTCGCCGTCGGCAGCGGAGGCGCCGTATCCAGCGTCAACCCGTACGCCACACAGGTCGGCATCGACGTGCTGCGGCATGGCGGCAACGCCGTCGACGCGGCCGTCGCCACCGCCGCCGCACTCGGTGTCGTCGAGCCCTACTCCGCAGGCGTCGGAGGCGGCGGATACTTCGTCTACTACGACGCCCGTACCAAAACGGTCCACACCGTCGACGGCCGCGAGACGGGACCGGCCCGCATGCGGCCCGACTCCTTCACCGACCCCTCCACGGGCAAGGCGATCCCGTTCGACGAGGCCGTCAACTCCGGCCTGTCCGTAGGTGTTCCAGGCACCCCGGCGACCTGGCAGAAGGCGTTGGACGCATGGGGCAGCATGTCCCTGGCCGAGGCCCTTCGTCCGGCGACCCGCATCGCCGACGACGGGTTCGTCGTCAACGACCAGTTCCGCGCCCAGACCGAGATGAACGAGGCACGGTTTAGCGACTTCGCCCCGACCGCCCAGCTGTTCCTGCCAGGCGGCCAACTTCCCGTCGTGGGCAGCCGCTTCCGCAACCCCGACCTGGCCCGCACCTACCGGGAGCTCGCCCGTGACGGCGTGGACGCCATGTACCACGGCGACATCGGAGCCGACGTGGTGCGCACCGTCCAGAACCCGCCGGTAGCCCAAGGCTCCACGCGCCACGTGCGTCCCGGACTCATGGAACGCTCGGACCTCGCCAACTACCGGGCGATCCTGCGCGCACCCACCTGCACCACGTACCACGGCCTGGACGTCTACTCCATGGCACCGTCCTCCTCCGGCGGCACCACGGTCGGCGAGGCCCTGAACATTCTGGAGAACTTCCGCCTTTCACCGGCCGACAAGGTGCAGGCACTGCACGACTACCTGGAGGCCAGCCGGATCGCGTTCGCCGACCGCAACCGCTGGGTGGGCGACCCCGCCTTCTTCGACGTACCGACCGAGGAACTGCTGTCCAAGGAGTACGCCAAGGGCCGCGCCTGCCTGATCCAGCCCACCACCTCGCTGACCAGTCCCATCGCTCCCGGCGACCCGCACAACCCCGCGGGCTGCACCGCCCCGGGCACCGGCAGCCAGGAACCGTACGAAGGTCCGTCGACCACCCACCTGGTGGCCTCCGACCGCTGGGGCAACGTCGTCTCCTACACACTGACCATCGAGCAGACCGGAGGCTCGGCGATCACCGTCCCCGGCCGCGGGTTCCTGCTCAACAACGAACTCACCGACTTCGATTTCACGCCGCTGCAGGAGGGTGTGCCCGACCCGAACCTGCCGGGCCCGGGCAAACGCCCACGCAGCAGCATGTCCCCGACGATCGTGATGCGCGACGACCGCCCGCTGATAGCCGTGGGCTCCCCAGGCGGCGCCACCATCATCACCACCGTCCTGCAGACCCTCCTCAACCGCCTCGACCTCGGCATGCCCCTGCCCGAAGCAGTCGCAGCACCGCGTATTTCGCAGCGCAACCGCACCACGACCGAAGCCGAGCCGGCCTTCCTCGACTCACCCGAGCGCCCTGCACTCGAAGCCCTCGGTGAAAGCTTCGTACTGGCTCCGCCTGCCTTCACCCCCTCCCCCGAGATCGGCGCGGTCGCCGCACTGGAATTCGGACCCCACGGAACGGTTACAGCAGTGGCCGAACCGAAGCGCCGCGGCGGCGGTTCGGCGATGGTGGTCCAGAAGACCTCGTCAACTTGACCCGGCCCTGAAGGACGGGGCTTGCAGGTAGGGCGCGACTGGCTGCCGCGTGGCCTCCCGCTTCTGAGTCACCTACGGGGAGGCGACTGGGACGCGTGACTCACGCCCCGCATTCCACGCGATCTCGCCCTTGCGGGCGATGTTGCGGGAAGCGTTCAGGTCGGCGTGCGCAACGACGCCGCACGACCTGCACCGGAACCGGGCCCGCGAGGCCCGGTTCCGCTTGTCTGCACGTCTCTCCCGTGGTTCACACCACTCCACAAATGCGACTTCATGTCGCACGACACCGATCGTCATACGGCTGCGCCGCACCGGCCCGAAACGTGATCGGTTTCGATTCCGCCTCGACCCGCCGCTTCGAACGCGGTTGACCCAGGTTCCCGGCCTTGATATTCGCGTGCAGGGCCGTGTAGGCGTCGCGGACCTTCTTGATCACGTGCTGCGCTGCTTGAGCCCCCAGGTCGCGTGCCTTCAGCTCGGCGTACGTGTGTTTCCGCAGTTCGTACTCGCGCGGGACCCCGCGGTCGAAGGCGATCTGGGACACACAGTTCGCGCTGTCATTGCATGCGAGCAGGGTCGAATCGCAGCGCAGCCGCTTGTTCAGCGGTCGGCAGCAACTTGGCCTGCACGATGATCTTCACACGACGATCCGTACTCCCCGCCACTGACAACGGGCCCGCTCCGGGCTGCAGTTACCCATGTGCAGCACCACCGAGTGTCGGCAATCACTGTCTGGTCGGCCGCGGGACAGTTCTCGCAGTGAAACGGCGCCGCCGCACGGCGCCGTGGTCGAGGAGGCGATTCCTCCCGGGCCTGAAGGACTCCGTTGGGAAATCCGTGAACCGGGCGTGGGCGGCCTCTATGCGGCCAGGTCAAGTCGGGCCAGATGCGAGGTCCTGGTCTGGCCGAGTGGGGTTTCGGTGAGCCAGGCGTCGCGTTTGTTACCGATGCGCCTTCGCCCTACGTGCCGGTCATGGAAGCCGCCGGCGTGGTGGACCGGATCGGTGAGGGCACCGACACCGACCTCAGGGTCGCGGACCGGGTCATGGCGATCGCCGTGATCTCCGGAACCTACGGGCCTACGCCGAGTACCTGGTGGTGCCGGCCGAGTCGGTCCTCCGCGCCCCGCACGGGGTCGACGACTCGAGGCAACCACCTTGCCGATGAACGGCCTGACGACCCGAATGGCACTGGCCTTCTTGAAGTTGCAGGCGGGCTCGACGATCGCGGTGGTCGGAGCAGCCGGGGCGGTCGGCGGGTACAGGGTGCAGCTGGCCAAGGGGGACGGCCTGCGTGTGAGCGCCGACGCGGCACCCAAGCACGAACAGCTGGTCAAGAAGCTGGGCGCGGACGTGATCCTGGCCCGGGGCGACGCCTTCCCCCACCTGGTCCGCGCCGAGGTTCCCGGCGGTGTCGACGCTCTTGTCGACACCGCGGGCCTGGCCGAGAGCAGCGCCCGTGCCGTGCGCGATGGTGGGCACGTGGCCACAGCGGCCGGGGCCTCTCAGAAGACTGCTGAACGCGGCATCTCCATCCACCGCCTTCGTGCCGCAATACGCGCGCGACCACGCCAACCTCGAGCGCCTGCGCCGACTCGTCGAAGAGGGACACGTCTCCTTGCGGGTCGCCCGCGCCCTGCCCGCCGAGCAAGCAGACGACGCACACCGGCTGATGGAAGCAGCCGGCCTGCGAGGACGTCTGGTGCTCACCTTCTGACAACCCGCCCCGCGATCCACTGGCCGCCTCCGTACCCGCTCCCGACCGCAAGGCGGTCGCCGGGCCGGATGACCTCGACGGGGCCGCCGCGGCGCTGGCACAGGCCGATGCCCTCGGTGACGAAGACGGTCTGGCTCAGGGGGTGGCGGTGCCAGTGCGTCCGGGCGCCGGGCATGAAGTGCACGAGGTTGGCGCTGACCCGAGAGGGCTCGGGCGCTGCGGCGACGGCGTCGATGTAGAGGTCGCCGGTGAAACAGTCGGCGAGACATCGGTGCCGGGTTCGGGTAGAGGTCGGGCCTGGCGGATACGGAGCGGTCGGAGGTGCGCGTGGTCGGGCTGGCAGCGCCGCTGTGGGATGTGCACAACGGCCTGGGGCTGCCGCAGCTGGCCGAGCTCAGGCTTGCGCTGCTGCTGTCCAGCCTGATCGGCAGGGAGCGGGAGGCCAAGCAGAAAAGCGCGGGCCTGCGCTCGCACACTCTGGTCGGGGTCGCCAGTGCGCTGATGGTGAGGACGTGACCTCAGCAGCGCAGTCGCACCCGCCTCGCCGCATTCGCGCAGAGCGGATTCGGCACCGGGAAAACGGCGAACTCCTCGATCAAACCGTCGGGTCAAGGCCGTGGAAGGCAGGATCTTCCGAGGCCGAAGGGAGATGCGTGACGGACTGCGTCGTGGACATTATGGAAGCCGCGGAGAATCAGGAACCGAGGGTCCAGGACACCGCCAGAGGCCGCGGGTACGGCGGTGGTGAGAGGGGATGGCCGGGATGAACACATCCGAATCCTCCCGGGCCCAAGGCGACGCCCCCAGGACACCCCGGTCTCTCAGGCTGCTGAATGAGCTGTCCGGAAGGCTGGTATCGCAGTCCCCGGTCGGGCTGGCTGTCATGGACACCGATCTGCGGTACGTGGCCGTCAATCCGGCGCTGGAGCGCATCAACGGCCTGTCGACCGAGGATCATGTCGACCGCAATGTCTCAGAGATCCTGCCGCGTGTGGACACCGGGGCCATCGAATCCGCGCAGTGGCGGGTGCTGGAGACGGGAGTCCCGCTGCTGGACCAGAACGTCGTCGGCCGTACCTGGGCCGATCCGGATCACGACCATGCCTGGTCGGTGTCCCTCTACCAGCTGCAGGACCCCGCCGGCCAGGTCCGGGGAGTGGCCGCCTCGATCACGGACGTCACCGAGCGGCACCGCCTGGCGACCGAAGCCGCCCGGGCCCGACGGCGCCTGGCCCTGATCGCCGACGCCTCGGCTCTCATCGGCACCGTGCTGGACGTGGACCAGACCGCCCGCGAGCTGGCGGAGGCCACCGTGCCCGAGCTCGCCGACATCGCGGCCGTGGACGTCCTCGACACCGTCCTGGCCTGCCACCGCACCACCGGGCCGGGCAGCGGCCCGGAACTCTTCCGGGCCCTCGCCCTGGCCACCGCCTACCCCACCGAGGCCGCCCGCGCCGCCGACCAGGTAGGCGACCTGGCCACCTACGCCGCCGACCGCCTGGTAACCCAGTGTGTCCACACCTGCAAACCGGTCCTGGTACCCCGCGTGAACGACCGCGACCTGCCCCGTATAGCGCGCGATCCCGAGGCCGCCGCGCTCCTGGCCCGCGCCGGCGTCCACTCCTACCTGGCGGTGCCGCTCATCGCCCGCGGCATAATGCTCGGCGCCCTGGACCTCAAACGCGCACGCAATCCCCTGCCCTTCGACCAAGACGACGCGGTACTGGCAGGCGAGCTGGCCAGCCGCGCCGCGGTGAGCATCGACAACGCCCGCTGGTACCAGAGCGTGCGCAACACCGCGGTGACCCTCCAGCGCAGCCTGCTGCCGGAGCACCCCCCTTACCTGGTGGGCCTGGAGATCGCCTCCCGCTACCAGCCCGCCCAGGCCACCAGCGAAGTCGGCGGAGACTGGTTCGACATCATCCCCCTGAGCGGCGACAAGACCGCCCTGGTCGTGGGGGACGTGATGGGCAGCGGCATCGACGCCGCCGCCACCATGGGCCGCCTGCGCACCGCCACCTGCACCCTGGCCGAACTCGACTTCGATCCCGCCCAGGTACTCCAGCACCTGGACAGGATCACCAGCGGCCTGGAGCACTACATCGCCACCTGCCTCTACGCCGTC
>NZ_MUBM01000589.1 GCF_002154505.1 Streptomyces carpinensis | reverse complement strand
GGACACCGCCGAACAATTCTTGAGAAAACCCCCGTGCCGACCGGCACGGGGGTTTTCTGCGTTCAGGGGACTTTCGAGGGCTTCGAGGGGGCGAGGGGGCTTACGCCCCGGGTTCGCTTGCTCCCTTACAGGCGGCCCGCCGCCTTGAGCGCCAGGTATGTGTCCGCCAGTGCCGGCGGTAGATCGTCCGGTGTCGCGTCGACGACCGTCACGCCCTGACGGCGGAGCTGTTCCGCCGTGCGGTACCGCTCGGTCTGGGACTGGGCCGCCGCCGCGGCCTCGTACACCGCCTCCGTACTCCCCCGGGCCGAAGCCATCCGCGCGACATGCGGATCCGCCACAGAGGCGACCAGGACCGTGTGGCGCTGGGTGAGCTGCGGGAGCACCGGGAGCAGTCCCTCCTCGACGGGGGCCGCGTCCAGGCTTGTCAGCAGCACGATCAACGAGCTGCGCGGGGCCGTCCGCAGGGATGTCGCCGCAAGACCCCGGGCGTCCGTCTCGACCAGTTCCGGTTCCAGGGTGGCCATGGCGTTGACCAGGGAGGGGAGGAGATGGCTCGCGGTGCGGCCCTGGACGAGGGCGCGTACCCGGCGGTCGTAGGCGAGCAGGTCGACGCGGTCGCCGGCGCGGGAGGCGAGAGCGGCCAGGAGCAGGGCCGCGTCCATGGCGGCGTCCAGGCGCGGAGCGTCGTCCACACGGCCCGCTGAGGTGCGACCCGTGTCGAGGACCACCAGGATGTGCCGGTCGCGTTCCGGGCGCCAGGTGCGTACGGCGACCGTCGACTGTCGGGCCGTGGCGCGCCAGTCGATGGAACGGGTGTCGTCGCCGGGGACGTACTCGCGCAGGCTGTCGAATTCCGTGCCCTCCCCGCGGGTGAGCACGCTGGTGCGGCCGTCGAGCTCCCGCAGCCGGGCGAGCTTCGAGGGAAGGTGCTTGCGGCTGGTGAACGGGGGCAGGACCCGCACAGTCCAAGGGACCTTGTGGGTGCCCTGGCGAGAGAACAGGCCGAGTGGGCCGTAGGAGCGGATGGTGATGCGGTCGGCGTGGCGGTCGCCGCGGCGGGCGGGGCGTAGGCGGGTCGTGACGCGGCGGCGTTCGCCTGCGGGCACCGTCAGCTGGTGCCGGGAAGCCACGCTCTCCGTGCCGGGCTGCCAGCTGCTGGGCGGCCAGGCGTCGCGCAGCCGGGCACGCAGTGGGCGCCGGGAGGGGTTGGTGACGGTGAGGGTGACGTCTGCGGTCTCGCCCAGGCGTACGGAGGTGTCGCCCTGGCGGGTCAGGCCCAGGCGGCGTACCGGTGCGGCGAGGGCGTAGTCGCAGGCGCAGGCGACGGCCAGGGGGCCGTTGACGGCGAGGATGCCCGTCCAGCCGGAGTCCCAGATGCCGACGGGGAGGGAGCCGAGGGCCGCGAGGAGGGCGGCGCGTCCGGTGAGGGCCATCAGCGGGGGACCGGGACGTGGGTGAGGATCGCGTTGATCACCGAGTCGGCGGTCACGCCTTCCATCTCGGCCTCCGGGCGCAGCTGCACGCGGTGGCGGAGTGTGGGCAGGGCGAGGGCCTTGACGTCGTCGGGGATGACGTAGTCGCGGCCGGTGAGCCAGGCCCAGGCGCGGGAGGTGGACAGCAGGGCCGTCGCCCCGCGCGGGGAGACACCCAGGGTGAGCGACGGCGATTCGCGGGTGGCCCGGCAGATGTCGACGACGTAGGCGGCGATCTCGGGGGACACGGTGGTCTTGGCGACCGCGGCGCGCGCCGCGTCGAGGTCGGCGGAGCCTGCGACGGGGCGTACGCCCGCGGCGCGCAGGTCGCGTGGGTCGAAGCCTGCTGCGTGGCGGGTGAGGACGTCGATCTCGTCCTGGCGGGAGGGCAGGGGGACGGTCAGTTTGAGGAGGAAGCGGTCCAGTTGTGCCTCGGGGAGGGGGTAGGTGCCCTCGTACTCGACCGGGTTCTGGGTGGCGACGACCAGGAAGGGCTCGGGCAGCGGGCGCGGGGCGCCGTCGACGGTGACCTGGCGCTCTTCCATGGCCTCCAGCAGCGACGACTGGGTCTTCGGCGGGGTGCGGTTGATCTCGTCGGCCAGGAGGAGGTTGGTGAAGACCGGCCCGGGCTGGAAGGAGAACTGGGCGGTTCGGGTGTCGTAGACCAGGGAGCCGGTGACGTCGCTGGGCATGAGGTCGGGGGTGAACTGGACGCGCTTGGTGTCGAGCTCGAGTGCGGCGGCGAGGGTGCGGACCAGCAGTGTCTTGGCGACTCCGGGGACACCTTCGAGCAGGACGTGGCCGCGGCAGAGCAGGGCGACGACGAGGCCGGTCACGGCGGGATCCTGGCCGACCACGGCCTTGGCGATCTCGGCGCGCAGGGCTTCCAGGGAGGACCGTGCGCCGGCCGCGTCCCCGGTGTGCCCGGCGTTGTCAGTGGTCGGGTCCATCATGGACGGCGTACCTCTCTTTCGAGGGCGTCGAGTCGGTCGGCGAGGGAGACGAGGGCCGCGTCGTCGCCGGGCGGCGGGCCGAAGAGGAGGTCGTGCAGGTCCTGTCCGTCGCCATCGAGACGGCCGGCCAGGGCGGGGAGCAGGGTCTCGGGCGTGTGCGCCTGGGTGACGGGGATGCCCAACAGGGGGGCGAGGCGGATGCGCGTGGTGGAGCGAAGAGCGGCGGCGGCGCGGTCGCGGGCGTTGACCTTGCGGTAGAGGCGGGCGCGGCCTTCGGCGGTTTCGGAGGCGCGGATCGCGACGGGGAGTCTTTCGGGCACCAGGGGGCCGAATCGGCGTGCTCGCCACAGGGCGGCCAGGGCGGCGGCGATGAAGAGCTGCAGGGTGCCCCACAGCCAGCCGGAGGGCAGCAGGTCGAAGAAGTCGTGCTCGCCGGTGTCCTGGGTGGAGTCGTCGGTCAGTGAGGGGAGGTACCAGACCAGATGGGGGCGGGAGCCGAGGAGCTGTAGGGCGAGCGAGGCGTTGCCCTGCTTGTCGAGGCGGTCGTTGTAGAGGATGTCGGGCGCGCCGAGGACGACGGTGTCGCCGCCCTGGGCGGTGTCCGGGATGCGCAGCAGGGTGGGCAGGCCGTCGCTGGGGTAGCAGGAGTCGGCGTCGCGGGCGGTGGTGGTGTAGCGGAGGCCGTCGCCCAGCTCCGCGGTGCCGGCGCGGCGGGCGGCGGCCAGGGAGCAGTCGGGGGCGAGCGTGGTGTCGAAGCCGGGTGCGGGGTCGGCGGTGACACCGGGGGCGAGGCCGCCGAGGGAGGGGTCGCCGGGAGCGACGAGGACGGTGCGGCCGCCGGAGGCGCTGGTCGTCGTGCGCAGCCGGGACTGCTGCTTCTGGGTCAGCAGGTCGGGGACGGCGACGAGCAGGGTGGTGTCGGGCCCGGCCGCGGTGCGTGCCTGGTCGAGGGTGGTGACCACGCGTGTGGACACGCCGTGGTCGGCGAGGAGGGCGGCGACCGCACGGCTGCCGTAGGGGTCGGCGGAGCGCGGGTCGAGATGTCCGTGCCGGTCACCGGAGCGGAGGATGGCCAGGGCGACGGCCGCCGAGAGGAGGAGCAAGAGCGCGAGCAGGATGCCGCGTCCGCGGGTCCACACCTGGCGGGCGGTGGGGGAGGCCGAGGTGGACGGGAGCGGCGCCGTGGTGGTGGCCTGGGAGGTCATCCGGCGGCCCCGTGGTGGGTGCTGGGGGCCGTGCTCAGGTCGCTGTCGGTGTGCTGGGGCTTGGTGCGTTGCAGGTCGCGGTCGAGGTCGGCGATGCGGTGGTACGACTGTTCGGTCGCGCGGCGTCCGCCGTATGTGACGTCGTCGAAGTCGCACGCGGCGGCGCGCAGCCGGTCGGTGTGCGCGGGCAGGGTGCGTCCGGCCTCGGCGGCGGCCTCGTCGGCCGTGCGGCCGGGGCGCACGTCGAGGAGGGCGCGTTCCTCGAGGGAGCGGACGACGGCACGCATGCGTTCCTGGACGGCCTGGTTCCAGTGGCCCTGGGCGGCGTGTGCCTCGGCGGCCGAGCGGTGCTCGGCGGCGCTGCGGGGGCGGTCGTCGAACAAGGC
>NZ_MUBM01000588.1 GCF_002154505.1 Streptomyces carpinensis | reverse complement strand
GATCACCGACCGGGGCTCTGACGTGTCGTACGGCGGCGAAGCCAATACTGTGGGCACCGAGGAGGCCTCAGATGGCGAAGCGGTACGAGAAGGTCGACTTCGTACGCGGGCAGCGCCGGCGAGCCGAGCGAAGCAATCTTCGCCACCAGTGGGAGAAGGACCGGGCGCGCGCGGATCTGAGGGAGCGCGGCAGCAGGGGCGCCACCGAGCGGGACACGGGCCTCGGCACCGAGCAACTGGCGTTCCACGCCGAGTACGAGCGGATCGAGGCGCCCCAGGAGCTCGCCGTGGCGCTGGGCATCGAGCCGGGCGCCGCCGTACTCAAACGGACGTACCGCACGCGCAGTGTCGACGAGGGCGAGCCGTTGAACATCGCCCGGTCCTACATTCCGTACGAGGTGGCGCAGAAGAACCCCGAACTGCTCGACCAGACCCAGGAGCCGTGGCCCGGCGGGACCATGCACCAGCTCTTCACGGTGGGGATCGAGGTCGTGCGCGTCGAGGAGGTCGTGACCGCGCGTCCGCCCACGGTGGAGGAGGCCGAGGAACTCGGTCTGGTGCCGGGTGTGGCGGTGCTGGACGTCCGGAAGACCCTCCACGATCCGAACGGGCGGATCGTGGAGGTGGCGGACGTCGTGCTGCCCGGTGACCGCTACACCGTCAAGTGTGTGACCCAGCTGGAAAGGTGGTGACCGGTCGTTTGACGAACATCGTGTCGGTGATCACACCGGTTCACGGGCCGAGCGCCCGGTACCTCGTCGACGCCCACGCCTCGCTCACCCGGCAGGAGATGCCTCCCGGCTGGGACTGGGAGTGGGTCGTCCAGGAGGACGGCGAGACGGGCGACGTACGGCCGCACGTCCCCGACGACCCGCGCATCAGCTTCCAGCAGGGAAGGCGGGGGCGCGCCGGCATGGCCCGCACGATGGCGCTCGCCCGTGCCCGTGGCGACTTCGTCAAGGTGCTGGACGCGGACGACATGCTCACGCCCGGCGCACTGCTGCGCGACATCGAGGCCCTGGCCGGCCACGACGGCATCGCGTGGACGACCTCCCGAGTGCTCGACCTGCTTCCGGACGGATCGACCGTCGGGTTCGAGGGCGACCCGCCGCCCGGCCCCATCGCACGGGGCGCCGTCCTCGAACGGTGGCGGACGCACGACTACCGGGCGCAGGTCCACCCGGCGACACTGTGCGCCCGCCGCGACCTCGTGACGGCGCTGGGGGGATGGATGGCTCTCCCCTCGTCCGAGGACACGGGACTGCTGATGGCACTGAACGCGGTGAGCACCGGATGGTTCATCGAGGAGTGCGGGCTGCTGTACCGGAAGTGGCCCGGGCAGACGACCGCGCAGAGCGCGCATCACCACGACGCCGAGCGGCGCGCCCGTATGAAGGTGATCGAGGAACGCGCCGAGGCCCTCGCGAAGCTCAGCACCTGGCATCCGTGACCGCGCCCGCGAGGCCGGGCCGCTGCCGCCGTCGGCCGTCCGCCGGCTACAGCGGCTTGGCGAAGCACATGCTCGACTCGTACTCCCGGTAGTAGCCGAACTTGGCGCAGGGCTCGTAGCCGCTGGAGGCGTACAGCGCGATGGCCTCCGGCTGCTGGTCGCCGGTCTCCAGGACCATCCGGACACGGCCGGCGGCACGGGCGTCGGCCTCCAGCTCGGCGAGCATGCGGCGGGCCAGGCCCCGGCCGCGCATGGACTCGATCACGTACATCCGCTTCAGTTCGGCGTCGCCGTCCTCGTTGCCCTCGGCGTTCTTGTCCTGGCTGCGCCAGCCACCCGTGGCGACGGGGGTGCCGTCCTCGTCGTAGGCGATCAGGTACACACCGTTCGGCGGCCGGAAGTCGTCCGGCTCCAGCAGTGTGGCGTCGCCTCCGTCGCCGTAGCGCACGTGGTACTCGGCCTGGACCTCGTCGTTCAGCTTGACGGCGTCCGGGTGGTCGAAGGGCACAGGGCGGAAAATCATGTTAGGCACCGTATATCAATGCAGTCCCCCAAGGGGGAGTCGGTAACAGGAGAGTGCGCGGGCGGTCTCTTACGAGGCCCCGTCCAGTGTGCCGGTAAAGTGCCCGGGTGCTGACTGTGACCTCCGCCAATGTGAACGGGCTGCGTGCCGCCGCCAAGAAGGGCTTCGTGGAGTGGCTCGCGGGGACCGGGGCCGACGTGCTGTGCCTGCAGGAGGTGCGCGCCGAGCCGCACCAGCTGCCCGAGCACGTGCGCACGCCCGATGGCTGGCACGTGGTGCACGCGCCCGCCGCCGCCAAGGGCCGCGCGGGCGTCTCGATCTACAGCCGGCGCGAGCCCGACCGCGTCCGGGTGGGCTTCGGTTCGGCCGAGTTCGACACCAGCGGACGGTACGTCGAGGTCGATCTGCCCGGTGTCACGGTGGCCAGTCTGTACCTGCCCTCCGGCGAGGTCGGCACCGAACGGCAGGACGAGAAGATCCGCTTCATGGGCGAGTTCCTCGCCCACCTCAAGGAAGTGCGCGAACGCGCCGCCGCCGACGGCCGCGAGGTACTCGTCTGCGGTGACTGGAACATCGCCCACCAGCGGGCTGACCTGAAGAACTGGCGCGGCAACACCAAGAACTCCGGCTTCCTGCCGGAGGAACGGGAGTGGCTGACCACAGTCCTCAGCCCCGGGGCCGGCGGCTATGTCGACGTCGTACGGGACCTGCACCCGGACGCCGAGGGGCCGTACAGCTGGTGGTCCTACCGGGGCCGCGCTTTCGACAACGACTCGGGATGGCGCATCGACTACCACGTGGCCACGCCCGGCCTCGCGGCCAAGGCCGTCAAGGGTTTCGTGGAGCGGGCGGCCACCCATGCCGAACGGTGGTCGGACCACGCCCCGGTGACGGTCGTGTACGACCTCTAGAAGGCTGGGCGTCAGGGCTGCTTGCGCAACCGCCGGTCCAGGGCCATCGACAGTTCCGCCTCCACCACGCTCTTCGCCAGGGGGCGCAAACGGTGGATGTCGTCCTCGGGGGCGTGGCGGGTGACCAGGTCGGTGAACAACTCGGCCAGGGCGTCGGCGTGTTCGCGGACGCGGTGGGCGGCGGCGAGGACCTCGGCGAGCGGGATGCCCTCGCGGACCAGGGCGGCGGAGACGTCCAGCAGCCGGCGGCTGATGTGGACGATCTCGTCGCCGTCGGTGCCGAGGTAGCCGAGTTCCAGGGCGGCGGCCAGGTTCTCGGCGGTGACCTCGCCCGCGAAGTGGTCGGCGAGTTCCTCCGGGGTCAGGCGGACCGGGGTCTCCTCGGTGGGGGCGCCCAGGCCCAGCAGTTCGCCGACGTCGCGGCCGTGGTCGAAGGCCTCGGCCAGTTCGGCGATGCCGTTCAGGGTGTGGCCGCGTTCCAGCAGGGCCGAGATGGTGCGCAGCCGGGCCAGGTGGTGGTCGTCGTACCAGGCGATACGGCCCTCGCGGCGGGGCGGCGGGATCAGCTTGCGCTCGCGGTAGAAGCGCAGGGTGCGCACGGTGATGCCGGCCAGCCGGGCCAGCTCCTCCATGCGGTACTCGCGTGGGCTCCCGCCTCGTCCGTCGCGTCGTCCAGCGTCTTCTGCCACAGCGGAAGCCTATGTTGTACCGCCGGTAACTTTCCCGGCGCGACCCCTACCCATCAGTACGGAGCTCCTCTACGCTCCTCATTGCGCCAGTGGTCACTGGCAGAGTCGCTGGAAGCTGGACACGCGTCGCGGCACGCGGATCACGCGAGTCCGAGTCATGGAGGGGCGCTCAATGGCCGAGCAGGAGCACGAGCACGTACGGGTGGCGGTGATCGGGTCCGGATTCGGCGGGCTGGGCGCCGCCGTGCGGCTGCGCCGGGAGGGGATCACCGACTTCGTCGTCCTCGAACGGGCCGACAGCGTCGGCGGCACCTGGCGCGACAACAGCTATCCGGGGTGCGCCTGCGACGTGCCCTCCCACCTCTACTCCTTCTCCTTCGCCCCCAACCCCGAGTGGCCGCGCACCTTCTCCGGGCAGCGGCACATCCGTGCCTACCTGGAGCACGTCGCCGACGTCTTCCGGCTCCGCCCGCACATCCGCTTCAACTCCGAGGTCAAGAGGATGACCTGGAACACGGAGCTGCTGCGCTGGGACATCGAGACGACCGGCGCGAACCTCTCCGCCGACGTCGTGGTCTCCGCCACCGGGCCGCTGTCCGACCCGAAGATCCCGGACATCCCGGGCCTGGAATCCTTCCCCGGCAAGGTCTTCCACTCCGCCCGCTGGGACCACGACTACGACCTCGCCGGCAAGCGGGTCGCCATGGTCGGCACCGGTGCGTCCGCCATCCAGATCGTGCCGTCCATCCAGCCCGAGGTCTCCCGCCTCACCCTCTTCCAGCGCACCCCGCCGTGGGTGATGCCCCGCGTCGACCGCGCCATCAGCGGGGTGGAACGCTCGCTGCACCGGGCGCTGCCGCTCACCACCCAGCTGCGCCGCGGGCTGCTGTGGGGCATCCGGGAGCTGCAGGTCCAGGCGTTCACCAAGCACCCCGACGAACTCGGCTTCGTCGAGCAGTTGGCCAAGCGCAACATGGCCCGTGCCATCAAGGACCCGGCGCTGCGCGCCAAGCTCACCCCGGACTACCGCATCGGCTGCAAGCGGATCCTGCTGTCCAGCGCCTACTATCCGGCGCTCGCGCAGGACAACGTGGACGTGGTGGCGAGCGGCCTCGGTGAGATCCGCGGCTCGACCGTCGTCGCCGCCGACGGCACCGAGGCCGAGGTCGACGCGATCATCTTCGGTACGGGCTTCCACGTCACCGACATGCCGATCGCCGAGCGGGTCGTCGGCGCGGACGGCCGTACGCTCGCCGAGACCTGGGAGGACGGCATGGCCGCGCTGCGCGGCGCCAGTGCGGCCGGCTTCCCGAACTGGATGACGATCATCGGTCCCAACACCGGCCTCGGCAACTCCTCGATGATCCTGATGATCGAGTCCCAGCTGAACTACATGGCCGACTACCTGCGGCAGTTGAACGTCCTCGGTGGCCGGGTCGCCCTCGACGCCCGCCCGAGCGCCGTGAACGCCTGGAACCGCAAGGTGCAGGAGCGCATGAAGCGGACCGTGTGGAACACCGGTGGCTGCACCAGCTGGTACCTGGACGCCAACGGCCGCAACACCACCGTCTGGCCCGGTACGACGACCGAGTTCCGCCGCGCCACGCGGCGGGTGGACCTCGCGGAGTACCAGGTCGTCCGGGCGCCCGCCGGGAAGAACATCGAGGCGAGCGCCGATGTGAGCGCCGATGTGAGCGCCGGCGTGAGTGCCGGGGCGAGCGCCGAGGTGCAGGCGGAGGTGGTGGAGGCGTGAGCCGTCCGACCCCCGTCTCCTCCGCCCCGTACGCGCC
>NZ_MUBM01000587.1 GCF_002154505.1 Streptomyces carpinensis | reverse complement strand
CTCAAGGCCCTGCGCGCCCGCTGGCCCGGTCAGAAGTTGTATGTGGTGCTGGACCACTTCTCCCCGCACAAGCACGCCAAGGTCCGCGCCTGGACGGCCGACAGCGACATCGAGTTGGTCTTCCTGCCGACCTACGGCTCCTGGCTGAATTGGATCGAGGCCGAGTTCGCGGCTCTGCGCTACTTCGCACTCAACGGCACTGACCACCGCAGCCACGACGAACAGAACGCCGCCATCGCCGCCTACGTCCGCTGGCACAACACCCGCGCGGAACCGAAGACGAACTTCGCGCCTGACTCACCGATCCGATCATGGACCGATTACCCGGCCAAGGCTGCGTGACGAGCCACTAGCTGGTCAGGGCGGGTTGACGTGGTTTCAGGTTCACTTGTTCGGTCGTTGCCTGGTTGGCGTAGTGCTTCTCCTCGTACTCGATGGGGCTGAGGTAGCCGAGCCGTTTCTGGATGCGGCGAGGGTTGTAGAAGCCGTCGATGTACTCGAAGAGGGCGAGGTTCGCTTCGGCCCTGGTGGCGAAGACCCGACCGCGGATGCACTCGGTCTTGATCAGCATCCACAGGTTTTCCGCCAGGGCATTGTCGTACGAGTCGCCGACCGAGCCCATGGACGCTTGGATCCCGGCTCTGACCAGGCGTGTTGTGAGCTTCACGGACGTGTATTGACAGCCGTGGTCGGCATGGTGGACGAGCTCGCCGGGGACGGGCTCGCGGCTGGCCAGGGCGTACTCCAGCGAGGTCAGGACCAGGTCCGCGTCCGCACGAGCGGAGGTTTCCCAGGCCACCACCCGGCGGGAGAACGCGTCGCGGATCGCGGACAGCCACAGCGGGCCCTCCAGCGTCGCGATCACGGTCAGGTCGGTGACCCACAGCCGGTTCGGCCCGTTCGCGGTGAAGTCGCGCCTGACCAGGTCAGGAGCAAGGTCGGCGTCCGGGTCACGTCGGGTGAAGCCCTTGCCCCGGCGGGGGCTGATCCCTGCGAGGCCGGCCTGGCGCATGAGCCGTTCGACGCGCTTGCGGCCGACGTGGATGCCCTCCCGCTTGAGGACGGCGTGCACGCGGGGCGAGCCGTAGGTCCCGCCGGAGTCGGCGTGGACCTGACGGATCTTCCCGGTCAGCTCGGCGTCCTGGCGGCGCCGCTCACACGGTTCCTTCTTGGCCTGGCGCCAGCGGTAGTAGGTCGAGGAGGGGATGTTCAGTTCCCGGAGTACGGGCTCGACCCCCAGGTGCGGGTGCTCGTCGACGAGCGCGGTCACCTGGGCCGGGTCGGGTCGAGCTGGGCCGCGAAAAAAGCCGAGGCCGTCCGCAGGACCTCGTTCGCCCTCTTGAGCTGGGCATTCTCCTTGCGCAGGGCGGCCAGCTCCTCCCGCTCGGCGGTGGTGAGCATGTCGTCGCGTTCGCCGGCGTCGGCCTCGGCCTGGCGGATCCAGTTGCGCAGGGCCTCGTGGTGCACGCCGAGTTCCTCGGCCATGCGGCGGATCACGGGCTTCGGCTCGGCGGTCCGGTACATCCGTACCGCACGCTCACGCAACTCCAGCGGGTACTTCCTCGGCGCAGGCATCCTCTGGTCTCCTCTCACGAGACCCATCTGACCCTCTGTCACCTCTCCCCGCATCTCGGGGGAACCTCAGTTGGGTTCAGCCAAGCCTGTCAGCACGCCGGGCATCGACGTCCTTGCCGTGGAAGAGCAACCGTTCGTCGTCGTGGCTCCGGCGGACGCGGCCTTCGAGGACGGAGCCGCACTGTACCCCGCGCAGCTGGCAGGGCAGAGGCTGATTGCCTCCCGCCCCGGCAGCCTGATGCGCAGCATCGTCGACGAGATCACCGCGCACAGCCAGAGCACGGAGATCGTCGCCGTCGTCGACCACCGCACCTCCATCCTCCCGCTGGTCCTCGGCGGTCTGGGCATGGCGGTCCTGCCCGCCGCGTGGACGCGTCTGGCGCGCCGGTGCGGTTTGGTGGTCGCGCCACTCGAACCCACCGCGCATCTGCACGTCGCGATGATCAGCCTGCCCACGCACCTGACGCCTGGCGCCCGCGCGTTCTTGGACCTGACGCGCACGCTGGCCCGGCACCATACCGATGCAGAGCCGGCGTGAGAGGCGGCGGCTCACCGCTCGGGGAGCGTACCGATCAATGATTCCTATGGGTCGCATCGGAAGCATGTCTTGGACGTCTCCCGGCACCGCCTTGTTGACTCCAGGAACCGGATCCTTGCGTCCCAGACCTATGGGGAGCAGGGGCAGTTACCCGTCAGCCGGAGGCTTCCCGTGACCGATAACCGCACCTTCCGTATCGCGGCCATCCCTGCCGACGGAGTCGGCAGGGAAGTCGTCGCCGCGGGCCGAGCCGTGCTGGATGCACTGGCCGCCGACTCGGGCGGAGCCTTCGGCTTCGACTGGCAGGAGTTCCCCTGGGGCTGCGACTACTACCAGCGCACGGGCCGAATGATCGACGAGGACGGCTTGGTCCAGTTGAAGGAGTTCGACGCCATCTACTTCGGCGCCGTCGGCTGGCCCACAGTCCCCGACCACATCAGCCTGTGGGGCCTGCGCCTGAAGATCTGCCAGAGCTTCGACCAGTGGGCCAACGTTCGCCCCGTCCACTTCCTTCCCGGCATCACCAGCCCCCTGCGCAAGGCCGACACCACCGAACTGGACTGGGTCGTCGTTCGCGAGAACAGCGAAGGCGAATACGCCGGCCTCGGCGGCCGCAACCTGGCCGGACGCGGGAGGGGCGGTGAAGTGGCTATCCAGTCCGCCTTGTTCACCGAGGTCGGGTGTGAACGCATCATGCGCTTCGCCTTCGACCTGGCCCGCACCCGCTCCCGCCGCAAGGTCTCCTCCGTCACCAAGAGCAACGCTCAGCAGTACGGCATGGTCCTGTGGGACGACGTCTTCCACCGTGTCGCCGACGACTACCCCGACGTGGAGACCGAGAGCGTCCTGGTCGATGCCATGTCCGCCAAATTCGTCCTCCACCCCGAGGACCTGTCGGTAGTCGTCGCCTCCAACCTCAACGCAGACATCCTCTCCGACCTCGGCAGTGCCCTGGCCGGCAGCCTCGGCCTCGCTGCCAGCGCCAACCTCAATCCCGAGCGCCGCTTCCCCAGCATGTTCGAACCCGTCCACGGCTCCGCCCCGGACATCGCCGGGCAGGGCCTGGCGAACCCCATCGGCGCTGTCGGCAGCGCCGCTCTCATGCTGGAGCACTTCGGCCTGCCGGAACAGGCCGCCCGCCTGTATAAGGCCATCGAGAAGACCACGGGCGCCGGCATCCTCACCCGCGACGTCGGCGGCACCGCCTCCACCGACAACGTCACGAAGGCGCTCATCGACGCGCTGGCGGGCTGACCGGCTGCGCGCCGTCAGATCACAGCCCGTGCCGAGACCCACCTCGAACACTTCGCCATCAGCCGGTAGATCGACATAACAACCCCGTCATCGCCGGATACGACCTGCGCGACCGGCTGGAGCGGGTCGTCCCCACGCCTCGCCCTGGCAGAACAGGAGCCGCGGGATCAGCCGTTCAGAATCTGATCCAGGACCAGGCTGTCGGCGGCCTGCTGCAGCTTCACGAGCTTGCCGTCGCGAACGGTCCAGATATGGATGAACCTGACGTCCGCGCTGTCCCCCTTCTTGGTCACGCCGCGGTAGTGGCCCAGGGCGAAGACGCGGCCGTTGTCGTCCGCGAAGTACTCCTCGCCCACCGCTTGGAGGGATTCGAACCGTTCGTGGAGCGGGCCGAAGAAATCCCGGCCCACGCTCTACATGCTGCGGACTACAGCGATGTTGTCGATTGCGGGCATGGGGTACTCATCGAAGAAATGGTGGTCGGTCGGGGGACGGCGGTTCGGGTGTCAGACCGCGAGGGCAGCTCGGCCGGCGAGGAAGAACGCCGTCTCACGCGCGACGCGGGCGCCGAGGCTCTCCGCAGTAGCGATATCGGACTTGTGAACGGCGTCGGGCCCGGCGTCGACAGGAGTCTGGGCGCCGGCACCGACGAAGTAGCCGAGGCGGTTGAGGTCGTCCTCCTGGCCTGTGGTCGACGCCCAGCCCGGTTGCAGGCCGAGGCTGATCCAGTGCATGCCGTGCTGAGCGGCCATGGTGAAGAAGTAGCCCAGCGTGGAGGACTTGTCACCGTTCTTTGCACCCGAGTTGGTGAAGCCCGCGGCGATCTTTCCGGCCCAGGCCTGCGTGTACCACCGCTTGCTGCTCTGCTCGGCGAACGCATGGAAGGCGGCGGAGGCAGTGCCCATGTACGTGGGGGCTCCGAAGATGATCGCGTCGGCGGCGTCCAGTTGCGCCCACTGCTCGTCGGTGACGGTGTCCACTGCGATGGTCAGCACCTCGGCACCGGCATCGGCGGCACCGCGCGCCACAGCCTCTGCCATGACGGCAGTGTGGCCGTAGCCGGAGTGGAATGCGACGGCGACCGTGGGACGGGGGATGGAAGACATCGGGGCAATGCTCCTTGAAAGTGACTGCTCGAGTCGTACCTCTGAAGGATTGCACGGCATACGGGTACCGAGGGTAGGAAAGATTCGTCCCTGGTTGAGCGACACCGATCGTGACACTCTGCTATTGGCAGCCCCGCATTCCATTCGTGAATTCCATATTGGATTTACGCCCCCCACCATGCTTGCAATAATCAGCCCCCGCTCAGACCAGCGAAGGAAATCGACCCACTCGCCCGACAGGTTTGGAATTCAGCCGGCGTTGGCCCGCATGGATGGTCATGCCGACCAGCCTGACGGCGATCGCCGGTCGGCTGGGTAGGACAGTTTCGTCCCTGGATGTGCTTCCCCTGAGATGGAACCCTCTCACCGCCCAAACCCGTTCATGATCCCCCTCAATCCGCACCAGCGACCGCCACTGACGACCGCCAGCGGCACCCTCTCCGCCCTGTGATGCCCTCGCAGCAGCCCCACATCAAGAAGCAGGAAGAACCAGGCAGGAAAGACTCATGCGAGCAACCATGATCCATGCCCCCGGTGACATCCGGGTGGAGGACGTCCCCGAGCCGAAGATCATCAAGCCGACCGACGCGATCATCCGCACCGTTGCCACCTGCGTGTGCGGTTCCGACCTGTGGGCCTACCGCGGACTGGACCCTGTCGCCGACTCTCACCCGATGGGCCATGAGTACGTCGGCGTCGTCGAGGAGGTCGGCAGCGAGGTCACCTCCGTCCGGCCCGGCCAGTTCGTTGTCGGCTCCTTCGCCACCTCCGACAACACCTGCCCGAACTGCCTGGCGGGCTACCAGTCCAGCTGTGTCCACCGCGAGGTCATGAGTACCTGCCAGGCCGAGTATGTCCGCATCCCCAACGCCGAGGGCACCCTCGTCTCCACCGCCGAGCTCCCCGGCGAGCAACTCCTGCCGAGCCTGCTCACCCTGTCCGACGTCATGGGCACCGGCTGGTACGCCGCCAAGGCCGCGGAGGTCGGGCCCGGCTCCACCGCCGTGGTCGTCGGTGACGGCGCGGTCGGCCTGTGCGGTGTCATCGCCACCAAGGAACTAGGTGCCGCGCGCATCATCGCCATGAGCCGACACGAAAACCGGCAGAAGCTCGCCCTGGAGTTCGGTGCCACCGACATCGTCACCGAGCGCGGCGAGGAGGGCGTCGCCCAGGTGCGGGAGCTGACGGGCGGCGTCGGTGCCGACAGTGTGCTGGAGTGCGTGGGCACGGCGCAGTCCATGCAGCAGGCTCTGAAGGCCACCCGCCCCGGCGGCAATGTCGGCTTCGTCGGCGTCCCGCACGACGTCGCCATCGACGGCCAGGAGCTGTTCTTCTCCCACGTCGGACTGCGCGGCGGGCCCGCCCCGGTGCGTGCCTACCTGCCCGACCTCATCGACCGCGTCCTCACCGGCCGCATCAATCCCGGCAAGGTCTTCGATCTCACCCTCCCCCTGGAACAGGTCGCCGAGGGCTACAAGGCGATGGACGAGCGCCGTGCCATCAAGGCTCTGCTCACGCCCTGATCCCACGCCGACCCCCCTCGGGGCGTGAGCTCCCGTCAATGCTCAGGCCCTGACGATCCTCCTCCACCTCAGGCAGGAAACACCCGATGACGCACTGGACGAAGAATGAACTGGCCCGTATCGGACAGGCAGACGAGCTCGAGATGGCGCCGCTGCGCAGCGACGGAACGGCACGCAAGCCAGTCCCGATCTGGGTCGTGCGGGACGGCGACGACCTGTATGTCCGCTCCTACCGTGGCAGCGCCGGCTCCTGGTACCGAGCAGCCCGGGCCAGCAGCAGGGGCCGCATCCGCTCCGGCGGCGTCGACAAGGACGTAACCTTCGTCCCGGTCAGCGAAACCGCCGTCAACGACGCCATCGACGTCGCATATCGCAGCAAGTACGGCCACTACGGAGCTAGTTACGTGGACTCGATGGTGGCTGCACGGGACACGACGCTCAGGCTCGTTCCAGCTGTCTGAGACGTCCCGAACGCGTCCCTCTCTGCCCTGCGGCCTTCCGGGTCGACCGTCATCACCCCAGCCCCACCAGCAACGCCCACACGGGAGAAGATCCATGAAAGCGATCGGCCTCACCACCTACGGCGGCCCGGACGTACTGCACCCCGTCGAACTCGATCTGCCCACTCCCGGCCCTGGCGAAGTGCGCGTCAAGGTACGGGCCGCCGGCGTCAACCCGGCCGATGCCATGCTCCGCGACGGTTCTTTGGCCGACTGGTACCAGGGCCTCGAACCGCCCTTCATTCCGGGTATGGACGTGGCCGGCACCATCGACGCAACCGGCCCGGACCTGACCGCCCCCCTGGCTGTCGGGGACGAAGTCGTCGGCATCGTGGACAACCGTGGCCGGCACGGCGGCTACAGCGAATACGTCGTCCTGCCGACCGCCTCCGTCACCCCTAAGCCGCGCCACGCGACCTGGGAGGAAGCGGCCTCGTTCCTCATGAACGCCCTGACCGCCCGCGTGGCGCTCGACGCCCGCGACCTCCCGGCCGGGGCCACCCTCCTGGTGACCGGAGCAGCCGGAGCCGTCGGCGGCTACGCCGTCCAGCTCGCCTGCGCTGACGGCCTGCGTGTCATCGCTGTCGCATCCCGCCAGGACGAATCCGCCGTCCGTGGTTTCGGCGCGCACGAGTTCATCGATCGCGACGAGGTTGTCACCCAGCGCGTCCTCGACCTTGCACCCGGCGGTGTCGACGGGCTTGTCGACACCGCCATGCTGCATGACGCGATCACCCCTACCGTCCGCGATGGCGGACAGATCGCCGTCCTGCGCTTCTGGAACGGAACCCCGGGTCGCGGCATCACCGTGCACCCGATCAACGTTCGCAACCACGCGACCGATCGCCAGACGATCACCGGGTTGCGCAAGCTGGTCGAATCCGGCGCCCTCGCGCTTCGCGTCGCCGGTACCTTTCCAGCCGATCAGGCTCCGCAAGCCCACCGACAGCTGGACAAGGGCGGGCTGCGCGGGCGCATCGTTCTGACCTTTCCCCACCAAGCAGACCGCTCCTGAAAGCTTGTGGCCACGTCAACGGGCACCGGTGGTCACCATGCCGACGCCTGGCAAGCTCCCGTGCCGGTGCGTGAATATGAGCGCGCAAAGGTTCGCCGAGCGCCCGTTGACCTCAGGTGATGAGATCGACAGCCTCGTACATGTGCAGGAGCGGCGCCTCGGCGGGGTGCAAAGGCTGTTCCGCCCAGATGGTCTTCCCCTCGCGGGTGTAGCGCGTGCCCCAGCGGGAGGCGAGCTGAGCTACCAGGAGGAGACCACGGCCTCCCTCGTCGGTGGTCCTGGCATGGCGTAGGTGCGGGGCGCTGAGACTGCCGTCGGAGACTTCGCAAATGAGGGTTTCCGAGTGGATGAGGCGCAGCGCGATGGGCCCTCGAGCGTGCCGGATGGCGTTGGTGACCAGTTCACTGACGAT
>NZ_MUBM01000586.1:345-1036 GCF_002154505.1 Streptomyces carpinensis | reverse complement strand
CGCGGCCCTGCAGGGCGCGCTCGCCGAGGGCGACGCCCTGGCGTTCCAGGACGCCCTGGACGAGCCGGGGACCCCGGCCGCCCAGGACGGCGGTGGGGACGGCGGCGAGGACGAGGCGGAGCGCCCGGTACGGGTCCTCGTCGGCCTGGAGCGGTACGCGCTCGCCGAGGAGAGCCTCGCCGACGGACTGGCCCGGCTGGTCAACTCCGTGCCGAAGCAGGACGGTCCCGCCGAAGGCTGGGAGCGGGCCGCCGCCTCCGCTCGGGGCTCNNGGTGCTGCTCACCGGCGGCGAGGCGTCCCGCGTCGAGCCGGCCCGGCTGCTGCACGAGGCACGCGGTCTCGGGCTGCGCGCCTGGGCCGCCACCCACAGCCCGCTCGGCCGGGACGACTTCGCCCAGCTGCTTCGGCAGCCGTCCGGGCAGGCAGGAGGCCCCGCGCAGGCGGGCGGGCCCGGGGAGGGCGACGGGCAGCCCGCACGAGAGGCTGGTCCCGCGCAGACGGACGCCCAGGGCGTCGTCACCGTGGCCGGGCTGCTGTCCGGCGCCGAGGGGCCTGGACGGGACGCCGACGGCGCGCTCGACCTGGACCTGCTCGTGGTACTCGACGCCCCGCAGCTCGACGTGGAGACGGCGGCGCTGCTCGTGGAGTCGCTGCCGGACGGGGCGCGGCTGGTGCTGGCCGGGGACCCGG
>NZ_MUBM01000586.1:0-339 GCF_002154505.1 Streptomyces carpinensis | reverse complement strand
CCCGGGCCGCTGGGCGAGCTGGTCTCCGGCATCGGCATCGGAGAGCTGAACCAGGTGGAGGCGCCCGGCAAGGAGGTCGTGATCGTCCCGGTGCGGGACGCCGGTGAGGCCGTGCACCGGACCGTGCAGCTCGTCGCCGACTCGGTGCCCCGGGCGATCGGCGTCCCGGCCGAGCAGACCGTGGTGATCACCCCCGGGCACGGCGGTGCGGCGGGCACCCGCGCGCTCAACGCGGCGCTCAAGGAACGGCTCAACCCCGGCCCCGGGCGATTCGGCGGGTTCGACCCGGGCGACCGGATCGTCTACTCCCCCGTCCCCGGCCGGGCGCTGCCCGGCCAC
>NZ_MUBM01000585.1 GCF_002154505.1 Streptomyces carpinensis | reverse complement strand
GAGTACGGACTCGGCCCGGGGTACCTGCGCATCACGGGTGCCGAAGAATCCGACCAGTGATGGCAGTTGCTGCGCCGACTGGGACATGCGTAGGCGGCGCGGCCTGCCTTACCACGGAGATCCCTCCTCCTTGAGGGCTTCGAGGAAGGTGCTGAAGGCGTCGGCCGGGAAGGTGAGGGCGGCCCGAGCCGGGGCTTTTGAGTCGCGGATGGCTATGCGGGTGGGGGAGTTGGCGATCTCTACGCAGTTGTTGCCGTCGCCGCCACCGGAGTGGGAGGACTTCCGCCAGTTGTCGGTAATGATCACGGTGGGTCTCACAGCTCCTTGGCCAGTCTGTGGATGAATTCACGCGAACGGATCGGGTCGAGCGACACCGCTTGCACTCTACGAAAAAGTGTTCGGAAGACGCCGAGTTGTGCCTCTGAATCGATGAAGCCAGTGCCGTGAGGCGCGTCGCGGACGGCCGTGTCCAGCTTGGGTACGGCACCACCCGCCAGCATCATCGGGCTCCATGCTCCACCGAAGCCGTCCAAGTCGAGTGGGATGGCCCGCACGGTGACATGGTCTGCCTCAGAGAGCTCGAGAACGCGGAAGAGTTGGGCTCGTGACGTGGCGCGGTCGCTGACTCTGATGCGTAGTGCCGCCTCGTGAACAACCGCCTCGTATGGAGTGGGATCAGGTCCCGTCAGGATCGCCTTGCGCTGCATACGATGCCGCACGCGCAGCTCCAGTTCCTCCTCGGGAAGTTCGGGGACTCTGGAAGAGAAGGCGGCGCGGGCGTACTCGGGTGTCTGAAGTAGGCCGGGGATGAAGAGAAACTCCACATCTCGCCGGAACGTGGCGTGGTGTTCAAGCTCAGCGATGTCCAGGAACGGCGTGGGCAGCAGTCCTCGATACTCCTCCCACCAGCCCTCCGGTCGGTCGGTGACCATTGCCGCCAGCGCGTCGATGAACCCCCCGTCAGTGCACGCATAGTTAGCGGCCATGCGGCGCAGGCGTTGTTCGCTCACCCCTGAGCTTGGCGTTTATGCTGCCTGCCGCTTTGAGGCGGGCTTCGCAGTGTCCGTTTTGTTTTGTTTTCCGACGGGGTGCTCGCGGGCTCGGCGCCTGTTCTTCGAGCCCGCCGGCCGACCGGGGCCTGCCGTACTGGATTTCGGTGCGCAGGCTGGCTGAGGCGTCTTCCCGTGGAGGCCGCGGAATCCCCGGCGGACGCGGGCGGGGGTGAGGCGGCCGGGCCGGGCGGACTGTTCCCAGGGCCTGCGGAGGTCCTCGGCCAGTGGCCGGGCGAGGCGGAGTTGGGTGTGAGCGACGATGACCAGCCAGGTCCAGCGGTCCGCCGCCTCGGGGGTGCGGAGCTTCGGACGGGTCCAGCCGAGCGTCTGCTTGATCAGCCTGAAGGTGTGTTCAAGATCGAATCTTCGAAGGAACGCCTGCCAGAGCCGGTCCACATCCGCGGCCGTGGCAC
>NZ_MUBM01000584.1 GCF_002154505.1 Streptomyces carpinensis | reverse complement strand
CCGGGCGCGATGCCCTCGGCCGAGGCGAGGGCGAAGGCGTGCGCCAGGCCGTGCACGGACGTGGCGAACAGATCGAGCAACGCGACCTCGAAGGCCGCGGTCAGCCCCGGATCCTCCCCGAGGTACGTACCGCTGCCGCCGAGCGCGGCCAAGGTCTCGCGCACCGCCTCGTGGACCCCGGCGGCCCCGCTGTAGAGCACCGCGGCCGACGGCGTGCCGATCGCCGGGGTCGGGCTGAGGACCGCTCCGTCCAGGTACCGGATGCCGTGTCGGCCGGCCCACCGGGCCAGTGCCCGGGCCCGTGCGGGCTCCCCGCTGGTGAGGTTGACCAGGGCCCGGCCCCGCNNGGCCGAGGACGGAGACGGGCGTGGGATGCGTCGGGTTCGTCATGGCAGGACGCTAGACATTCACGTTGACGTGAGAGTCAAGTCCCTGTTGGACTCGGGCCCATGAGGATCGGGGAGCTCTCGCGGCGCACCGGCGTCAGCCCACGCGCCCTGCGCTACTACGAGGAACAGGGCCTGCTCACCCCCGCGCGGCGGCCGAGCGGATACCGCGAGTACGAGGAACGGGACGTCACGACCGTGCGGCGGGTCCAGGTCCTGCTGTCCGCGGGCCTCGGTACGTCCGTGATCGCCGAGATCGTGCCCTGCGCCGACGACCCGGACGTCGTCCTGGCCGGCCGGTGCCCCGAACTCCTCGACGGACTGGCGCAGGAGCGGGCGCGGATCACCGCGGCGATCGACGACCTGGCCGCCGCGCGCGACATCCTCGACTCCCTCGTCGGGCGCCCGCTGTAGCGCCGGCCGGGGGGTCAGTCCCCGAAGTCCAGCAGCACCTTGCAGGAGCGGTC
>NZ_MUBM01000583.1:189-805 GCF_002154505.1 Streptomyces carpinensis | reverse complement strand
CCGATGCCAGCCGCCGGGTCGCCGGCAGCCGGGTCCCGGGCGCCAGCCGCCCGTCCCGCACGGCGTCCCTGAGGGCCCGCTCGAGCCCGGCCCGGCGGCTGGCATCGGAGCTCGGGATCTCGCGGGGCACCGCGAAGGCGGCGTACGACCAGTTGGTCGCCGAGGGGTACCTGACCGCGCGACAGGGCTCGGGCACCCAGGTCGCCGCGCTGCCCACCGTCGACACGGAGGCGCCCGGAGCGGCGACACGCGCGCGGGCGCCCCGTTTCGATCTGCGGCCCGGCAGCCCGGACGTCGGGGCGTTCCCGGCGGCGGCCTGGCTGCGGGCGCTGCGCCGTGCCATCGCGACGGCACCCTCTCTGGCGTACGACTACGGCGATCCGCGAGGCCGGAGCGAGCTGCGTACCGCGCTGTCGGGCTACCTGGGACGGGCGCGCGGGGTGATCGCGCCGCCGGAGCGGATCGTGATCACGTCCGGGTACGTGCAGGGGCTCGCCCTCCTGACCCGCGTGCTGGACGGCGGCACGGTCGCCATGGAGGACCCGGGGCTGCCCTTCCACCGCGAGGTGGTGCGGCGCAACGGCGGGAGCGTGGTGCCGGTACGGATCGACGACCG
>NZ_MUBM01000583.1:0-155 GCF_002154505.1 Streptomyces carpinensis | reverse complement strand
CGCCAGCCCGTGGGCGCCCTCCAGGGCATGGCGCCGGCTCAGGTCGTGTATCTGGGCACCGCCTCGAAGACCCTCGGTCCCGCCCTGCGGCTGGGCTGGATGGTGCTGCCGCCGCACCTGGTCGACGCGGTGGCCGACGCCAAGTTGCACAGTGA
>NZ_MUBM01000582.1:317-985 GCF_002154505.1 Streptomyces carpinensis | reverse complement strand
CCCGCCGGGCGTCGACGGTCAGCCTGGACCGGTCCGGCTCACGCTCGGAGACCCAGCTCCAGACCGTGCCGTTCTCGTCGGGGTGCATGGTCAGCCGGAAGGTGCACTTGTCGCCTTCCTGGGACAGGACCTCGGCGGAGGCGTACTCGCTGAACAGCTGCGGCCACTTCTCCACGTCGTTGGTCATGTCCCAGACCAGGTCCACGGGCGCGGCGATGGTGATCTCGTTCTCGGTGTGTCCGGCCATCTCAGGCTCCTGCCATAAGGGTGCTGTTGACGAGGTCGAGGAACTTCCGGGGCGTCTTGCAGCGCTCCGCGTCGGGCGGCATCGGCAGGCCGTGCCGGGTCTCCAGTTCGCCCACGATGCCGAGCAGCCCGAGCGAGTCGATGCCGAGCTCGTCGAAGCCCGTGTCGGGCCGGTCCGCCAGCTCCTGCGGGCTGACGGTGATGCCGGCCGCCTTCTTCATGAGTTCGGACAGTTCTTCCACGGTGATTCGGTCACTCATGCGGTTCCTCCTTGTTGCTCCCGGTCGCCCCGATCGGTTCGGGCGGCTCCCGGTCTCTCCCGGTGCCCGCTGCGGGGCAGTGGGTTTTTCAGGCTCGTTCGCCGTGCCGCAGCACCAGCGCCGAGTTCGAGCCCATGAGCCCCCGGCTGAGGACCAGCGCCG
>NZ_MUBM01000582.1:0-251 GCF_002154505.1 Streptomyces carpinensis | reverse complement strand
CGCAGTACGCCCGGCCCGTGCCCGTCTTGGGCGCCGTCACCGGCACCCGCCGGCCGTGGGCGCCCAGCGCGTCGGCGATGGCCAGGGCCTCCGCCCGGTCCGCCTCGGGGACGCCGAGCGCGTCCGCGAAGACGACGTCGACCTCCTCCGGCGCGCAGTCGGCCTCCGCGAGAGCGCTGCGGATCGCCTCCGCCAGCCCCTGCCGGGACAACTCCCAGCGGGACGCGCCGGTGAAGGTCGCCGCGTGCCCG
>NZ_MUBM01000581.1 GCF_002154505.1 Streptomyces carpinensis | reverse complement strand
CCCTCCTCTTCGGCCGCCACCGCGCCCAGCATTCTGCGGACGCGGTGGCGGCCGAAGAGGAGGGGGTGGGTGGCGTACGGGGGTTCCGGGACGTCCGCCAGCAGCAGTTCCACCCCCTCCGTGAACGTCTTGTGCGCCGCCTCCAGTTCGTCGTGGGACTCCAGGGACTCGGCGACGATGACCCAGGGGGCGGGGTCCCCGGGCGCGGCCGTGCGGATGCCCTCGATGATCGCCCTCGCCTCCGCCTCGTGGTCGTACTCCCACAGGTTGGAGGCCTTCAGGGCGCGGACCAGGTGGGGGTTCTCCAGGCCGTCGCCGGAGGAGAGCAGACGGTCGTACAGGGCCGTCGCGGCGGGGCGGTCGCCGGACAGTTCCAGGTGCGCCGCGGCCCGGAGCAGCAGGGCCTCGGCGTCCTCGGGGTACAGGCGGGCGGTCCGCTCCAGGCGGGCCGCTTCGGCGGCGTGGTCGACGGTGTCGGCGGGCGGCGTGTCGGGGCGCATGGGGGACACGGTACTGCCGGGCAGTGACAAAAGAGAGGTACCTGCTGGCCAGGACCGCGCAGTGTGCGCACTCCGGACTTCACAGCCCCGTCCCGTGCTCTCCTCAGCGTCGTCCCCGTGCCCCCACCACCGTCAGCGCGCCCACCACGGCCAGTCCCGCCGACACCAGGATCGCTGTGTTCGCGCCGTGCGCCGGGCTGCCCGCCGACGTGGCGATCGCGATCGTCAGGGCGACGCCCGCGCAGGAGCCGATGTAGCGGAAGGTCTGCTGGGCGCCGGAGCCCATCGCCACCCTCTGCGCCGGTACGGAGTCCACCGCGACCAGCGGCAGTGCCGCGTTCAGCAGGCCGCTGCCCACGCCGCCCACCAGCAGCCCGGGGAGCAGGCGCGCCCAGGAACCGGAGCCGATCGCGCCCAGCATCGTCAGGACGCCGGCCGCGTGCAGGACGAAGCCGAGGGCCAGTTGCAGGCGGGGGGACAGCCGTCCCGCCAGATGCCTCGCCAGGAGCGCGACGGCGAAGCTCAGGCCGGACCACAGCAGCAACAGCCAGGCGGTGGCCATGGGGGAGAGGCCGAGCGTCTGCTGCAACAGGGCCGGCAGGAAGCTGAACAGGCCGATCACCGCCAGGCCCGTGAACAGGCCGCCCGCCGAGGACGCCAGGAAGGGCGGGTGGCGCAGCAGGGACAGGTCGATCATCGGGGCGGCCGTTCGGCGCTCCACCGCCACGAACACCCCCACCAGCAGCACCGCCGCCGCGAGCAGAACTCCCACCGAGGGCCGGAGCCAGCCGTCCCGGCCCAGAGTCAGGGCCGCCACCAGCGCGACCAGGGCCAGGCCGAAGGCCAGGGCTCCGGGTACGTCCGGCCGGCCGTCCCTCGGAGCACGTGACTCCGACAGGGCGCGGGCGCCGAGCGCCGTCACCACCAGCGCCGCCGCGCCCAGGATGCCGTAGCCGATCCGCCAGTTCGGCAGGGCGCCCGCGACCAGCGGGCCGACCGCGATGCCGCCGCTCACGAAGGCCCCCCAGACGCCGGTCGCGTGGAGCCGGCCGCGCGGGGTCGGGAAGGCGTGGACGACGAGGCCCAGGCTGCTGGCCAGCAGGGCGGCGCTCGCCGCGCCCTGGGCGATGCGGGCCAGCGTGAACTGCCAGGTCGACGTCGAGAACGCGCCCAGGGCGGTCGTCAGGCCCAGCGCCAGCGTGCCCGCGAGGAAGACGCGGCGGCGGCCGTGGTCGTCGGCCAGGCTGCCGGCCACCAGCAGAAGAGCCGCCAGGCCCAGCGGGGTGCCGTTGAGCAGCCAGGCCTGGGACGAGAGGGAGGTGTGCAGGGCGGCCGCGGTGTCGGGGAGCGTGACCATCGGCGCCGTGTAGGTCATCAGGGCCACGGCGGTCGCGGCGCTGGTCACGGCGAGGGTGGCCCGGGGGCGGGGAGGCGAGTCCCGGCGGCCTTCCCGGGGTCCCGCCGCGGTGCGTGTCGTGGCGTGTGCCGTGGTGGGGGAGTCGAGCCCGGTCATTGCCTTGTCCTTCCGGGGCTGTGGGCGGGGAGATGGCTGCGCGCCCGGTCTCCGGTCCGGCCGGCGGTCCGGCCGGCGGTTCGGGCGACGCTCCCGGGACGGTTCGGTCATTGAACTAGGTCTCTCCTGCACCGTAGCATCCTCGGTTCGGTGAATGAACCCATCTGTCGAAAAGTGGCTACAGTGGATCGCATGGCACTGGGCAAGGACTACGCGACGCAGGAGTGCTCGATCGCCCGCGCGCTGGAGATCGTCGGGGAGCGCTGGACGCTGCTCGTCGTCCGGGACGCGCTCTACGGCGTCCGGCGCTACAACGACTTCCTGGTCCACCTCGGCGCCCCCCGAGCCGTCCTCGCCGCCCGGCTCCAGACGCTGACCTCCGAGGGCATCCTCGAGAAGCGGCGGTACCAGGAGTCGCCGCCCCGGGACGAGTACGTCGTGACGGAGCGCGGGATCGCCCTGTGGCCCACCCTGCGCGCGCTCGGCCTGTGGGGGCGCGAGCACTTCGGGGAAGAGCAGCTGCGCTGCTTCCGGCACGCGGACTGCGGCACCGAACTCGGGCCGTACGGCGAATGCCCCGCCTGCGGAACCATCGTGCCCGTCCGGGACGTCCTCATGGTGCCGGGACCCGGACTCGACCCCGACCCGGCGGACCCGGTCAGCCGCGCGTTGCTGCGGCCGAAGCGGCTCCTGCAGCCGCTCGAGATCGATCCTGCATAACGGCCTGGTACGCACAACGGCCATAACGGCCTGGTACGTACAACGGCCATAACGGCCTGGTACGTACAACGGCTGGAACGAGACAGCGAGACAGGCGGACAGCGGGGCGGCGAAAGCCCCTGCGTGAGGAGGGGAGTCGACCGTGATCCGTCACCGGGCCGGTGCGCGACTCGCTCCCGTGCTGCTGTTCCTGCTTCTCCTGGTCCTCCTCGTCCTCCAGCTCTCGCTGCTCGACACCGGCAGCCTCTCCGCGACCGTCGCGGCCGGGGCGGCGCTCGTCGCCTGCGCCCTGCTCGCGGCGCGCTCCGTGCCCGTCATGCCGCCCACCCGCGTGCGCACGGCCATCCGCGACCGGGCCCGCCGTACGGCCTTCCTGCCGCAGCGCGATCCCGACGCCGCGGGCCGGCGACGGCCCCGAGCGCCCGGACACGCCCTCCCGACGACCGTCGTCGCGTAGGGCGCACCTCTTCCATTCCTTCAAGGCCCCGTGCCTTCAAGCCCTGTGCGGGTCCGGTCGTCATGCCGCCACGTCATCACCCCGGCACGACGAGACCCCGGAGGGCTCACCCATGTCCGCACTGCTGTCGGCTTTCGCCAACCTGGTCGAGCGACTCGCCGACCTGCTCCAGCCGCTCTTCCACGCCTCCGCGGCAGCCGCCGCGATCGTCCTGTTCACCGCGCTCGTACGACTCCTCGTCCATCCCCTCTCCCGGGCCGCCGCGCGCGGACAGCGGGCCCGGGCCGCGCTCCAGCCGAGGGTCGCCGAGCTGCGGGAGAAGTACCGGAAGGATCCCGAGAGGCTGCAGAAGGCGGTGCTCGAACTGCACGCCGAGGAGAAGGTGTCGCCGTTGTCGGGCTGCCTGCCCAGCCTGCTCCAGCTGCCCGCCTTCTTCCTGCTCTACCACCTGTTCTCGAGCACGACGATCGGCGGTGACGGCAACGGGCTGCTCGGCCACCGGCTGCTCGCCGCCCCGCTCGGCGGGCGGTGGGCGGACGTCCTGGCGGACGGCCAGGTCTTCGGGGCGTCCGGGCTCGTGTACGTCGGACTGTTCGCGGTCGTGGCCGTCGTCGCCACCTTCAACTTCCTCCGGACGAAGCGGACCATGGCCGCCGGCGGCGCGGTCGCCGTCGGTGGCGGGGAGCAGGCTCCCGGGCTCGGCGCTGTCGGCAGGGCCATGCCGTTCATGTCCTACTTCACGCTCGTCACCGTGGCTGTGGTGCCGCTGGCCGCCGCGCTGTACGTGGTGACCAGCACGACATGGAGCGCGGTCGAGCGGGCGGTGCTCTACCGTTGATCGCTCATCACTCATCGCCCGCACGGGAGTGCACGTCGGTCACGGGCCGGTGCGTGCCGTCCAAGCCACGGGCCCGGCTACGGTCCAGTACGTGAACGGGGTATTGCGGACTGGACTGCGACCTTGGAGGATCGACCAGTCCTCCGACGGCCGCGTCCGCCGCATCCGGGCCGCGTCGCTCGGCCGGGCTGCCCGCGATCGAGGGAGATGGGGAACATGAAGCTGCTGCGAGTCGGTACGGCCGGGGCGGAGCGGCCCGCGCTGCTGGACGCCGAGGGCACCCTGCGTGACCTCTCTGGAATCGTCTCGGACATCGATGGGGCGCTGCTCGCCGACGACGCGGCGCTCGGCCGGATCCGGGCCGCCGCCGAGGCCGGGGAGCTGCCGGCGCTGGACGCGACCGGGCTGCGGATCGGGCCGCCGCTCGCCCGGATCGGCAAGGTCGTGTGCATCGGGCTGAACTACCACGACCACGCCCGGGAGACCGGCGCCGAGCCGCCCGCCGAGCCGGTGATCTTCTTCAAGGCGGCCGACACGGTGGTCGGGCCCGACGACACCGTGCTCGTGCCGCGCGGTTCCACCAAGACCGACTGGGAGGTGGAGCTGGCGGTCGTCATCGGCCGTACGGCCCGCTACCTGGAGTCGCACGAGGAGGCGCTCGCCCACGTGGCCGGGTACGCGGTGGCGCACGACGTGTCCGAGCGCGAGTTCCAGATCGAGCGGGGCGGCACCTGGGACAAGGGCAAGAACTGCGAGACCTTCAACCCGCTCGGGCCGTGGCTCGTCACGGCCGACGAGGTGCCCGACCCGCAGAACCTCTCCCTGAGGCTGTGGGTCAACGGGGAGCTGAAGCAGGACGGCACGACCGCCGAGCAGATCTTCCCGGTCGCGGAAGTCGTGCGCTACGTCAGCCAGTTCATGACCCTCTACCCCGGCGACGTCATCAACACCGGCACCCCGGCGGGGGTGGCGCTCGGTCAGCCGGAGCCGAAGCCTTTCCTGAGGTCCGGCGACGTGGTCGAGCTGGAGATCGAGGGGCTGGGGCGGCAGCGGCAGGAGCTGAAGGACGCGTAGGCGCTCCGCCGGGGCGCGGGGCCTGCGGTGTCCTTGTGTCTGCCGCGCCGTAGTGCCTCCCGCACCGCTGCGGCTCGGCGCGCCCGCGCGGCGGAGCCGCACGCCGGCACAGCCCCCGCGGCCCCCTGTCCCGCGCTCAGCCGAGGAGAGAGGCCAGCCTGCGCCACTCGGCCCTCGGGAGTTCGTCCCGGTCGCCCGTCCCGGTCACGACCTGGACCGCCACATGGTCCGCGCCCGCCGCGTGGAACTCCTCGACGCGGTCGCGGATCCGGGCGTCGTCGCCCCAGGCGAACACCGCGTCGACCAGGCGGTCGCTGCCGCCGTGCAGCACATCGTCCTCGGTGAAGCCCAGGCGCAGGAAGTTGTTGGTGTAGTTGGGCAGTTCCAGGTACATCGCGAGGTAGTCGCGGGCGGTCGCGCGGGCGCGGACGGGATCCTCGTCCAGGACGACCTTGAACTCAGGGGCCAGCAGCGGGGCCTCGCCCAGGATCTCCCGGGCCCGCGCGGTGTGTTCCGGAGTGACCAGGTACGGGACCGCGCCCGCCGCCCGGTCCCGTGCCAGCCGGAGCGTCCTCGGGCCGAGCGCGGCCAGCACCCTGCGTCCGGCGGGTACCCCGGCGGCGTCCAGGGCGTCCAGGTAGGCCACCAGGGCCGAGTACGGACGCTGGTACTGCTCCGCGAGCTTGGCGTGGCTCACCCCCAGACCCAGCACGAAACGGCCGGGGTGGGCCGCCTCCAGCTCGGTGAAGCCGGCCGCGCTCGCCTCGGCGTCGTGCTGCCAGATGCTCTGGATGCTGGTGCCGACGGCGAGCGTCGACGTCGCCTCCAGCAGCGGGGCGGCGTTGGCGGCGGAGCTGCTGCCGCCGAGCCAGGCGGTGCCGTAGCCGAGCTCCTGCAGTTCTGCGGCGGCCTCGGCGATGTCACCGCGCCGAGCCGGGTCCTCCGAGCGGAGGCCGACGCTCCAGACGCCGTACCGTCCGACCGTCTCCTTCAATGAGGCTGTTTCCTGCAGCGAGGCTGTCGTGTCGCTCATGGGTTCCGATCCCTCCGGGCGGGGTGTCGTGATCATCTCGCGTACACGCACCCCAACCCGCGGGACCTCGCCGGTAATCCCCCGAGGGGACTACCTGTCCAGGAACGCCTCCAGCGCCTCCACCACGAGCCGGTGGTCCTCCAACTGGGGCAGGCCCGACACCGTGACCGCGCCGATCACGCCGACGCCCTCGACGTTGATCGGGAAGGAGCCGCCGTGGGCCGCGTAGGTGTCGGGGTCCAGGCGGGAGGAGTCCTCGAAGGTCGTGCCCTTGGCCCGGAAGCGGGCGCCGACCAGATAGGAGGCGGAGCCGTAGCGCTCCACCACCCGGCGCTTGCGGGCGATCCAGGCGTCGTTGTCGGGGGTGGAGCCGGGCAGGGCCGCGTGGAAGAGCTGCTGGCCGGCGCGGTGGATGTCGATGGCCACCGGCGCCTGCCGCTCCCGCGCCAGCTCCACCAGCAGCGAGCCGAGGATCCAGGCGTCCTCGTGGCTGAACCGGCGGAAGACCAGGCGGCGTTCCTGCGCCTGAAGCTCCTCGATGGTGGGGGTGAGTTCCGGGTTCGCGGTCACAGCTGCACCACCACTCCGTCGCGGGCCGAGCGGCGGGCCGCCTCCAGGACGTCGAGGGTCGCGGCCGCCTCATGGGCCGTCACCGGGTTCGGGGCGCCCTCGCGGAGGGCGGCGGCCACGGCGGCGTAGTACGCCGGGTAGTCGCCGGGCAGGGTCGGCACGGGACGGCCGCCGCCGGTCACCGGTGACTCACCCGCGCCCACACGACCCCACAGGGACTCGTCCTCCCGGCCCCAGCCCTCGGGACCCGGGCGGGCGCCCTCCCGCAGCGCGGCCTCCTGCGGGTCCAGACCGTACTTGACGTAGCCCGCCTGCGAGCCCAGCACCCTGAAGCGCGGGCCGAGCTGGGCGGCCGTGGCGGAGACGTACAGGTGGGAGCGGACGCCGCCGGCGTGCGTGAGCGCGATGAACGTGTCGTCGTCGGTCTCGGCACCCGCGCGGCGGATCACCGACTCGGCGTACACCTGCGTGACCGGCCCGAAGAGGACCAGGGCCTGGTCGACGACGTGGCTTCCGAGGTCGTAGAGCAGACCTCCGATCTCCGCCGGGTCGCCGGACTCGCGCCAGCCGCCCTTGGGCTTCGGCCGCCAGCGCTCGAAGCGCGACTCGAACCGCCATACGTCGCCCAGCTCGCCGTCGGCGATCAGCCGGCGCAGGGTCAGGAAGTCGTTGTCCCAGCGGCGGTTCTGGAAGACGGACAGCAGCAGTCCGCGCCCCTCGGCCAGGGCCGCGAGGTCGCGCGCCTCGGCCGCCGTACCGGCGACCGGCTTGTCGACGACCACCGGCAGGCCGGCCTGGAGCGCCGCCGTGGCGAGCGGGACGTGCGTCTTGTTCGGGGAGGCGACGACCACCAGGTCGAGCTCGTCGGCGCGGGCGAACAACTCGTCGGGGCCGGCGGCGAGGCGGACGTCCGGGAACTCGGCCCGGGCCTGTGCCTGTCGCTCCTGGTTCGAGGTGACGACCGTGTCGAGGACCAGGCCCTCGGTCGCGGCGATCAGCGGGGCGTGGAAGACCGAGCCGGCCAGGCCGTAGCCGACGAGGCCCACGCGGAGGGGGGTGCCAGTCATGGATCCTACTTTCGCAACGCTGTTGCCTAAGTGCAAGCTCGGGGCAGAATGGTGAGGTGAGCAGCGGGAAAGGCGGGGCGGACGGGTGGACACGACGGCGGTGAGAGGGGTGGGTGTGGCGCGCGGTGCGGACGCCGGGGCGAACCTGCTCGCCCTGCGCAGCCACAACACCGCGCTGGTGCTCGACCTGCTGCGCAGGGCGGGAGCGGAGGGGATCAGCCGGCTGGAGCTGGCCGAGCGGACCGGGCTCACCCCGCAGGCGGTCAGCAAGATCACCGCGCGGCTGCGCGAGCGGGGGCTCGCCGCGGAGGCGGGCCGGCGGGCGTCCACCGGGGGCAAGCCGCGCACGGTGCTGCGGCTGGTCCCGGAGGCCGGGCACGCGGTGGGCGTGCATGTCGACCGCGACGAGGTGCGGGCGGTGCTCGTCGACCTGGACGGCGCCGTGGCCGGCGAGCGGCGCCGTCC
>NZ_MUBM01000580.1:1107-1343 GCF_002154505.1 Streptomyces carpinensis | reverse complement strand
ACCTCGTGGACGTCACGATCGTCAACATCGCGATTCCCTCCATCCAGCGGGACGCGGGCGCGTCCTTCAGCCAGATCCAGTGGATCACCGCCGGATACGCCCTCGCGTTCGCGGCCGGCCTGATCACCGGCGGCCGGCTCGGTGACATCCACGGCCGCAAGCGGCTGTTCCTCGTCGGCATCGGCGGCTTCACCCTCGCCTCCGCGCTGTGCGGCTTCGCCGCGAACCCCGAGATG
>NZ_MUBM01000580.1:0-1055 GCF_002154505.1 Streptomyces carpinensis | reverse complement strand
TCCTGATCAACCTGCCGGTCGGCGTCGCGGCGTTCCTGCTCGGCAGCCGCTTCATCACCGAGTCGAAGGCTCCGCGTGCGCTGAAGCTGGACCTGGTCGGGGTCGCCCTCGTGACGCTCGGCCTGCTGATGCTGCTCTACCCGCTGACCCGGGGCCGCGAGCTGGGCTGGCCGCTGTGGGGGTATGCGTCGATGGCGGGCGCGCTGGTCGTCTTCGCGGCGCTGGTGGCGTACGAGCGGCGGAAGGCCGCGCGGGACGGCTCCCCGCTGGTCGAGATGTCGCTGTTCCGGGTGAAGAGCTTCGCCGCGGGCATCGCCGTGCAGACGGTCTTCGGGGTCGCGCTGGGCGTGTTCTTCCTGATCTGGACGCTGTACATGCAGATCGGCCTGGGCTGGAGCCCGCTGCGGGCGGGCCTGACGGGCGTGCCGTTCTCGATCGCGGTGTCCGCGGCGGCCGGGATGTCGGTGCAGAAGCTGGTCCCGCGCTTCGGGCGCAAGGTGCTCCAGGCGGGCGCGCTGCTCATGGTGGCCGGTGTGCTTCTCTACGTCTGGGAGTCCGGGCGGTACGGCCTGCACATCGCTCCCTGGCAGATGGCCCTTCCGCTGGTGGTGATGGGTGTCGGCATGGGCCTGATCGTCGCCCCGCTGACGGACGCGGTGCTGTCGGAGGTGCCGCGCGAGCATGCCGGTTCGGCCTCCGGTCTGATCAACACCGTGCAGCAGATGGGCAACGCGCTGGGGCTCGGCCTGGTGTCGGTGGTGTTCTTCGGGGTGATCGGGGACCGGCTGACCCCGGCCCAGGTCGGACCGGCCTTCGTCGACGCCTTCCAGCACGCGCTGGTCTGGGTGGCCGCGGTGCTGGGCGTCATCTTCGTCCTGATGTCCGCCCTGCCCAAGCGTCCGGCCCAGCATGTGGAGGGCGGCGGTGAGCAGCTCGCGGACCAGGTCCGGGAGGCGGAGCTCGTCGGCTGAGTACGGTGGTGGAGGGGCCCGGTACCGATCGAGGTACCGGGCTCTTTGCCGTGCCCGGCCGGAGTGTCCGGTGGGATGTCCGGT
>NZ_MUBM01000058.1 GCF_002154505.1 Streptomyces carpinensis | reverse complement strand
CGGGCAGCGCGCTGCCCGCCGAGTTCCAGGGCGGGCGCCGGGGCGAGCTGACCGTGGCGGCCCTGACCGACCAGGACCAGGCCGAGGGGTTCGGCCTGCAGGGCGGGCTGTTCGTCGGCATGGGAACGCTGGAGAAGTACGTCCCCGGCACCGAGGACGTCGCCCTGTTCGTGAACGCCGCCCCCGGCACCAGCGCCGACCAGCTGCGCTCCCGGCTGGAAAAGCGCCTCGCCCCGTATCCGAACGTGCAGGTCCGCGACCAGGCGGACTACAAGAAGCTGGTGCACGACCAGATCGCGGTGCTGCTCTACCTCGTCTACGCACTGCTGGGGCTGGCCATCGTCATCGCGGTGCTCGGCGTGGTCAACACGCTCGCGCTGTCGGTGGTGGAGCGGACACGGGAGATCGGGCTGCTGCGGGCGATCGGGCTGGCCCGGCGGCAGCTGCGGCGGATGATCCGGCTGGAGTCGGTGGTGATCGCGGTGTTCGGCGCGGTGCTGGGGCTGGGGCTCGGCCTGGTGTGGGGCGTGTGCACCCAGCGGGTCCTGGCCCTGCAGGGCATGACCGCGCTGGCGATCCCGTGGAGCACGATCGTCGCGGTCGTGATCGGCTCGGCCGTCGTGGGGATCGTGGCGGCCCTGCTGCCCGCGCTGCGCGCCTCACGTATGAATGTGCTGGCGGCGATCGCGCACGAGTGATGGAATCGCGGCAGGTGCTCAAGTCCCTTGCAGCCGAGGAGAGTTCGTGACGCGACCGTTCCGTTTCGGTGTCAACCTGCTCAACCCCGCGCCCGCCGGGGAGTGGCGGGCCAAATGCCGTCGGGCCGAGGAACTCGGCTACGACGTGATCCTCGTCCCCGACCATCTCGGCTGGGTGGCGCCCTTCCCGGCCCTGGTGGCGGCCGCCGAGGCCACAGAGCGGCCCCGGCTGGGCACCTTCGTGCTCAACGCGGGCTTCTGGAATCCGGCCCTGCTGGCCCGCGAGGTCGCGACGACGGACTCCCTGACGAACGGCCGGCTCGAACTCGGGCTCGGCACCGGGTACGTACGGGCGGAGCACGAGACGGCCGGGCTGCCGTGGGGTTCGCCGGGCGAGCGCGTCGACCACCTGCGGCGCACGGTGGAGGAGCTGAAGCGGCTGCTCGCGTCCCCCGAGCACCGGCCCCGGCCGGTGCAGCAGCCCGGGATTCCGCTGCTGGTCGGCGCGAACGGCGACCGGATGCTGCGGCTGACCGCCGAGCACGCGGACATCGCGGCCTTCACCGGTGCGCGGTCCGCACCCAAGAACAGCTCCGGGGAGCTCGTGCCGATCACGGCCGACGAACTCGACGAGCGGGTGGCCCTGTACCGCAAGCTCGCGGCGGGCCGCGAGGAGCCGGCGGAACTGAACCTGCTCATCCAGATCGTGGCCGTCACCGAGGACCCCGTGCCCGTGCTCCAGCCCCTGCTGGAAAACCAGCCGCAGCTGACCATGGAGCAGGCGCTGGCGCTGCCGATCGTGCTGGTGGGCACCCTGGAGCAGATCGTCGAGCGGGTGCGGGCGCAGCGCGAGCGGTTCGGCTTCTCGTACCTGACGGTGCTGGAGCCCTACATGGAGGCGTTCGCGCCGGTACTGGAGGCGCTGCGGGGCGAGTAGCGCGCGCCGTCGGCGCCCGGCACGCCATGATGCGTCCGGATGCTGGAATTCCGCACCGCGCGCGGGCCCGCCTGATGTGATCACCGCATGAGCGACCTGCGTATACGCCCGGCGACCGCCGACGATCTCGACACCGTGCTGGCCTTCTGGAAGACGGCCGCGGAGGGCACGAGCATCAGTGACGACCGGGACGGCGTGACACGGCTGGTCGCCCGCGACCCGGAGGCGTTGCTGCTGGCGATGGAGGCCCTTCCCGGTCGAGCGGAGTCGAGACCTCGGGGGAGGGACGGCGAGCTGGTGGGCACGGTGATCGCGGGCTTCGACGGCTGGCGCTGCCATCTGTACCGGCTCGCGGTGCACCCCGGCCGGCGGCGGCAGGGCATCGGCGCGGCCCTGCTGGCCGCCGCCGAGGAGCGGTTCGTACGGCTCGGCGGGCGGCGCGGCGACGCGATGGTGCTCACCCGCAACGAGACCGCGCACCACGCCTGGCGCGCCGCGGGCTACACGCCCGAGGAGCACTGGCGGCGCTGGGTGAAGCCGCTCGCCGACCGCGCGGACTGACCCCCGGGGCCGATCGGACCGGCACCCGACCTTCTTTGCCCATCCTTTACCCTTGGAGGAGCACTCGGCCCTCCATGAAAGGTTGTGAGCGTCCGCCCATGGGCGAGCCTCCCAGTACGTGTCCGCACCGCCGCGCGATCCCCCTTGTCCTGTCCGACGATGGGAGCGGGGTGACCCGATGACCGAAGTGCTCCTCCTGCTCGTGGCCGTGCTGCTGTGCCTGGCCTGCGGTGCCTTCGTCGCGGCCGAGTTCTCGCTGACCACCGTCGAGCGCAGTGCCCTGGAGCGGGCGGCCGAGCGCGGCGAGCGGGGCGCCTCCGGTGCCCTGAAGGCCGTCCGGAACCTGACGTTCCAGCTCTCCGGGGCGCAGCTCGGCATCACCGTCACCAACCTGGTGGTCGGCATGCTCGCCGAGCCCTCGATCGCCAAGCTCATCGCGGGGCCGCTGCAGGCGTTCGGCATCTCGAGGTCCGCGGCGACCTCGTTGGCGCTGGTGCTGGGCACGGCCCTGTCGACGGTGTTCCTGATGGTGGTCGGCGAGCTGGTGCCGAAGAACTGGGCGATCTCCTCGCCCTTGGCGGTGGCCCGGCGGGTGGGCACCCCGCAGAGCTGGTTCAGCGCCACCTTCCGCCCCTTCATCACCCATCTCAACAACATGGCGAACCGTGTGGTGCGCCGGCTCGGGGTGGAGCCCGCCGAGGAACTGGCCTCCGCCCGCGGCCCCCAGGAGCTGGCGGCACTGGCCCGGCACTCCGCCAAGCAGGGCGCCCTTGAGGCGGACACGGCCGAGCTGTTCGTGCGGACGCTCAACCTCGCCGACTTGACGGCGGAGAACGTGATGACGCCACGCGTCCAGGTCATCGCCCTGGACGCGCAGGCGACCTGCGAGGACGTGGCGAACGCGACCCGGGCGACCGGGCTGTCCCGCTTCCCGGTCTACCGCGGCAGCCTCGACTCGGTCGTGGGCACCGCCCACATCAAGGACGTACTGGCCGTGCCCGCCCAGCGGCGGATGCGCCTGCGGGTCTCGGAGATCATGCGCGAGCCGATGTTCGTCCCCGAGTCGCTGACCGTCGACCGGCTGCTGGACCAGCTGTCGGGCAGGCGCACGATGGCGGTCGTGATCGACGAGTACGGCGGCACGGCCGGCGTGGCGACGCTGGAGGACATCGTCGAGGAGGTCGTCGGCGAGGTGCGCGACGAGCACGACCCGCACGAGACCCCCGATCTGGCTCCGGCCGGCGCCGACGCGGAGGGCCGCGGCCTGTACTCGGCCGACGGCTCCGCCCGCGTGGACCAGCTGGCGCGGGTCGGCCTGCGGGTGCCGGACGGCCCGTACGAGACGCTCGCCGGTCTCGTCGCCACCGAGCTGGGCCGGATCCCCGGGACCGGCGACGTCCTGCACGTCGCCGGCTGGCGGCTGGAGGTGGTGGACGCGAGCGGCCGCCGGGCGGCCCGCGTGCTGCTGCACGCCCCCCTCGACGACGAGAGCGCGGCGTCCACGCGGCCCGACCAGCACCTGGACGACGAAAAGAGGGCCGGCCGGTGACCGCCGTGCAGATCCTGATCGGCCTGGCGACCCTCGTCGTCAACGCCTTCTTCGTCGGGGCCGAGTTCGCGCTGATCTCGGTGCGCCGCAGCCAGGTCGAGCCGTATGCCGAGCAGGGCGACCGGCGGGCGAAGAGCGTGCTGTGGGGGCTGGAGCACGTGTCCGCGCTGCTGGCGGCGGCCCAGCTCGGCATCACGCTGTGCACGCTGGTCCTCGGTGTGGTCGCCGAGCCCGCGATCGCGCATCTGCTGGAGCCGGTGTTCCACGCGGTGGGCGTGCCGGTGAGCGCGGGGCACGCGGTGTCGTTCGTGATCGCGCTGGCACTGGCGACGTATCTGCACATGCTGCTGGGCGAGATGGTGCCGAAGAACATCGCACTCGCCGAGCCGGTGCGCAGCGCGCTGCTGCTCGGCCCGCCGCTGGTCGCCCTGTCCCGGGCACTGCGTCCGGTGATCTTCACGGTGAACGCGTTCGCCAACGCCCTGCTCAAGCTGTTGCGGGTGGAGGCGAAGAACGAGGTCTCGGCGACCTTCACGGACACCGAGCTGGCCGAGATCGTCAAGGACGCCAGCGAGGCCGGCCTCATCGACAACCGCGCGCAGGAGCGGCTGCACGACGCGCTGGAGCTCGGCAGCAGGCCCGTGCGCGATGTCGTGCTGCCGCTGGAGCGCGTCGTCTACGCGCGCCTCGGGGTCACCCCGGAGCAGTTGGAGCGGCTGTCGGCCGAGTCCGGATTCTCCCGCTTCCCCGTGGTGGACGAGCAGCGCCGGATCATCGGCTATCTGCATGTGAAGGACGCGCTGGACGCCTCACCGCGCACCGAGCCGTTCCGGCTGCGGGACATGCGCCCCATCGCCCGGGTTCGGGAGGGCACGCCGCTGGACGACGTGCTCACCGCGATGCGGGGCAGCCGTACGCATCTGGCGGCCGTGCTGGGCGCGGACGGGCGGCTGGCGGGACTAGTGACGATGGAGGACGTGCTGCGGGAGCTGTTCGGGCAGCCGGTGTGATCGGGGGCACGCAGCCGGTCTGGGCGGGGGGCGAGGGCGCTCCCGGCTGGACCGACCGCTTGGTATGCGTGTGGAGTCACGGGATACCATCGCTCACGCCATGCAGACGATTCCCACACACACCAGCCTCGTCGCGGTCGGCGACTCCTTCACAGAGGGCATGTCGGACCTGCTGCCCGACGGCTCCTACCGGGGCTGGGCCGACCTCCTGGCGGCACGGATGGCTGCCCGCACGCCCGGCTTCCGGTACGCCAACCTCGCCGTGCGCGGCAAGCTCATCGGGCAGATCGTCGACGAGCAGGTCGAGGTGGCGGCGGCCATGCGGGCCGACGTGGTGACGCTGGTGGGTGGGCTCAACGACGCGTTGCGGCCCAAGTGCGACATGGGCCGGGTGCGGGGCCTGCTCACGGAGGCCGTGGAGCGGCTGACGCCGTCCTGCGGGCAGTTGGTCCTCATGCGCAGTCCCGGACGCCGTGGACCGGTCCTGGAGCGCTTCCGGCCGCGCATGGAGGAGCTGTACGCCTGCATCGACGAGCTGGCCGAGAAGCACGGGGCCCTGGTCGTCGACCTCTACGGCGCGCCCTCGCTGGGCGATCCGCGGCTGTGGGACGCGGACCGGCTGCACCTGACGGCCGAGGGCCACCGCCGGGTCGCGGAGGCCGTGTGGCAGGCGCTCGGCTACGAGCCCGAGGACCCCGAGTGGCGCACGCCGATGGCCGCGACCCTGCCGCCGGGCTGGATCACCCGCCGGGTCGCGGACGCCCGCTTCGCCCGGCAGCACCTGCTGCCCTGGATAGGCCGCCGCCTGACCGGCCGCTCCTCCGGCGACGGCCGCCCGCCCAAGCGGCCCGAGCTGCTGCCCTACGCGGACCTGGATCCGGTGCTGCCGCCGGACCTGGAACTCTCGTAGCCCCGCGCTGCTTCTTGCAGGTTGCGGGGCCTCTCGTGGCCCGCGTGACCGCTCACGGCTGCTTGCAGCTTGCGTGGCTCTGGTGGCGTGCGCGGCCTCTCGTAGCTTCGAACGAATACCCCCATGGCGCTGGCCTGCATGAATCGCCAGTAGAATCGGTGCACGTGACTGCTGCGCCCGCAAAGCCCCGTATCCCGAACGTCCTCGCCGGACGCTACGCCTCCGCCGAGCTCGCCACGCTCTGGTCGCCCGAGCAGAAGGTGAGGCTGGAGCGGCAGCTCTGGCTCGCCGTCCTGCGCGCCCAGAAGGACCTCGGGATCGAGGTGCCGGACACGGCGATCGCCGACTACGAGCGCGTCCTCGACAACGTCGATCTGGCCTCCGTCGCCGAGCGCGAGAAGGTCACGCGGCACGACGTCAAGGCGCGGATCGAGGAGTTCAACGACCTCGCCGGGCACGAGCACGTGCACAAGGGCATGACCTCCCGCGACCTGACGGAGAACGTCGAACAGCTGCAGATCCGGCTCTCGCTGGAGCTGGTGCGCGACCGCACGGTGGCTGTGCTGGCCCGCCTGGCGAAGCTGGCCGCCGAGTACGGCGAGCTGGTCATGGCCGGCCGATCCCACAACGTGGCCGCCCAGGCCACCACCCTCGGCAAGCGGTTCGCGACGGCGGCCGACGAGCTGCTGGTCGCGTACGGCCGGGTGGAGGAGCTGCTGGGCCGCTACCCGCTGCGCGGCATCAAGGGCCCGGTGGGCACGGCGCAGGACATGCTGGACCTGCTCGGTGGCGACTCCGGCAAGCTCGCGGAGCTGGAGCGGCGCATCGCCGACCACCTGGGCTTCGGCCAGGCCTTCACGTCGGTCGGCCAGGTCTACCCGCGCTCCCTGGACTACGAGGTCGTCACCGCGCTGGTGCAGCTGGCGGCGGCCCCCTCCTCGCTGGCCAAGACGATCCGGCTGATGGCCGGGCACGAGCTGGTCACCGAGGGCTTCAAGCCCGGCCAGGTCGGCTCCTCGGCGATGCCGCACAAGATGAACACCCGCTCCTGCGAGCGCGTCAACGGCCTGATGGTGATCCTGCGCGGGTACGCCTCGATGACCGGCGAGCTGGCGGGCGACCAGTGGAACGAGGGCGACGTGTCCTGCTCGGTGGTGCGCCGGGTCGCGCTGCCGGACGCGTTCTTCGCGCTGGACGGCCTGCTGGAGACGTTCCTGACCGTCCTCGACGAGTTCGGCGCCTTCCCCGCGGTGATCGCCCGTGAGCTGGACCGCTATCTGCCGTTCCTGGCGACGACCAAGGTGCTGATGGGCGCCGTGCGGGCCGGCGTCGGCCGCGAGGTCGCCCACGAGGCGATCAAGGAGAACGCCGTCGCCACCGCGCTCGCCATGCGCGAGCAGGGGGCCGAGCGCAACGACCTGCTCGACAAGCTCGCCGCGGACGACCGCCTGCCGCTCGACCGCGCGCAGCTCGACGCGCTGATGGCCGACAAGCTGTCCTTCACCGGCGCGGCCGCCGCCCAGGTCGGCACGGTCGTCGGCCGGGTCGAGGAGATCGTCAAGCAGCACCCGGAGGCCTCGGCCTACACCCCGGGAGCGATCCTCTGACCCGCTTCACCCCGGCGGAGCTCGAGGCCGCCCGCGATCGTCTGGTACCGGACGTGGTCGCGGACGGCCTCAGCGTGCTGTTCTGCGGTATCAACCCCGGTCTGATGACGGCCGCGACGGGCCACCACTTCGCACGACCGGGGAACCGCTTCTGGCCGGTGCTGCACCGGTCGGGGTTCACGCCGAGGCAGATGAAGCCCTCGGAACAGGACGAACTGCTGTCGTACGGACTCGGCATCACGAACGTGGTGGCGCGGCCCACGGCACGCGCCGACGAACTGACGGCCGAGGAGTACCAGGAGGGCGGGCGGCAGCTGGCGCTCAAGGTGGCGCGGCTGCGGCCACGGTGGCTGGCCGTGGTCGGCGTCACCGCCTACCGGGCGGCCTTCGGCGACCGCAAGGCCCAAGTCGGGCCCCAGGAACGGACGATCGGTACCACGCGGGTGTGGGTCCTGCCCAACCCGAGCGGCCTCAACGCCCACTGGACGGCCGAGACGATGGCTGAGGAGTTCGCCCGGCTGCGGGCGGCGGCGGAGACCGCCTAAGGGCGGCCGGAGCCGGCCGGTCACTCCGGGCCGGTCGGTCGGGGCTGGGTTGTCTGTCGGGGCTGGTCGGTCGGGGCCGAGCCGGTCGGCCAGAGCCGGTCGGTAGTCGGTCGGCCGTTCCCTCAGGGCGGTCTGTTTGTCAGGGCGGGTCCGTGTCGGTGACGACCGCGAGCAGCTGGAACGGCAGCTCCCTGTTCCACTGGGAGACACCGAGGGCTATCCACCGGCCCGTCTCCGTGGACCTCCACAGCTGGACGTCCGGAACATGCCCGCTCAGCGAGGCCCACGGCTCCAGCAGATCCTCCCCCTCCACCGTCCGGTCGAGCACGCTGTACAGGCTGAGGGCCTGGGGCGCTCCCCAACGCTCGGTCAGCCGCTCCCCCAGGCCGTCCCGGTCGCACTCGTACTGCTCCTCCGCCTCCTCCCGCCGAGTGCCGTCGTCCTCCCAGAAGTCGTCGCTCGTCTCCAACTCGGCTATGGAGTAACCAGGTCCGGCCGTGCCGACGTCCGTCCTGACGTGCTCGGCGGGGAACGCCCCGGAACACAGCCGGTCGATCACGGCGAGAGCCTTCGCGATGTCCATGCCTTCCAGTAAACCGGCCACCACCGACAATTGGCGGCGCGTCAGAAGCCGGGCCGGGCAGGCGGCCCGAGGGCCGTGGCCGGAGATCGGCGAGCGGCGATCGGCGGGGCAGTGACCCGCGGACGCCCGGGCCGCGGACCGCGTCCGGCCGGGCGGGAGCGTCGCGGCCGGCGGTGGGCCAGGCGCCTCGAGCACGCGGGGACGGACCGCAGGGACGGCCCCGCGGTCTCGGCACTGGCTGCCCCGTCCCGGCACTCGCTGCCCCGGCCCGGGCCGAGTACGATCCGGCCAACACGCGCACGAGCTGGGAGGACGGACGTTGGGGCGGCTGACCGGCGGGGATCCCTCGCTGCTGCGAAGGATCAATTCCGCGGTGGTGCTGCACGCGCTGCGTGCCACGGACTGCGCGACGCTCACGGAGATCACCCGGGTGACCGGGCTGTCCCGGCCGACGGTCGAGGGCGTCGTCGAGGACCTCATCGGTGCGGGCCTGGTCGTCGAGACGGCGGCCGAGGAGGGCACCGCCCGGCGCCAGGGACGGCCGGCGCGGCGGTTCCGGTTCCGGGCGGAGGCCGGGCATCTGCTCGGTCTGGAGATCGGCGCCCACCGGGTCGCCGCGCTCCTGTCCGACCTGGACGGCCGGGTGCTCGGTGCCCAGGCCAAGGACGTGGACGAGACGGCCGACGCGGACGAGCGCCTGGAGCGGCTGCGCACGGCCGTAGCCGAACTGCTGCGCCGCGCCGGTGTCCCACGCAGCTCCCTGCGGGCCGTCGGGGTCGGCACGCCGGGGATCGTCGAGGCGGGCGGCGTGGTACGGCTGGGCACCGCGCTGCCCGGCTGGACGGGTCTGCACCTGGGCGAACGGCTGAGCCGCTCTTTCAGGTGCCCGGTGCTGGTCGAGAACGACGCCAACGCCGCTGCGGTCGCCGAGCACTGGAAGGGTGCGGCCACCGAGTCCGACGACGTGGTCTTCGTCCTCGCCGGGCTGAGCCCGGGCGCCGGTTCGCTGATCGGCGGCCGACTGCACCGGGGGTTCGGCGGAGCGGCCGGCGAGATCGGCGCGCTGCACCTGCTGGGCCGGGGCGAGACCCCCGAGACGCTGCTGTCGACCACGGACCAGCCCCTGCACCCTCTGGACGAGCAGGCGGTGGCGGCGGTCTTCGCGCTCGCCCGCAAGGGCGACCAGCGGGCGCTGGAGGCCGTGGACCGCTTCATCCAGCGGCTCGTCCACGACGTGGCGGCGCTGGTGCTGGCCCTTGACCCGGAGTTGGTGGTCATCGGCGGCTGGGCGGCCGGCCTGGACGGCGTGCTGGAGCCGCTGCGGCGCGAACTTGCCCGCTACTGCCTGCGGACACCGGAGGTCACCCTGTCGATGCTCGGCGAGGCAGCCGTTGCGACGGGTGCCCTGCGGCTCGCCCTCGACCACGTGGAGGAGCAGTTGTTCGCGGTGGAGAGCACGGTGACGGCCCGGCATTGAGCGCCGGACGCCGCGCACCGATACGAAGGCATCTCGCAGGGCAGGCCGCACCCCGATCGGCGCCCGGCGGGCGTAGGCGTCCGTGAGCGCGCGGAGGTGTCCCCGCGCGCCCCGACACAGCCGCGCACCCCCGCGTCCGCGGCACAAGCATCACCGATGCGGCACGGGCGCAGACCCCGCACCACGGCTCTCGTGCGGATGAGCCCTGCTTTCGTGCGGGTGGGCCGTTCTCAGGCGGTGGTCACGAGGCGCGCTGTTCCGGGCCGTGGTGGATCTCCACGCCGCCGGAGTCCTTGAAGGTCAGCCGGCAGGTGTCGGCGCGGTAGGTGGCCACGGACAGCGCTGCGGTGCGGCCCTCGGCGAGGAAACGCGTCGTGACGACGAGGACGGGCGCGCCGGGCAGCCGGTCCAGCTCCTTGGCGTCGTCCGCGCGGGCGGAGCCGAGTTCGACGGCGCGGTCCTGGCCCTCCAGGTCCAGGCGCTGGAGCTCGCGCAGCACGGCACGCGCGCGTGCCGGACCGGACGGCGCGTCGATCGCGGTCAGGTCGGGCACGGACGAGGCCGGGACGTACAGCAGCTCGGCCGCCACCGGCTGGCCGTGGCTCATCCGGGACCGGCGCACCGTGTGCACGGGCTCTTCGCGGCCGATCTCCAGAGCGTCGGCGACGGCCGCCGGCGGCACCGCCTGCGCGCAGTCCACGGGCTGCCAGGCGTCACCTGCCGCGCCCGGCCAGGAGTGCTGCTCGGTGCCGACGGCCACGCCCACGCGCGGCGGCGCGACGGTCGTGCCGACACCGCGGCGGCGCTGCAGCCTGCCCTCCAGCTCCAGTTGCTCCAGGGCCTGGCGGAGCGTGGCGCGGGCGACGCCGAAGCGGGCGGCCAGGTCCCGCTCGTTGGGCAGGATCTCGCCGACCGAGAACTCGGAGTCCAGTGCCTCACTGAGCACGGTCTTGAGGTGCCAGTACTTCGGCTCCGGCACCGATTCCAGCTGCGTGGTCCCCACCCTGTCCTCCGCAATCGCCGTCGTCCGGCGGTTTTAGCGCCCTTGTTTATTAAAGGTTGTTGTACTTATCTGCGACCATAGGGCCGCCCCCACCCTTGGTCAATACCAATCCTCGACCTGGTGCGGAGCGCACGGCCGTCGCGCCGCACAGCGTTCACAAGGCGTTCGCCCAGGGTGCCGTTCATGACGTCACGGCGAAGCCCCCGCCGTGTGGGCGGGGGCTTCGCTCGGATGCTTCCTGCGGGGTGGCTCTCAGGCGTCGACGGCCAGGGACTGAAGTTTGTCCGGGTTTCGGATGATGTAGACGGATTGGATGCATCCGTCGGCGACGTCCACCTGGAAGACGCTGTCGGGCCTGTCCCCGGACAGGACGAGCACGGCCGGGCCGCCGTTGAGCTCCAGGAAGCGGAACGACGGGTCCACCACACCCTTCTGGGCCGCGCCCACCAGGAAGCGGCCGACCTTGTCGGCGGTCTCCAGAATCCGCAGCGGCGCCCTGGACTTGCCGCCGCTGTCGCCCACGAGGCGGACGTCGGGCGCCAGCAGTGCCATGAGGCCCGCCAGGTCACCGCCCGCCGCGGCGGCCAGGAACCGCTCGGTGAGGTCGCGCCGCTGGGCCGGATCGACCTCGTAGCGCGGACGCCGCTCGTCGACGTGCCTGCGGGCCCGCCCGGCGAGCTGACGCACCGCCGCCTCGCCCCGGTCGAGCATGGCGGCGATCTCCGCGTACGGGTAGCCGAACGCCTCTCTGAGGACGAACACCGCGCGTTCGAGCGGCGAGAGCGACTCGAGGACGACCAGTACGGCGAGCGAGACGGAGTCGGCGAGCACGGCCCGCTGCTCGGCGTCCGGGGCGGTGCCCGCGAGGTCGGTGGCCAGGGGCTCCGGCAGCCACGGGCCGACGTAGGACTCGCCCCGCTCCTTGATCTGGCGGAGCCGGTCTAGGGCCAGACGGGTGGTGACGCGCACGAGGTAGGCGCGCGGCTCTCGCACCGCGCTCCGGTCGCCGCCGGACCAGCGCAACCAGGCCTCCTGGACCACGTCCTCGGCGTCCGCCACCCGCCCGAGCATGCGGTAGGCGACGCCCATGAGGACGGGGCGGTGCTCTTCGAAGACGTCGGTCTCGATTTCGGTGGTCACCGCACCATCCCAGCCGACCCGTCCGGCCGTGTCCAGGCGGACACCACGAGCGGGGCGGCGATGCCCGGCAGTCCGCCGGCGGTGACGACGGCGGCCCGCAATGACAACGACGACGACACGACGGCTACGACGACGACCGGATCCGGCCCTCCCGGGACTACCGGCCAGTAGTAATTGCTGACAAACTGTCTACCCGGCTTCGTCAGCGACTTCCCCGATCGAGGAGCACCCATGGCCGCCACCGTCTCCTTCAAGGTCCCCTCCCCGCACGGCCCGCGGACCGTGACCCTGTCCTACGCGCGCGTGGGCAGCGGTGAGCCGCTGCTCCTGCTGCACGGCATCGGTCACCACCGGCAGGCCTGGGACCCGGTGGTCCACCTCCTCGCGGCCGAGCGCGACGTGATCAGCGTGGACCTGCCCGGCTTCGGCGCCTCCCCCGCCCTGCCCGACGGCCTGCGGCACGACCTGCCGACGATGAACACCGCGCTGGGCGCCCTCTGCGAGGCCCTGGAGATCGAACGGCCCCACGTGGCGGGCAACTCGCTGGGTGGCCTGCTGGCACTGGAACTCGGCCGCGAGAAGCTCGTACGGTCCGTCACGGCCCTCTCCCCGGCCGGCTTCTGGACGCAGGCCGAGCGGCGCTACGCCTTCGGTGTGCTCCAGTCGATGCGGGCCGTCGCGCGGCGGACGCCGCTGCCGCTGGTCGAACAGCTCGCCCGGACGGCGGCCGGGCGCACCGTCCTGACGAGCACCATCTACGCACGTCCCGGCCGTCGTTCACCCGAGGCCGTGGTCGCCGAGACGCTCGCCCTGGCGCAGGCCACCGGCTTCGATGAGACCCTCCGCGCGGGTGTCGACGTCCGGTTCACCGAGGACGTGACCGGCATACCGGTCACGGTGGCCTGGGGCACCAAGGACCGGCTGCTGGTCCGCCGGCAGGGAGTGCGCGCCAAGCAGATCATCCCGCGCGCCCGGCTCGTGCGGCTGCCCGGCTGTGGGCACGTCCCCATGAACGACGACCCGGCGCTCGTCGCGCGCGTGCTCCTCGACGGCAGCCGCTGACCGCCGCCCGGCACGCGCCGACGCCCCCGACCCCAGGGCGACTCCGGTGCCCACCAGGGCGCTGCCCGCGGCCTGGACGAGCCCGTAGGAGCCGGTGCCGACGAGGGGTGCGGTGCAGGCCGCCGCGACCGGGATCAAGCCGGAGAAGAGGGTGGCGCGCTCGGCACCGATCCGCTGCATGCCCATGTACCAGCACACGAAGCCGACGACGGTGACGACCGCCGCCTGCCACAGCAGCGCGGCGGCCTCGCCGGAGTCGGGGCGCCGGAGCCAGGCGGTGCCGTCGGCACAGATCCCCGCGACCGCGGCCACCAGGGCCGCGACGCCGCACACCACGGCGGACAGCAGCCGCGGCCCGAGCGGGCGCAGGACGGGAGGTGCGAGGACCGCGAATGCGACCTCGCCGGCCAGCGCACACGCGGAGAACGCGACCCCGGCGCCGTCGGTGCGGCCCCAGCCCTGCACGGCGAGGGCCCCGGCGGCCACCAGCGACGCCCCGTACAGGACGACCCGCCGCGGCCGGCGTCCTTCCAGGAGCGGGACGAGCACCGCCACGACCACCGGGGCGCAGCCCACGAAGACACCCGGCACCGCCGGTTCGGCGGTGCGCTCGGCGGCCAGCACCGCCAGGTTGAAGCCCACCATGCCCACCGCAGCGAGCAGCGCCAGCCGGATCCACTGCCCGGCGCCGAGCCGGCGCAGCCGCGCGGGTGCGCCCCGCCCGGCCAGGGGCAGGAGCAGCAGGCAGGCCAGGCCGTAGCGCAGGAACTGCCCGCCCGCGTACGGGTAGTGGCCGAGGACGCTGTTGGCGGTGAAGGACCCTCCGACGAGGACACAGGCGAACGCGGCGAGCAGGGCGCCGCGCGAGGCGGTGGCGTTCATGATGGCGACGCTAGGGAGCACGGCGGCCCGGTTTAAGGTCCACTTCCATGACGTCATCGGGGACCAATCCGGGCGGGCTCGCCGGCTCGGCGGCCTGGGAGCTGCTGCTGCCGGCCGCGGCGGCACCGGCACGCGCGCGTGGCCGCTCGCTGCAGGCCGCCCTGCGCGAGGCCGTCCGTTCGGGCCGTCTGGCCCCGGGTACCCGGTTGCCCTCCAGCCGGGACCTCGCGGCGGACCTCGGCGTGTCGCGCGGGCTGGTCACGGAGGCGTACGAACAGCTGGTGGCGGAGGGTTATCTGCGCAGCGGGCGGGGCGCCGGGACATGGGTGGGCGGTGCCGTCCGGGCGGCACACCCGCGCGCGCGTGACCTCGCGCCGCGCTCCCCGGGGGCCCGCGCGGACTTCGTGCCCGGCACACCCGACCTGTCGCTGTTCCCGCGGGCCGCCTGGGCGGCCGCGCACCGCTCCGTCCTCGCGGACCTCCCGCACCACGACCTCGGCTACCCCGACCCGCGCGGGCTGCCCCGGCTGCGTACCGCGCTGGCGGAACTGCTCACCCGCCGCCGGGGCGTCGTCGCGGACCCGGAGCGGATCGTGGTCGTCTCCGGGGTGACGCAGGCGACCACGCTGCTCGGCTTCGTGCTGCACGCGCGCGGGATACGCGCCGTCGGCGTGGAGAACCCGGGCAGTCCCCAGCACAGCGCCCTGTACGCGTCGGCCGCCATCGGCACCGTTCCGCTTCCGTTGGACGCGGAGGGTCCGGCCCTCGGGCCGTTGCGCCGCTCCGGCGTACGGGCCGTGGTGACCACGCCGGCCCACCAGTTCCCCACCGGCATCGCCTGCTCCGCCCGCCGACGCGCCGAACTGCTCGACTGGGCGCGGTCGGTGGACGGGATCGTCCTCGAGGACGACTACGACGGCGACTTCCGCTACGACCGCGCGCCGGTGGGCGCCCTCCAGGGCCTCGACCCGGAGCACGTGGTCTACGCGGGGTCGGTCAGCAAGTCCCTCGCTCCGGGGCTCCGCCTGGGCTGGATGCTCGTGCCCGACTCGCTGGCCGACGAGGTCGTCGAGCGCAAGCGGACCATGGACCTCGGTCATCCGACCGTCGAGCAGGCACTGTTCGCCCACTTCGTCGAACGGGGCGACTACGACCGGCAGCTGCGCCGCTGCCAGCGCGCCTACCGGGAACGCCGCGACACGCTCGTCGCCGCCCTGGAGGAGGACTTCCCCGGCGCACGGCTGTCCGGGATCGCCGCGGGCCTGCACCTGATCGCCGGCCTGCCCGAACGGTACGGCCCCGAGGAGCGGTTCCTCGCGCGCGTGGGCGCGGCCGGGATCGCGGTGCGCACGCTGGGGGCGTACTCGCACGCGCCGGCCGGTCGCCTCGCCCCCCGCGGGCACGGCGGCTCGGCCGAGGGGGACGGCGGGCTGCGGCTGGTCCTGGGGTACGCGCACCTGTCGCCCGCGCGGATCCACGCGGGCGTACGGCTGATGCGGGAGGCGGTCGGGGCGTGACCGGCCGCCGCGTCGGCAACTCTGCGGCCGCCGGTTCCGGAGCGGCGGCGGCCAGTTGTTCACTCGCGGTTTCCGTGCGCGCCGCACCGCGCCAGTAGGTGTGGCACTGAACACTGGCCGGATCCCGTCCCTGGAGGCGCATCCATGTCCCACCGTCCGTTCCCCGGCCGCCGCAGCGTCCTGCGCGGCTCGCTGGCCGCGTCGGCGGCCCTGACTCTGCCCGGCGCGCTCGGCGCCGCGCCGGCGCTCGCCCTGTCCGGCCGTCCCCGGGCGGACTGGGGCGTGCAGGCGGGAGACGTGACCTCCGACTCGGGTCTTGTCTGGGTGCGCGCGGATCGCCCGGCCCGGATGATCGTCGAGACGTCCGCCACCGAGTCGTTCCGGGCGCCGCGCAGATGGCACGGCCCGCTGCTCGGCTCGGACACCGACCTCACGGGAACGGCCCGGCTGCACGGGCTGCCGGCGGGCGAGCAGATCCACTACCGCGTGCTCCTCGCCGACCCGGACGACCCGCGCCGCACCGGCGAGCCGTCCTACGGCACCTTCCGCACGGCGCCCGCGAGCCGCCGTCAGGGCGTGCGGTTCGTGTGGTCCGGCGACCTGGCCGGGCAGGGCTGGGGCATCAACGAGTCGATCGGCGGCTACCGGATCTTCGACGCCATGGCGAAGCTGGACCCGGACTTCTTCCTGTGCAGCGGCGACAACATCTACGCCGACGGCCCGATCCAGGAGACGGCCGCGCTGCCGGGCGGCGTCTACCGCAACGTCACCACCGAGGAGAAGTCGCACGTCGCCGTCTCCCTGGCCGACTACCGGGGAAACTTCCGCTACAACCTGCTGGACGGAGCGCTGCGCCGGTTCAACGCGCAGGTGCCGAACATCGTCCAGTGGGACGACCACGAGGTCCGCAACAACTGGTACCCGGGCGAGGTCATCGGCACCGGCACCCCGTACCCGGCCGGCACCAGGCTCGACGACCTGGCGCTGCGCGCCCGCAGGGCCTTCTCCGAGTACTTCCCGGTCTCCACGATCAGCGGCCGCCCGGACGGGCGGATCTACCGCGTCCACCACCACGGCCCGCTGCTCGACGTGTTCGTGCTCGACATGCGGACCTACCGCAACGCCAACTCCCCCGACGACCAGAAGAGCGACCCGCAGGGCATCCTCGGCCGCGAGCAGCTGGAGTGGCTCAAGCGGGAGCTGGCCCGGTCCCGGGCGGTGTGGAAGGTCATCGCCGCCGACATGCCGCTCGGGCTGGTCGTGCCCGACGGCGTCGAGGGAAAGCCGAACTTCGAGGCCGTCGCGCAGGGCGACCCGGGCACGCCGCTCGGCCGCGAGCTGCAGATCGCCGAGCTGCTGCGGTTCGTCAAGCACCGCCGGATCACCGGCACGGTGTGGCTGACGGCCGACGTCCACCACACCTCTGCCCAGCACTACGACCCGTCACGGGCGGCCTTCAAGGACTTCGAGCCGTTCTGGGAGTTCGTCTCCGGCCCGCTCAACGCGGGCGCCTTCCCGGCCAGCGCGCTCGACGGGACGTTCGGACCCGACCGGGTCTTCGTCAAGGCGCCGACCGCCTCCAACGTCTCCCCCGCCGAGGGCTACCAGTTCTTCGGCGAGGTCGACATCGACGGCGACAGCGGCGAGCTCACGGTCCGGCTGCGCGAGCAGGACGGCAGCGTGCTGTTCACCCAGGTGCTCCAGCCGGGCCGCGTCGGGCAGTAACTCCCGTACGCTTTCCTGCGTGCCGCGCTCCGGCGTCATCCCCCGGGGCGCGGCCCTGTCCGCAGGGCTCCAACTGACCTGCCGGGACGGCGTTTTCGCAGGTCACAATGAATGTCAGTGGTCGCCTCTACGGTTTTCCCATGACGCGATCCTTGCAGGCCGTGGCCTATTGCCGACCCTCCGTGCTGGAGTCCGCCGCGGACGGGCAGCGCCTGGGACTCGAGACCTCGCGGGGGGCCACCCCCTCGGGTGCCGAGGACCATCCGCGCTTCTTCACGGGCTTCCTGACCTACCCTCAGGTGGCGTCTGCGGGGCTGCTGGCGGTGGCCGACGTGGCGGCCGCCCGCTACCACCAGCCCCAGCTGCGCGCCTCTCTCGACCCGGTGGTCACGGGCAACGGCGACCGGCTGCGCTTCGAGTCCTTCTCCGGCTGCTGCGGGGTCTACGCGCGTCTGGACGTGCTGAGCGCCGGCCTCGACGGCGGCGAGGTGGGGCACGGCACGACGAACGTCGACGTCAACAACCCCCTGCGCGAGGCCCTGTCGAGGATCGGTGCGGACGACCCGCTCCATCTGCGCGTGGGCCCGGAGGAGCTGGCGGTGACCACCCTGGACGGGCCGGTGGTGGAGAAGAAGGTGCCGCTGCCGGACCGATGGCTGCGCGGGTTCGCGGAGGCTCAGGTCATAGCGGCCGGTTTCGATCTTCGGGCCGAACTGCTGGCGGCCGAGGCGGTGCGGTTCCTGCGGTCGCTGCCCCGGAGCGGTCCGCGGAGCGGCCGGAACGGCGCCCGGTGGGTGGTCCCGGCGGGGCGGGTGCTGCGGCCGACCACCCGGCCGGTGCCCGGCGCGGTGTGCCTTCCGGGTCCCGAGCGGCTGGCGACCCTCCAGCGGGTGCTGCGCCACGCGACCGCCCTGCGGGTGTACGGCCCGGCGGTCACGGGCGCTGCGACCGCGGCCACGGCCAGTGCCTGGGAGGTCGTCCTGCCGGGCATGCGGCTGACGCTGACGCTGTCGCCCGACGCCTCCCGCGGGTTCTCCGGTGAGGGCGGCGTCCTGGACGCGCTGGCCGGCCACGAGGCGGCACAGGACGCCGAGCTGATCGCGGTGCTGCTGGCCTGGGAGCCCCGCGTCGACGTCGCCGACCTCGCCGCCGCCTCCGGGCTCACCCCGGACCGTGTCCGCGCGGCGCTGGTCCGGCTCGGCACCTCGGGCCGCGTCGGCTACGACACGGCGGAGGCGGCCTACTTCCACCGGGAGCTGCCCTACGACGCCGAGCGCGCCGAGCGGCACAATCCGCGGCTGCGGGCGGCCCGGGCTCTGGTCGCCACCGGCGCGGTCGCCCTGGACGGTGCCCTGGCCACGGTGACGGCCGAGGACGGACATGTGCACCGGGTGCGGGACGAGGCGGGCACGCTCAGCTGCAGTTGCCTGTGGTGGGCGAAGTACCGGGGCGGGCGCGGGCCGTGCAAGCACGCGCTGGCCGTGCGGATGGCGCGCCGGGGCGCGATCACGGTGGAGCGGGACGGCATGCGGGTCGGCGGGGGTGCGCGATGAGTGAGCTGATCGAGGCGGTACGGGCCGGTCGGACGGCCGAGGTGGTGGGTCTGCTCGACGGGATGACCGATGCCGAGCGCAGGGCGCAGTCGCCCGGACTGAAGGCGCTGCGCAAGGAGCTGCGGGCGGCGCGCTGGGACGCGGCGTCCCGCCGCGCCTATCCCGCGCTGCACGCGGCGGGCGCGGCCTGCCAGACGGGCGCGGCCGGCGCGGCGAGCTGGATCACGGCGGCCGACATGCGGTGGTCGGGACTCTCCCCGGCGGTCCTGCTGCACGTTCTGGGTGACCGCGACCCCGGCTGGCTCGCCGACGTGGCGCACCGCATCGCCGAGCGCCCCGCCTCCGCCCAGGTGCCCTACGAGCTGATGGCCGGGCTGGTGCGGCTGGCCGGCTGCCCGGTGCCGACGACCGACGCCTATGTGCGGGGCTGGGTGCAGCACATCGGCAGCACCTGGCAGCGCGGCGACACGGTATTCGACCGGTTGCGCGGGGACGCGCATCTGACGGACCTGGTGGCCGCGCTCTTCGAGACCCGCGACATCGGCAACGTGCTGGAGTGGGGCTCGGGCGACGGCCCGAACAGCTGGAACGACGCGCTCGCCCGGCTCACCGTCGAGGGCACCCTCGATCGCGGGGCGACGGTCGACGCGTGCGTGGCCCGTCTGCTGCGGGGCGGCACGGCCGCCGACCACCGAGCGTTCCTGCGTGTGCTGCAGTCCCTGGCGCTGACGCGCGAGGAGCAGCGGGAGCGGGTCGCCGACTGGCTGGCGCTGGCCTCGGACGCGGCCTCGGTGGTGGCCTCGCACGCTCAGTCGGTGCTCGGCTCCCTGGCCCTGGACGGCGAACTGACGCACCCCCACCTGGCCGAGATGTCCCACGCGGTGCTGTTCCGCACCGAGCGCAAGCTGGTGCGGGCGCAGTTGGTCCTGTTGGGCAAGGTGCTCACCCGGGACGCCTCCGCGGCGGACGAGTTGCTGCCCGCTGTCGCGCAGGCCTTCGGGCACGAGGACGCGGACGTGCGGGAGCGGGCGCTGAAGCTGGCGGAACGGCATGTGAAGAGGGCCGGCTCCGCCGAGGTGCGGGCGGAACTGGCTCTCGCGGCCGAGCAGCTGGGGCCCGCGCTGCGTGCCCGGGCGGTGGCCACCCTGGGCGCGGCGCCGGTGGACGCGGCGGCCACGGTGTACGAGGAGGTCCTGCCGCCGGTTCCGCAGCCGACGCGTCTGGCGCCCGCGCCGTCCTCGGTGACCGAGCTCGCGGAGGAGGTGGGAGCCGCGCTGACCGCCGACGCCGGCGTGACCGGCTTCGAGCGGGCGCTGGACGGGCTGGTCCGGCACGCGTACGGGAACCGCGAGAACCTGCTGGAGGCGCTGGAACCCGTGGTCGCCCGTCGCTGGTGGGTCGATCCGCGGTACCTGGGAGCTGACCGCCGCTACGGTGATCTGCGCCATGGCATGTTCGACACGTCCGACGCCCTGGACCTCGTGCTCGCGACGCTGTGGGAGAAGACGCGCACCGACACGCTGCACGGGGGGCTCCAGCAGGGCGCGCCGGCCCACAGCTGCGTGCATGCCGCCTTCTCCCGGGCGTCCGACGCCCGGGTGTGGGAGGTCGCGTACCGGATCCGCACCGAACCGCTGCCGCTCCTGCTCTCGACGCCCACCTGGAGCACAGGCCTGCTGGAGCCGGACGAGCTGGTGGCACGCCTCGACACGTACCGGCGCCTGGGTGCGCGGGTGGCGGCGTCCGACTTCGCGCAGGCGCAGCTGAGGGTGCGGCGCGAGGACCGGTCGGTGGCCGCGGCGGCAGCGCGGCGGGCGTCGGCTCTCGGCACGGCGGAAGGGGCGCGGCTCGCCCGATGGCTCACCGCCGGCAAGCCCGTGCCGCCGGTGGTCCGGCGCCGCACGTCGGGGACGCGCATCCTGGCGGAGTCCGGTGAAGTCCTGGAGCTGCAAGAGGATTTCCCCAGCTCCTTCCGGGCGCTGGGCAGGCCGGTGAGCGCCTTCGGGGAGAGCCGTTACTGCTACCACTGGAACAACGCCCTGCGGGCGCAGTGGCCGGCCATGGTTCCCGAGCGGCGCGAGCTCGTGGCCGTGCGGCTGCTGCGGGACCTGTCCGACGTGGCCGCGGACGACACCCGGGGCACGGCCTCCGTCCTGCCGCTGCTCGCCGAGGCCGGCGGCGAGGCCGGCGAGGCGACGCACCTCGGTGTGGCGTACGGGCTGGGCGCCCGGCATCCGGAGGACCGGCTCGCCGCCGTGGACGCCCTGCTGGTCCTCGCCGCACGCGGGCAGTTGGACGCCTCCCGCCTCGGCGCGGACCTCGGGCAACTGGTGCGGCGCGGTGCCGTGAAGCCGACGCGGCTCGCGGAGTCGCTGCGCACGGCGGCGGCCACCGGGGCGAACGCCACCATCTGGGGGCTGCTCAGTCACGCGCTGCCGGTCCTGCTGGCCGATCTCGCGACCGACGGCCCGGCGGGCCCGATACGCGGGCTGGGGGATCTGCTGGCGGTCGCGGCCGAGTGCGCCGAGCGGTCGGGGGCGCGGGGCGAGCTGCCGCACCTGGCGCGGACGGCGGACCGGCGCGGCACCTCGCGTCTGGTCAGCCAGGCCCGCCGGCTGCGTGGCGCGCTGATGCCGGAGGTGGCCGCGTGACATGGCGTGAACCGGCCGTCGGCCCCCTCTCCCGGCTGCGACCAGCAGGAACACCGCACCGATTGAAAGAGCATTAAAAGGTACGAATCATCGCTTTACCGGGACGTCACGAAGCGTTCGCGATCACGCAACACCGCTCCTCCACAGTGGCCGCATGACTCGAGACATGTCTGATGTGACGCGGAGAAGGCACGGCCGCCCGGTGCACCACTGGCGGCGGGACGTGGTGGAACTCGCCGCACTGTTCACGGCCGTAGCGGTGGCGGACGGCGTGGCGAACCTGATCGGTCACGGACCCGACGGTCCGGCCCTGTTGCTCATCTCGGCGCTTGCGCTGCTCGCGACGGCGGCGTTCCACACCTGGTGGGCACGGCGCCACGGGCACGCACCTCCGCCGAAGGATACCGATGCCCGGCCTGCCGCCGTCGAACGGCGGCAGGCCGGGCCGTCGGGCCGCTCCTCGGCGGCGCGCGACGACGTGCCGACGGTGAGTGCGCTGTGGCGGATGCGGACGACTGTGCGGGACGAGCCGGGCTCGCTGGCCGCGCTCTGCGCGGCACTGGCCGGCCGGCACGTCGACATCCTCAGCCTGCAGACGCATCCGCTGGCCGAGGGCACGGTGGACGAGTTCCTGCTGCGGGCCCCGGGCCGGCTCGAGGCGTCGGAGCTCATCCTGGCGGTCGCGTCCGCGGGCGGCTCGGACACCTGGATCGAGCGGGCCGACGCCCACGACCTGGTGGACGCGCCGACGCGGGTCCTGGGCCTGGCCACCCGTACGGCGCTGGACGCGGCGGAACTCCCGTTGGCGCTGCGGCAGTTGCTGGGCCGGTGCACCATCCGTTCACTGCCGGGCCGGCCGGCGAGCGGCGGCCGGGGCCCCGAGGAGGTGCCGGCCGAGGGGGTGCTGGAGGACACGGTGATGCGGCTGCGGGCGCCGGAAGGCGGAGTGATCACCGTGGAGCGGCCGTATCTGCCCTTCACGCCGACCGAGTTCGCGCGGGCCCGCGCCCTGGTCGAGCTGGACACCCGGCTCGGACCGCGCATCCCGCGCAGCCAGGACGTGCTGACGCTTCCGGAGGGTGAGGCGATCACCGTGCGCCGGGCCGACACGAGCGATCTCAGGGCGGCCAGGCAGATGCACGAGAGGTGCTCGACGCGCACGCTGGGCCTGCGCTACCACGGGCCGGTCGGCGACGCCAACCGCTATCTGAGCCACCTGCTCAGCCCCCGCTTCGGGCGCACGCTCGCCGCGCAGGCCCCTTCGGGGCGGATCATCGGCCTCGGCCATCTGCTGTGGGACGGTGACGAGACGGAGGTCGCGCTCCTCGTCGAGGACGACTGGCAGCGGCGCGGCATCGGCGCCGAGCTGCTGGGCCGGCTGGTCGGCATGGCCGTCGAGGCGGGCTGCGCGAGCGTGTACGCCGTGACGCAGGCGTCGAACACGGGCATGGTCGCCGCCATGCGCGGCCTGGGCCTGCCGCTGGACTACCAGATCGAGGAGGGCACCCTGGTGATCACGGCCCGCCTGGACACCACCGCGGCGACCTGCCGGCTGCCGTACGCCGGCCGGCTGGAGGAGTACGACCGTCGCGCCCTGCGCGACTGACCCGCTCCACCGGTCCCCGGCCCTTCGGCGCCGCCCGGCCGCGCTGCGCGGGACCGGACGGCAGGGGGTGTGTGGCCCGGCGACTTCGCCGGGCCACACACCCCCTGCCGGCTCCGGGCCGCTCAGCTCATCGCCTCGTGCAGCCCCTTCACCTCGAGCGACTCCGACGGCGGCTGCCCCAGGGCCGCGTCCAGGTCGGCCCACAGGTCCTCGACGTCCTCCAGACCGACCGACATGCGCAGCAGCCGGTCGCTGACCCCGGCGCCGCGCCGGTCCTCGGCGTCCACGATGCGGTGGCTGATGGAGGCCGGGTGCTGGATCAGCGTGTCGACGCTGCCGAGGCTGACGGCCGGGGTGATCAGACGGACGCCTCCGATGACCGCGTGCGGGTCGCCGTGCACCTCGAAGGCGACCATCGCGCCGCCGATGCGCGGATAGTGCACCCGGGCCACGCGCGGGTCGGCCGCCAGCCGGGCCGCCAGGTCCGCCGCGGTGGCGGAGGCGGCCCGCACCCGCACCGGCAGCGTGGACAGGCCGCGCAGCAGCATGTACCCGGCGAGCGGGTGCAGGACGCCGCCGGTGGCGAAGCGCACCTGCCGCAGCCGCCCGGCGAGTTCCTCGTCGCACGCCACCACGCCGGCCATCACGTCCCCGTGACCGCCCAGGTACTTGGTGGCGCTGTGCAGCACCAGCCGGGCGCCCTGCTCGGCCGGGCGCTGCAGCACCGGCGTGGCGAAGGTGTTGTCGGCGAGAAGGGGGACGGAGCCGCAGGCGTGGGCGACGGCCCGCAGATCCACCTCGGCCAGCGTCGGGTTGGCCGGGGACTCCACCATCACCAGCCCCGTGTCCGGGCGCAGCGCGTCGGCGATCCCCGCCGGGTCGGTCCAGGTCACCTCGGAGCCCAGCAGCCCGGCGGTCAGCAGGTGGTCGCTGCAACCGTACAGCGGGCGTACGGCGACGACGTGTCGCAGGCCCATGGCGGACCGGACGAGGAGGACCGCGCTGAGCGCGGCCATGCCGCTGGCGAACGCGACCGCCGCCTCGGTGCCCTCCAGCCGGGCCAGCGCGGTCTCGAAGCGGGCGACGGTGGGGTTGCCGAGCCGCCCGTAGACGGGCGGGCCGTCGAGTTCGGCGCCGTCGGTGGCGAAGGCGTCGATGCGGGCGGCCTCGGCCCGGCTGTCGTACGAGGGGTAGGTGGTGGACAGGTCGATCGGCGGGGCATGCAGTCCCTGCCGGGCGAGGTCCTCCCGGCCGGCGTGCACGGCCTCGGTGGCCAGTGCCCTGGGGGCGGGGCGGCGTACGTCGTCGTACGCGGAGGTACGCGCTGAGTCGAAGGGCGTGTCCATGGCGGAAGAGTGAACAGCGAACGATGACCCGCGCGAGAACTCCGTGCTACGTTCGACGCATGGCCGAATCCGTCGTACTGGATCCGGTGGATCTCCATCTGCTGCGACTGCTGCAGAACGACGCCCGGATCACCTACCGCGATCTCGCCGCGCAGGTCGGGGTCGCGCCGTCGACGTGCCTGGACCGGGTGACCCGGCTGCGCCGCTCGGGCGTCATCCTCGGCCATCGGCTCCAGCTCGATCCCGCCAAGCTGGGCCGGGGCCTCCAGGCGCTGCTGTCCGTGCAGGTCCGCCCGCACCGGCGGGAGCTGGTGGGGCCCTTCGTGGAGCGCATCCGGGCCCTGCCGGAGTCGCTGTCCGTGTTCCATCTGACCGGGCCGGACGATTACCTCGTCCATGTCGCGGTCGCGGATATGGCGGATCTGCAGCGGCTGGTGCTGGACGAGTTCACGGCACGGCGCGAAGTGGCCCGGGTGGAGACCCGGTTGATCTTCCAGCAGTGGGAATGCGGTCCACTGCTGCCACCGGGCGCCGAGACGGCCACGTCAGGGCCCGGTAAACAGGGCTGACGCGAGGCACCTCCTCGTACGAGGATGGTCGCCATGTCAGAGACAAAGAGCCCGCTTCCCCGTCAGGTCGCCGACGCCTACGTCGACGAACTCATCGCCCTCGACCCGATCACCGGTACCTACCTCGGCGTGAAGGAGAGTTCGAGCAGGCTGCCCGACACCTCCCCCGCGGGCCAGGAGGCGCTGGCGGAGCTGGCGCGCACCACGCTGGCGCGGCTGGAGGAGGCCGAACGCCGGCCCGGCGCGGACAGCGACATCGAGCGCCGGTGCGCCCGCCTGCTCCGTGAGCGGCTCACCGCTGAACTCGCCGTGCACGCGGCCGACGAAGGTCTACGCGCGGTGAGCAACATCCACAGCCCGGTGCACTCGGTACGCGAGGTCTTCACGATCACCCCCACCGACACGGACGAGGACTGGGCGGCGGTCGCCGAGCGCCTGCGCGCCGTACCGACCGCGCTGCGCGGCTACCGCGAGTCCCTGGCCCTCGGCCTGGAGCGCAAGCTGTACGGGGGCCCGCGGCCGACGGAGACCTTCATCGAGCAGCTCACCGAGTGGTCCGACACGGACGGTCAGGGCCGCGGCTGGTTCGAGGACTTCGCCGCCGCCGGTCCCGAGGCCCTGCGCGGCGAACTGGACGAGGCCGCCCAGGCGGCGACCGCGGCCGTCGTCGAGCTGCGCGACTGGATGCGCGACGTGTACGCGCCGACGATCGAGGGCGCGCCGAACACGGTCGGCCGCGAGCGCTACGCACGCTTCTCCCGTTACTTCAACGGCACGGACCTGGACCTCGACGAGGCCTACGCGTACGGCTGGTCGGAGTTCCACCGGCTGCTCGGTGAGATGAGGAAGGAGGCCGAGAAGGTCCTGCCGGGCGCCGAGACGCCGTGGGTGGCGCTCGCGCACCTCGACGCCGACGGCACGCACATCGAGGGTGTGGACGAGGTCCGCGCCTGGCTGCAGGGCCTGATGGACGAGGCGATCGACGCGCTCGACGGCACCCACTTCGAACTCGCCGAGCGGGTGCGGAGGGTGGAGTCGCGCATCGCACCGCCCGGCGGCGCCGCGGCGCCGTACTA
>NZ_MUBM01000579.1 GCF_002154505.1 Streptomyces carpinensis | reverse complement strand
CAAGCCGGGGTTGCCCCACAGGAGATCGGTTCTCCGTGCTGTGTGCCTCAGCCGCCCGCGGGCGCTCCCCAGCTCTTCCGGTAAAGCGCCTTGAAGTCGATGCCGGGAGGACCGGCGAACAGCTGCCCCGCCGCCGGCAGGTTGTGGTCCTTGTCGGTGACAACAAGGCCGAGCCCTTCTGGGACCGCGGGCGGCTGAGGCACACAGCACGGAGAACCGATCTCCTGTGGGGCAACCCCGGCTTGGGAGCCCCACAGGAGATCGTCTTCGAGAGGAGCCACATGACCGACACCCATGAGGCGACCACCGGCACCGACAGCGAGCTCGAGGCCCGACTACGCAGAATCGACGACCAGTTGGAGTTCTACCAGCGCGTCAGCGCCTACGGCCGCCCGGCGGACGGCAACCTGCACGAGGAGACTGCCGAACTGTGGGCGCCCGAGGGCGTATACGACATCGACTTCGGTCGCTTCGAGGGCCGGGACGAGATCGCAGACTTCATACACGGCTCGCTGCACCAAGGATTGACTGCGAAGGGGTGCTCGCACGTGCTGTCGCTGCCGCACGTCATGTTGCGCGGGGACCGGGCGTACGCGAGCGTATAGCCCGAGGACGGCGAGTTCACGGCCCTCCGCTCCGTCATCTCCGGCTGGAAACTGGTTCGCACCGCCGACGGGTGGACGGTCGAGCGCCGCATGATGTTGACCGGCATGACCGCCGGTCCGCTCCACATGCTGGCACCAGTGAGCCGAGGGACGCCGCGCCGGCTGTTCCGGGCGTGCACCACCAGGTCGTGTCCCCGCGGACAACAGCGATTCTGCCGCAGCGCATCCACGGCCGTCCGCGGAACCGGTCACCTGGATCCGACATACGGCGGCACTGCTTCTCACGGCGTCCGGGCAGGTTGGCTCCGTCGTTTGCGGTCGCCCGCCGAGCAGTCCGGCTTCGGCTCCGAACGCTGGCCGAAGGGCATGCAGGTGATCGTCCGCAAGGAGCCGCCGAGAGTCCCGGGAACATCCGGCGATCGTCATCGGGGCACCGTACAGCGCTGTCAAGTAGCGGGACCCGGCGTCTACGCCCAGAACCAGGCCGCGCCGGATCGACGTGTCCTGGACCTCCCCGGTGTCGCCGCCGATGTCGGCGATCAGGACCTCGGCCCCACGAGCGGCGAAGCATCGGGCTGTCGCCCGCCCATTTCCCTTCGGTAAGCACCGCCCGTGCACCGTGCA
>NZ_MUBM01000578.1 GCF_002154505.1 Streptomyces carpinensis | reverse complement strand
GGCACGTACGGGGTGCTGCGGGGACCCCGGGTGAAGCGGGTCACCGTGCCGCTCGCGAAACTCCCGCGGTCCGCGGACGGTTTCCGGATCGCGGTCGTCAGCGACATCCATCTCGGGCCGACCCTCGGCCGGGGCTTCGCGCAGAAGGTCGTCGACACCGTCAACGCCACCCAGCCCGACCTCATCGCGGTCGTCGGCGACCTGGTGGACGGCAGCGTCAAGGACCTCGGGCCGGCCGCAGCCCCGCTCGCGCAGCTCCGGGCGCGGCATGGGGCGTACTTCGTGACCGGCAACCACGAGTACTTCTCCGGCGCGGAGCAGTGGGTGCGGGAGGTGCGGCGGCTCGGCCTGCACCCCCTGGAGAACGCCCGCACCGAGCTGCCCGGCTTCGACCTCGCCGGTGTCAACGACGTGCAGGGCGAGAGCGAGGGGCAGGGACCCGACTTCGGGCGCGCGCTCGGCGACCGGGACCCGGCCCGCGCCTGCGTGCTCCTGGCCCACCAGCCGGTGCAGATCCACGAGGCGGTCCGGCACGGGGTCGATCTCCAGCTGTCCGGTCACACCCACGGCGGTCAGCTCTGGCCGGGCAACTTCATCGCGGCCGCCGCCAATCCCACCGTCGCGGGCCTGGAGCGGTACGGCGACACCCAGTTGTACGTCAGCCGGGGTGCCGGGGCGTGGGGGCCGCCCACGCGCGTGGGTGCCCCGTCCGACATCACCGTCGTCCAGCTGGCCTCCCGACAGGCGTGACAGGGTCGATAAAAGCCTAGGAAAGGTACATTCCTCGCAACCCTCGGGCCGGCTGAGAAGTTTCTGTGAAACAAACTGAAAACACTTCTTCATAACGTCTTTTCATCCTCTCCAGAATCCTCTTCCCCGGGGCGAAACACCTGTGATTAGGTGGCCGCGCCGCTCAGGGGTGTGGCATATGCACAGCGGCCCGCGCAGGGCCTGGGGAGGGCATCACCGATGCGATCGGTTCGCATGCGGATTCTGTTGGCGCTGCTGGTACTTGCGATCGCGGGCGTGGGCGGCTGGAAACTGCTGCCGTCACAGGGCGACAAGAACGAGACGATCACCGTCGGTACGACGGACGCCGTCACGTCGCTCGACCCGGCCGGCGCCTACGACGCCGGATCCTGGGCCCTGTACAGCAACGTGTTCCAGTCCCTGCTGACCTTCGAGCCGGACGGCGCCTCGCCCGTGCCGGACGCGGCCAAGAGCTGCGCCTTCGTGGGCAGCGGACTGCGCACCTACCGCTGCGAGCTGCGCCCGGGGCTGAAGTTCCCGAGCGGTCGCGCCATGACCGCCGAGGACGTGAAGTACTCCTTCGACCGCGTCAAGAGGATCAAGTCCGATGTCGGTCCGGCGCCCCTGCTGTCCACCCTCGGCTCGGTGGACGCCGACGGCATGACCGTCACCTTCCATCTGTCCACGCCGGACGCCACCTTCCCCTTCAAGGTCGCCACCGGGGCCGGCTCCATCGTCGACCGCACCCGCTACCCGCTGGACGCGCTGCGCACCGGCAGCCAGGTCGACGGCACCGGGCCGTACCGCCTGACGGGCTACACCAAGGGCAAGAGCGCCGCGATGCAGCCGAACAGCTCCTACAAGGGCGCCATCGACGGCACCGGGCGGCCGATCGAGCTGCGTTACTACCCCGAGGGCAGCGCGCTCGACAAGGCCTGGCAGGGCAAGCAGATCGAGGTCGCCACGCGCACGCTGACGCCGAAGGTGCTCGCCGGGCTCAACCCCAGCGACCCCAACCAGCGCGTGTCGGAGTCCGACAGCTCCGAGACCCGCAACCTGTACCTCAACACGCGTGCCTCCTCACCGCTGCACGACGCCCGCGTCCGCCGCGCCGTCGCCTGGCTGATCAACCGCGAGCAGCTGGCCGGCTCCGTGTACGACGGGACCGTCGACGCGCTGTACTCGCTGGTCCCGGCGGGCATCACGGGCCACACGACGGCGTTCTTCGACGCCTATCCGGCCCAGGACGCCAAGAAGGCGCGGAAGTTGCTGACCGAGGCCGGCGTGTCGATCCCGGTGCGCTTCACCTACGGCTACGGCGAGGGGCGCGGCGCGGGAGCCGAGGAGGCCGCGGAGATCAAGCGACAGCTGGAGGCGAGCGGCCTGTTCAAGGTCGACGTCAAGGGCTACGAGTGGACCGACTTCCAGAAGCGCTGGGCGGGCGGCAAGCTCGACGCGTACGCGGTCGGCTGGGTCGCCGACTACCCCGACCCGGACACCTTCGGCGGCCCGCTCGTCGGCACCGGCAGCAGCATGAACACCGGCTACAGCAACAAGGCCGTCGACCACCTCATCACGGACAGCCAGCAGTACGCCGACCGCAGCCGCGTGGCGGCGGACTTCCGCACCCTGCAGTCGGACGTGGCGCAGGACGTCCCGCTGATCCCGCTGTGGCAGCAGAAGGAGTACGTCGTCACCACCGAGGACGTCCGCGGCGGCCAGTACCTCTCCGACGGCACCGGCGTGTTCCGGCTGTGGAAGCTGGGCTGGATCTGATCGGCCGGCCTTCTTCCGGCCGGCCCTTCGAACCGCGTCACCCGATCACGGTCAAGCGCCCTTTCGCCCCTTGACCACCGGGTCCGGCAGCATCTTCGTCATGCCCGGCAGGAAGTCCGTGAACAGTTCGTGCACCTCCAGCACGAGCGGGCGCAGCACCCGGAAGCGGGCCAGTGCCACGCCCCGCGCGGTGAGGCGCGCGCCGCGCTCGGCGAGCCGGTAGCTGCGCTCGCGGCCCTCGGTGCGGTCGAACACCCAGTACAGGACGAGCCCCATCTGGGCGAGCCACATCAGCTCGGGCAGCACCTCGCGCAGCTCCGCCGGCACCTTCGTCCTCGCGCCGTGCAGCACCTCCTTGTGGACGCTGATGGCCTCGGCGCGCGCGTGCTCGGACTCCGGGGAGAAGGGGCTGAGCGGGCTGTCGGGGTCGGCGGCGTTCTTGAAGAACTGCACCGCGAACTCGTGGTACGGCGTGGCGATGTCCAGCCACGCCTTCAGCACGCCGGCGAGACGTGCCTCCAGGTCGGTCTCCCGGGCCAGGACCTCCCGGACCGCCTCCTGGTGCTCGGTGGCGATCCGGTCGTAGAAGCCCTGGATCAGGTGTTCCTTGCCCTCGAAGTAGTAGTAGGCGTTGCCGACGGAGACCCCGGCCTCCTTGGCGATGGCCCGCATGGTCGTCTTGTCGTAGCCGTGTTCCTGGAACAGCCGCATGGCCGTCTCCAGGATGAGGGCGCGGGTCTGCTCGGATTTGCTGGTGGTCTTCTCGGGCACGAGGAGAGCCTAGTCAGGCCCGGCGGTCGTCCGGCGGACGGTGTCTCAGGGACGGCGGCCCAGCTCCCGGCGCTTGGTGTAGTCCGTGAAGCCGAGGACGTTGCCCCAGGGATCGGCGATCTCGACCGTCCAGCCGGTCACCGCGGCGGACGGCTCGTCGAGCAGGGCGATCCCGGCCGCCGTCAGCTCGTGCGCCGCGACCCGGGCGTCCGGGACCTCCAGCCAGACGCGCGGCGAGGCCCATGGCGGCGACCGGTGCCCGAGCGCCTCCTCCCGGCGCAGCAGGAGCCCCGGCGTCTCGCCGCCGACCTTCAGCAGGGCGATCCCCGCCTCGTCCAGCCGGAACGCCACCGGGAACCCGGCCCGCCCGTAGAACTCCACGGCCTCGCCGAGATCGCCCACGGGCAGCAGCACGTTGTCGAACCCGAGAAGCTCGTACGACTCGTCATCTGACATGCGATCAGATTAGGTACGGACCCGCCCGGCATCCCGGCCCACACCCCGGCACACCGGCCCCGAGCTCACCCGCCCGGGCGTAGGACGCCGAGGGCCCCGCTCCACGGGGAGCGGGGCCCACAGGCACGTACCGGAAGCGACCGGCCTCAGAAGCGGCGCGTGATCAGCGCCCGCTTGACCTCCGCGATCGCCTTCGTCACCTCGATGCCGCGCGGGCAGGCGTCGGTGCAGTTGAAGGTGGTGCGGCAGCGCCAGACGCCGTCCTTGTCGTTCAGGATCTCCAGCCGCTGCTCGCCCGCCTCGTCACGGCTGTCGAAGATGAAGCGGTGGGCGTTGACGATGGCCGCCGGGCCGAAGTACTGCCCGTCGTTCCAGAACACCGGGCAGGAGGAGGTGCAGGCCGCGCACAGGATGCACTTCGTCGTGTCGTCGAAGCGCGCCCGGTCCTCCGCCGACTGCAGGCGCTCACGGGTCGGCTCGTTGGTGTCCTTCGTGATCAGGAAGGGCATCACGTCCCGGTAGGCCTGGAAGAACGGCTCCATGTCCACGACCAGGTCCTTCAGGACCGTCAGGCCCTTGATGGGCTCGATCGTGATCGGCTTCTCGGGGTTGATGTCCTTGATCAGCGTCTTGCAGGCCAGACGGTTCCTGCCGTTGATCCGCATGGCGTCCGAACCGCAGATGCCGTGCGCGCAGGAACGGCGGAACGTCAGCGTGCCGTCCAGATCCCACTTGATCTTGTGCAGGCCGTCGAGGACGCGCTCCTTGGGGTCGATCTCCATCTGGAAGTCTTCCCAGGTCGCCTCCGCCGAGACCTCCGGGTTGAACCGGCGGACCCGGAAGGTGACGGTGATGTAGGGGGAGTCGGCGAATCCCGGCTCGGGCTGCCCGGCCGCGTCCGCCTTGTCCAGAACAGGGGTTGCCATCAGTACTTACGCTCCATCGGCTGGTAGCGGGTCTGGACGACCGGCTTGTAGTCGAGACGGATGGATTCGGTCCCGTCGGCGCCGACCTCGCGGTACGCCATGGTGTGGCGCATGAAGTTGACGTCGTCGCGGTTGGGGTAGTCCTCGCGGTAGTGACCGCCGCGGGACTCCTTGCGGGCCAGGGCCGACGTGGCCATGACCTCGGCCAGGTCGAGCAGGTTGCCCAGCTCGATGGCCTCCAGGAGGTCGGTGTTGAACCGCTTGCCCTTGTCCTGGATGGACACGTTCTTGTAGCGCTCGCGCAGCTCGGCGATCTTCTCGACGGCCGTCTTGATCGTCTGCTCGGTGCGGAACACCATGACGTTGGCGTCCATGGTCTCCTGGAGCTCGCGGCGGATGTTCGCCACCCGCTCGTTGCCCGTGGAGGTGCGCAGCCGCTCGATCTGCTCGACGACGAGGGACTCCGGGTTCTCCGGCAGCTCGACGAAGTCCGCGGACTTCGCGTACTCGGCGGCGGCGATGCCGGCCCGGCGGCCGAAGACGTTGATGTCCAGCAGCGAGTTGGTGCCCAGGCGGTTGGCGCCGTGCACGGACACGCAGGCGACCTCGCCGGCCGCGTACAGGCCGGGGACGACGGTGGTGTTGTCCGCCAGGACCTCACCCTCGACGTTGGTCGGGATGCCGCCCATCGCGTAGTGCGCGGTCGGCTGGATCGGGATCGGGTCGGTGTACGGCTCGATGCCAAGGTAGGTGCGCGCGAACTCGGTGATGTCCGGCAGCTTGGCGTCCAGCTGCTCCGGCGGCAGGTGGGTCAGGTCGAGGTACACGTGGTCGCCCTCGGGACCGCAGCCGCGGCCCTCGCGGATCTCCGTGTAGATCGAACGGGACACGACGTCACGGGACGCCAGGTCCTTCATGACGGGCGCGTACTTCTCCATGAAGCGCTCGCCGTCCTTGTTGCGCAGGATGCCGCCCTCACCGCGGGCACCCTCGGTGAGCAGGATGCCCATGCGCCAGATGCCGGTCGGGTGGAACTGGAAGAACTCCATGTCCTCCAGCGGCAGCCCGCGGCGGTAGACGGCCGCCTGGCCGTCACCGGTCAGGGTGTGCGCGTTCGACGTGACCTTGAAGAACTTGCCGCAGCCACCGGAGGCGTAGATGACGGCCTTCGCCTGGAAGATGTGGATCTCGCCGGTCGCCAGCTCGTAGGCGACGACGCCGGCGGACCGCTTGACGCCGTCGACCTCGGTGATCAGCTGGTCGAGGACGTAGAACTCGTTGAAGAACTCCACACCCTCCTTGACGCAGTTCTGGTACAGCGTCTGGAGGATCATGTGGCCGGTGCGGTCGGCCGCGTAGCAGGAGCGGCGGACCGGGGCCTCGCCGTGGTTGCGGGAGTGACCGCCGAAGCGGCGCTGGTCGATGGTGCCGTTCGGGGTCCGGTTGAACGGCAGGCCCATCCTCTCCAGGTCGAGGACGGAGTCGATGGCCTCCTTCGCCAGGATCTCGGCGGCGTCCTGGTCGACCAGGTAGTCACCGCCCTTGACCGTGTCGAAGGTGTGCCACTCCCAGTTGTCCTCCTCCACGTTGGCGAGCGCGGCGGCCATGCCGCCCTGCGCGGCGCCCGTGTGGGAGCGGGTGGGGTAGAGCTTGGTCAGGACCGCGGTGCGGCTGCGCTTGGTCGCCTCGATGGCGGCACGCATACCGGCGCCACCGGCGCCGACGATGACGGTGTCGTACTTGTGGATCTTCATCAGGATTTACCTCGGTCCCGGGGCCTAGCGGATGTTCGGGTCGAAGGTGAAGATCACCAGCGTGCCCAGGAGGATGGTCCACACCGTGGCGGTGTAGAGCAGCGCCTTCAGCCACAGCCGGGTGTTGGCGCGCTCCGCGTAGTCGTTGATGACCGTGCGCAGGCCGTTGCAGCCGTGCAGCATCGCCAGCCACAGCATCAGCAGGTCCCAGACCTGCCACCACGGGGAGGCCCAGCGGCCCGCGACGAAGGCGAAGCCGACCTTGGAGACGCCGCCGTCCAGGACGAGCTGGATCAGCAGGTGGCCGAGGACGAGGACGACCAGGACGATGCCGGACAGCCGCATGAACAGCCAGCCGTACAGCTCGAAGTTGCCCCGGGTCGACTTCGGGGTCTTCTTGGTGCGCTTGCGCGGTGCCTCGATGATCGGCGCCGGGTTCTCGACGCTGTAACCGGCGGCACCCTCGACCGGGCCGATGCCGGCAGCGGTGGTTTCAGTGGTGGACATGCGCGTCAGCTCCCGAAGACGACTCGAGCGGCGTGGCCGAGGACGGGGTAGATCGCCCCGAGCATGAGCACGACCCACACGCCGACGACGGTCCAGAGCATCTGCTTCTGGTAGCGGGCGCCCTTGGCCCAGAAGTCGACGGCGATGACTCGAAGGCCATTGAGCGCGTGGAAGAGGATGGCGGCGACGAGGCCGTACTCCAGCACGGCGACGACCGGCGTCTTGTAGGTGGCCACGACCTTGTCGTAGGTCTCGGGAGACACGCGGACGAGCGCGGTGTCCAGCACATGAACGAACAGGAAGAAGAAGATGAGGACGCCGGTGACTCGGTGAGCCACCCAGGACCACATTCCTTCCCGGCCGCGGTACAGCGTTCCAGCCGGCACGGAAGAACCCTCCGGGAGCGGGGACTAGGGCCGCGCCGGCTTCACTGTCGGTCGGGCCCGGCCGGGTACGGTCCACCGGCCCCCAGCATGGTAGCGATGCGTCGCCGCGAGCTTTGCAGGGGGCCTGCCTCGTGTGATCAAACTGGCACTCAAAGGTGCACGGACGGGTGAGCCGGGGCGGTCACAGGGCGGGTCCGATGCCCCGATTGCCGGGCGTGTGTGCGTTGCGGCTGGTCGTGTCCCGCGGCGGAACCGCCGAGGGACGGCGCCCCGCAGCCCTGCGTCGCTTCCACCAGCCGTCCCCGGGCAAGGCGCCGGAGTTCCTCCGCGGCGACGGTTCGTTCGTCCTCCGGATCGTTCGCCAATCGTGATCGGAGCGCGGCCAGTACCCGGTCAAGGGCCTCCTCCGGGGCCACGCCGTGCAGGCAGATGACGAACTTGTGTCCGAATCGCGCCTCGTAGGCGGCGTAGGCGGCGCTCAGTGCCGTGGAGGCGGCGCCGTAGGGGCTCTCGGGCAGCGCGGGCGGCGGCTCTCCCTGCAGTGCCTCCGTCAGGTCGCCCGGACCCAGGTCGTACGCCGCCTCGTCCGCCGCCGCGAGGAGCGAGGGCAGGTCGGGGTAGGGGCGG
>NZ_MUBM01000577.1 GCF_002154505.1 Streptomyces carpinensis | reverse complement strand
ACGCCGACGAGGGCGGCCCGGCCGAGCGCGTACCGCTCCGCGCGGGCGGCCACGGCGGCGGCCCTGTCGCCGCCGCTGATGCCGCTCTGCGCGGCCGCCGCGCCCATGAGGTCCTGCACGACGGGCACGAACGGCACACGGTGGCGGCGTGCGATGCGGGCCGCGGCCACCGCGCCGGCCAGGCTCGGCATCTGGGCCACGACCGCGTGCGGACGCGGCATGCGGGGCGGCGCGGCGAGTTGGTGGGCGAGCAGCGAGGCCTCGAACAGGGCACGGCGCACGGCGGTCTGCCGGGCGGGCACGGTGTGTCTTCGACGGTGCACGGTGACCCCGCCGCGCGACTCGGTGGTCCGCCAGACGCCCGCGTACGCGGGGTCGAGCCGCCAGGACGGGTAGTGCGGCATGCCCGCCAGGACGTGCGTGTCGGCGCCTCGGGCCGCCCAGTGTTCGGCCAGCTGGGTGGCGTAGGGGCCGATGCCCGTGTGCTCGGGCGCGTAGTTGGTGGAGACCAGCAGCAGGCAACGGCCCGCGAGGGCACGCCGCTTGTCCCGCTCTTCTCCGGAACGACCCGACTCGAACCCGGTCAACACCGGTCCCCTTCCCCCCAGAAGTGATCCTCGCCCAACCTTATCCGTTCACCGGATCTCCAGGCGGGCTTCACAGTAAGGTCGACGGACCGTCAATCGTCATCGGCGGTGGGCGTTTGCCACGGCGTCGCCGTGACGTTCACCCGTGACGTGCACTCGGGACGTTCACCGTGGGGGGAGAACGCATGGTCCATCGTGTCGGTTATGCACCCGGTGTCTACGACCTTTTCCACATCGGCCACCTGAACATCCTGCGTCATGCGCGCAGCCAGTGCGAGTACCTCGTCGCAGGCGTCGTGTCGGACGAGATGGCCGAGCTCGCCAAGGGGCGCAGGCCCGTGGTCCCGCTGCCGGAGCGGCTGGAGATCGTGCGCAGCGTCCGGCACGTGGACGCGGCGTTCGTGGAGACGGTGCCGGACAAGCTGGAGACCTGGAAGCAGGTCCGCTTCGACGTGATCTTCAAGGGCGACGACTGG
>NZ_MUBM01000576.1 GCF_002154505.1 Streptomyces carpinensis | reverse complement strand
CGGTTTCGAGAAGCCTTCTAACGACCAAGCCGAGAAGCGTAAGCTGTTCAGCCAGGCGGTCAGGCCGTGGGGGTGCCGATGCGGGCGGCGAGGATGGTGATGTCGTCTTCGGCGGGGGTGGGGGCGAAGCGGTCCATGAGGGTGTCGCACAACTGGTTGAGGTCGTGGTGCGCTCCGGTGAGAACGCGGGTGAGTTCGTCCAGACGCTCGTCCAGGTCGATCCCGCGGATTTCGATGAGGCCGTCGGTGTAGAAGACGATGATGCTGCCCGGGTCCAGGATGATCTCGGTGGTGTAGAAGGGGATACCGCCGATACCCAGGGGGGCGCCGGCGGGCAGATCGAGCAGGCGCGCTGTGCCGTCGGGTGTCACGAGGGCGGGCGGGGGGTGGCCTGCGCGGCCGAGTTGGCAGCGGCGGGCAGTGCAGTCACAGACCGCGTACAGGCAGGTTGCCAGGAGAGGGCTGTCGAGTTCCTGCAGTGCCTCGTCGAGGTGGTGAAGGAGTTGGTCGGGGGGCAGGTCGAGGTGAGTGAAGGCGCGCACAGTGGTGCGCATCTGCCCCATGATCGCGGCAGCTTGGATGCCGTGGCCCATCACATCGCCGATGACCAGGGCGCCCTTACCGCGGGCGAGGGTGGCGACGTCGAACCAGTCCCCTCCGACCTCGTGGACGTCGGAGGCGGGCCGGTAGCGGTGGGCGATCTCGATGCCTGCCGGGGGTTTCGGGAGGCTGGGAAGCATGCTGCGCTTCAAGGTGAGCGCGACGTCGTGCTCGCGGTGATACAGCCGGGCGTTGTCGATACAGACGGCGGCGTGGGCGGCCAGATCGCTGGCGAGCGCAAGGTCGGCGGCGTCGAAGGCGGGCCGGTCGCCATCCCGCAGGAAGGTGGCGACGCCGAGGACGAGGCCGCGGGCGGTGAGGGGCACCATCATCATCGACGTCACGCCCAGGGAGCGGAGCCGTTCGGGAATCGAGGAGTAGCGGGCGGCCTGGGCGACGGCACGGGCGTCGATGCGGCGCAGGAGGAAGGGTCGACGGTCTATGACAGCCTGCGCGTAGGGTGCGCTGGCGGGGAAGTGCAGGGTGCGGCCGACGGGGGTGAGGATGTCGGCGGCCGGGTGGCCTCCAGCGGGGGTCTTGCCGAGGCGGCGCAGGGCGGCGCCGCCCCACAGGCTGGTCATCGGCTCGGCGGCTTCGGTGAGGTCGGCCAGGGCGTCGACGGTGGCGATGTCGGCGAGGCGGGGCACGGCGATGTCGGCCAACTCCTGTCCCGTTCGGTCCGCGTCGAGGGTGGTTCCGATCTGCAGCGTGGCATCGTTGAGCAGCGCCAGGCGTTGACGGCCGGCGGCGGCCTCCTGCTCGTTCTTCTCCTGGGCGGTGACATCGATGATCGAGGCGTTGATCCCCAGCGGTTCGCCCTCCGCGTCCTCCAGGCGGAAGTAGGAGCAGGACCACACGCGGTCGTGTTCGGGGTCGGCAGGTGTGCGGCCGATGCGGCGGAAGTTCACCACGGGGTCACCGGTGACCAGGACCCGTCGCATCGCCGCCTCCATCTGCTCGCTGTTGACCCCAGGGAGTACCTCCGAGAGCCGGTGTCCTATGTGCGCTGCGGCCGGTAGCCCGTTCATCGCCTCCAGGGCGCGGTTGACCTGCTGGAACCGCAGCTTGGTGTCGAAGATCGCCAGACCCACCGGTGAGCGGGCGAACAGCGCGTCCAGCAGGCCACCGACTTCACGGGCCTGACGGGCTTCGCGGGCGTCGGCGGCCAGGAGCAGCACGTCCCAGCCCTCCCCACTCTGCGCGGTCACCGGGCACCCCCACACCTCCATGCCGACGGTGGAGCCGTTCTTGTGCCGTATGGGGAAGTGCCCGGTCACGCTGCGTCCAGCGGCAACCGCGTCATGCACGGCGTGGGCCTCGGGGCGATGGTCGGGGAGAACGAGGTCGGTGAGGTCACGGCCGATGACCTCGCCGTCGGCGTAGCCGAGCAGCTCAGGGGCGGCCTTCGCCCACCGCGTGATCCGTCCGGTGCCGTCGGAGACGATCAAGGCGACAGGCAACATGTTCCACCATGCTGCGGTCTGCCCGACCGCGGCCACCCCCTCCCCGGCCTGCGTGGGGTCCGGCATCGCGAGTGCTCCATACTGCTGCTTTTCCATGATGAACGGGGTTTGTGGGCGGCACCGGCGTCGGTGCGGCGGCTACGGGTCGGGGATGATTGCTGTACCTACGGCATGCGCAGCACCTGCTCGGCCCAGATGGTCTTGCCGGTGCGGGTGTAGCGGGTGCCCCAGCGCTGAGTGAACTGGGCGACCATGAACAGGCCGCGGCCGCCCTCGTCGAATGCTCGGGCCCGGCGCAGATGAGGACTGACGCTGCTCCCGTCGCTGACCTCGCAGATCAGGGTCTCACCCTTGATGAGCCGCAGCCTGATCGGCCCTCTGGCGTGCCGCATCGCGTTGGTGACCAGCTCGCTCACCACCAGTTGCGTGACGAACGCGGCCTCTGCCAGTCCCCACCGGGCGATCTGCTCCGCGGCGAGCCGGCGGGCGTTGGCGACGACGGCGGGATTGCTGGGCAGGTCCCAGGT
>NZ_MUBM01000575.1 GCF_002154505.1 Streptomyces carpinensis | reverse complement strand
GCGCCGATCTCCAGGACCCGGTCACCGTCCGCCACCCGTAGCTCCGCCAGCATCTGCGCCATGAGCGAGGGCTGGCTGCTGGAGGAGACCAGCTCGCCGTCGCGCAGCCGCGTGGCCAGCGGGGCGTCCTCGTAGGCACCCCGCAGCCAGCGCTCGCGGGCCCGCGGGTCCGGGCTCTCGCCCCAGCGCCGCTCGTATCCGCCCATGACGCCGACGTAGTAGTACGGCACGAACAGGTGCCGCGGCACGGCGGCGAACGCCTTTCGCCAGACCGGGTCGGACGCCCAGGCACCGCTCGCGTCGATCTCCCGCACCAGAGCGTCCCGCGCCTCGGCGGCGAGCTCGTCCAGATCCCTGTCACCCTTGCCCTTGTCGCCGTCGCGGCCTTTGCGGCCCTTTTCGGCAGTGTGCGCGCCCATGCCTCCACTGTCCTGCGTGATCGGGCACGAGGCGAGCACCGGCAGGACCTAGGTCTCGCGTCCTCGGTCCGGCCGTCTGAGACCATGGAACGGTGAATGAGATTCGGCGCGGCACGCTTCAGGAGCAGACCTTCTACGAGCAGGTCGGCGGGGAGGAGACCTTCCGCCGGCTCGTCCACCGTTTCTACGAGGGGGTCGCCGACGATCCCGAACTTCGGGCCATGTACCCGGAGGAGGACCTGGGACCGGCCGAGGAGCGGCTCAGGCTGTTCCTGATCCAGTACTGGGGCGGACCGACGGCGTACAGCGAGCGACGCGGCCACCCGAGGCTGCGCATGCGGCACGCGCCCTTCACCGTTGACCGGGCGGCGCACGACGCCTGGCTGCGGCACATGCGGACCGCCGTCGACGAGCTGGGCCTGTCGGAGGAGCACGAGCGGACGCTGTGGAACTACCTGACGTACGCGGCCGCGTCCATGATCAACACTCCCGACTGAGCCGGTGAGCCTGCGAGTCACCTG
>NZ_MUBM01000574.1 GCF_002154505.1 Streptomyces carpinensis | reverse complement strand
CACGCGCGCGTGGAGGGCCTTCGCGCATGCGGCACCAGGACGGCGCGCAGGCGAGGGCGCCGGGCGGCCCTCCGCAAGTGGCGGTGCGCAAGGGACCCTGAGGCCGCCGCGGGCACGCGTCAGGTGAAGCGGCGCACCGCCGAAGGCGTCACCACCGCCTGCACCGGCCGGTCGTGCGGCTCCTCCGGCACGCGTTCGACGACCTCGAAGTCGTACAGCAGGACCACGAGCGCGGGGTGCGCGTCCGCCCGCTCCAGGCGGGCCAGGACGCGGTCGTAGGAGCCGCCGCCGCGCCCCAGCCGCATCCCGCGGCCGTCGACGGCGAGACCGGGCAGAAGGACGACGTCGGCGGCCGTCACGGCGTCCGGGCCGAGGCGCTGACCGGCCGGCTCGAGCAGCGCCATCTTCCCGCCGTGCCGCACGCGCGCGAGGGAGCCCTCCCCGGCGTAGGCGCCCCAGTCCAGGTCGTTGTCGGGCAGCAGGGCGGGCAGCAGTACGCTCACCCCCCGCGCGCTGAGCGCGTCGAGCAGCGCGAGGGTGCCCGGCTCGGTGCCCACGGAGACGTAGGCGGCCACCGTGCGCGCCCGCGCCAGCTCGGGCAGCTCGAGCGCGCGCCGGGCCAGCGCCGAGGCCGCCTGCCGCACCTCGTCCGCGGTCAGTCTGTTCCTCGCCGCGAGGAACTCCCGCCGCACCGTCCGCTTGGCGGGCTCCGTGGTCCGTCCGATCTCACCCAAGGCCGTATCCCCACCTTCCTCGAGCGCCCGAGCGCTCCGTCCCAGTGTTTCGTGTGCCGCTGTGCCGGTCCTGTGCCGCTCTTGTGCGAGCCAATAAACCGGAGGCCCGGAGCCCGCGCAAAGGCACCGGACGAGGCGGATATGGTTGCGGGCATGAGTCAGTCGCACCCCCGGATCAGCAAGGCCGTCATTCCCGCAGCAGGCCTGGGCACCCGGTTCCTGCCGGCCACCAAGGCCACTCCCAAGGAGATGCTGCCGGTCGTGGACAAGCCGGCGATCCAGTACGTGGTCGAGGAGGCCGTCTCCGCGGGCCTCGACGACGTCCTCATGGTGACGGGCCGCAACAAGCGCCCCCTCGAGGACCACTTCGACCGCAACTACGAGCTGGAATCGGCCCTTGAGAAGAAGGGCGACGCCGAGCGGCTCGCCAAGGTGCAGGAGTCCAGCGACCTCGCGATGATCCACTACGTCCGCCAGGGCGACCCCAAGGGTCTGGGTCACGCGGTGCTCTGCGCTGCTCCGCACGTCGGCCACGAGCCGTTCGCCGTCCTGCTCGGCGACGACCTGATCGACCCGCGCGACCCGCTGCTGCAGCGGATGATCGAGGTGCAGGAGACCTACGGCGGCAGTGTCGTCGCCCTCATGGAGGTCGCCCCCGAGCAGATCCACCTCTACGGGTGCGCGGCCGTGGAGGCCACCGCCGACAGCGACGTCGTCCAGGTGACCGGCCTGGTCGAGAAGCCGGACGCGGCGGACGCCCCCTCGAACTACGCGATCATCGGCCGTTACGTCCTCGACCCGCACATCTTCGACATACTGCGCAAGACCCAGCCGGGCCGCGGTGGCGAGATCCAGCTCACCGACGCCCTGCAGCAGCTCGCCGAGGACGAGAAGGTCGGCGGCCCGGTGCACGGCGTCGTCTTCAAGGGCCGCCGCTACGACACCGGCGATCGCGGCGACTACCTGCGTGCCATTGTCAGGCTCGCGTGCGAACGTGAGGACCTGGGCCCCGACTTCAGGGCCTGGCTTCAGCGTTACGTGGCCGAGGAGATGTGACGAGGTTGAGCAGCGCCGGGCACCACACCACGGAATCCGACCGCCTGTGGTCGGTGGACGAGCACCTGGAGGACGTCCTCACCACCATCCGCCCCCTGGAGCCCATCGAGCTGCACCTGCTCGACGCCCAGGGCTGCGTGCTGGTCGAGGACGTCACGGTGCCGCTGTCGCTGCCGCCGTTCGACAACAGCTCCATGGACGGGTACGCGGTGCGCGTCGCGGACGTCTCGGGCGCGAGCGAGGAGTTCCCGGCCGCGCTGGAGGTCGTCGGGGACGTCGCCGCGGGCGCGGCCGACCCGGTCCACGTGGGCCCCGGCCAGGCCGCCCGCATCATGACCGGCGCCCCGCTGCCGCCCGGCGCCGAGACGGTCGTGCCCGTGGAGTGGACCGACGGCGGGCTCGGCGAGGGCCCGGTCGGCGGGATGCGCGCCCGCAGCCTGTCCCCGGAGGGCGCCACCGGCCAGGTGCGCGTGTACCGGCCGGCCGAGGCACGCGCGCACGTGCGCGCCAGGGGCAGCGACGTGAAGGCCGGCGACTTCGCCCTGAAGGCGGGCACGGTCCTCGGGCCGCCGCAGATCGCGCTGCTCGCCGCGATCGGCCGCGGCACGGTCCGGGCGCGTCCGCGTCCGCGCGTGGTGGTGCTGTCCACCGGCAGCGAGCTCGTCCAGCCCGACGAGCAGCTGGGCAACGGCCAGATCTACGACTCCAACAGCTTCGCCCTGACCGCGGCGGCCCGGGACGCCGGTGCCATCGCCTACCGGGTGGGCGCCGTCGCCGACGACGCCGACGTCCTGCGGTCCACCATCGAGGACCAGCTCGTCCGCGCCGACCTGATGGTCACCACCGGCGGGGTGAGCGTCGGGGCGTACGACGTGGTCAAGGAGGCGCTGTCGCACGTCGGCGACGAGGACGTGCCGGGCGGCGGTGTGGAGTTCCGCAAGCTCGCCATGCAGCCCGGAAAGCCCCAGGGCTTCGGCACCATCGGCCCCGAGCACACCCCGCTGCTGGCGCTGCCCGGCAACCCGGTGTCGTCGTACGTGTCCTTCGAGCTGTTCGTCCGCCCCGCGATCCGCACCCTGATGGGCCTTCAGGACGTCCACCGGCCGACGGCCCGGGCGACCCTGGCGGCCGAGAAGGCACTCAGCTCGCCGAAGGGGCGCAGGCAGTTCCTGCGCGGGACGTACGCCGAGGGCGAGGTGTCCCCGGTCGGGGGCACCGGCTCCCACCTGATCGCCGCCCTCGCACAGGCCGACGCCCTCATCGTCGTCCCCGAGGACGTCGAGTCCGTGGCGCCCGGCGACGAGGTCGAGGTGGTCCTCCTCGGCTGACCGGCGCTGGTTGGCGGTACCGTGTCGCGCACAGCAGGCCCGCGCAACCGCACCGCGCCGGGCCCGGACCGGGAGCGTCACAGAGCATGACTACGCCTTCCCGGGGGGAGACCCCCGGATCTTCTGCGCACAGCCGCGCACAGGACGTCGCGCAGGACCGTGTGCAGGACGTCGCGCAGGACCGACTGACGCACATCGACGACGCGGGCGCCGCCCGCATGGTCGATGTGTCCGGCAAGGACGTGACCGCGCGCACCGCCCGCGCCAGCGGCCGCGTCCTCGTCTCGCCGCGCGTGGTGGAGCTGCTGCGTGGCGAGGGCGTCCCCAAGGGCGACGCCCTCGCCACCGCCCGGATCGCCGGAATCATGGGTGCCAAGCGCACCCCGGACCTCATTCCGCTGTGCCACCCGTTGTCCGTGTCGGGTGTGAAACTGGACCTGTCGGTCGCGGACGACGCCGTGGAGATCACGGCCACCGTGAAGACGACGGACCGCACGGGCGTCGAGATGGAGGCGCTCACCGCGGTCTCCGTCGCCGCGCTCACCGTGATCGACATGGTCAAGGCGGTCGACAAGGGGGCGGTCATCACGGACGTGCGGGTGGAGGAGAAGTCGGGCGGCAAGTCGGGCGACTGGAGCCGGTCATGACGCTGGACGCAGCGGCCGGGGGCGGCGCACTGCTCGCGCCGTACAGCGCCCTGGTGGTCACCGCGTCCAACCGGGCCGCCGCCGGGGTCTACGAGGACAAGGGCGGCCCGCTGATCGCCGACGGCCTGAAGCGGTTCGGCTTCGCCGTGGACGGCCCGCGGGTCGTGCCGGACGGCGACCCGGTGGAGGCCGAGCTGCGCGCCGCCGTCGAGGCCGGGTACGACGTCGTGGTCACCACCGGCGGCACGGGTGTCTCGCCCACCGACCGCACTCCCGAGGTCACCCGCCGGGTGATCGACTACGAGGTGCCGGGCATTGCGGAGGCCATCCGGGCGTTCGGAAGGGAGAAGGTGCCGACCGCGGCGCTCTCCCGGGGCCTGGCCGGGGTGGCCGGGCGGACGCTGATCGTCAACCTGCCGGGCTCGACCGGCGGGGTGAGGGACGGACTGGCCGTGCTGGAGCCGCTGTTGGCGCACGCCGTCGACCAGCTGCGAGGCGGCGACCATCCCGGACCCGGTGCCGGCAGTGGGGGTGCGAGCTGAACAGCCCATCCTGGCCCGTCGTGCTCGCGGAGGGCGATGTCGTCCTCCGGCCGATAAAGCTGCGCGACCAGCGGGCCTGGCGCGAGGTGAACCGGCGCAACCGGGAGTGGCTCCGGCCGTGGGAGGCGACCATTCCGCCGCCCACGCCCAGCGGACCGATAGCGCATCGGCCGACCTACCGCCAGATGGTTCGGCACCTGCGCTCCGAGGCCAACGCGGGCCGGATGCTGCCCTTCGTCATCGAGTACCAGGGGCGCCTGGTCGGGCAGTTGACGGTAGCCGGAATCACCTGGGGCTCGATGTGCTCGGGTCACATCGGCTACTGGGTGGACGAGGCGGTGGCCGGGCGGGGGGTGATGCCGACGGCCGTGGCGCTCGTCGTGGACCACTGTTTCCGCATCGTCGGACTGCACCGCATCGAGGTCTGCATTCGCCCCGAGAACGGGCCGAGCCGCCGGGTCGTGGAGAAACTCGGATTCCGCGAGGAGGGCCTCAGGCCGCGTTATCTGCACATCGACGGGGCCTGGCGGGATCACATGGTCTTCGCGCTCACCGCGGAAGAGGTGCCTGAAGGGCTGCTGAGCCGCTGGCGCCGGACGCGCCCGCGCAACCCGCAGAACGCCCGGCAGAACAGCGAGTAGGCCCGGCGGGACGACGAGTGGACCCCCGCAGAACAGCGAGGGGAAGGCCGGACGGAACAGCGAGCGGAACAGCGGGAAGAACACCGGGCGGGACGCCGAGGGGAATCCGCCGGACCCGGAAATTGAATAGATGTTCGAAAATGATCGACCGGCGACCGTCCGGGTGGCATTGAATTCACGGGCCTGACGGCCCGCTGATCGCATCGGTCACAAAAAAAGTTCGAAATATCAGCCAGATCGTGCGACACACCGGCTCAATTGGCGGATGGCCTCACGCAAACCCCTCTACCGTGTGAGGCGTGAGCAGCAGCGGCCTCATCTACGCAGTCATTGTCGGGGCCTGGGCCGCCTACTTGGTGCCCATGTGGCTCCGTAGGCAGGACGAGCTGAACGAGGCCCGTCCGACGGAACGCTTCAGCACCGCCATCCGGCTGTTGTCCGGACGGGCGGGTATGGAGCGCCGGTACGCCAGGGACCTCAGGGCGCGCTCCGCCGAGGAGGGGGAGTCCAGCGCCGTGAAACCGGACGCCGTCACCGACTCGGTGGACGTCCGGGCCTTCGCCGTACCCCCGGCCAGGGCGAAGGAACCCGAGCAGCCCCAGGAGCGGGACCGGCGCGACCGTCCAGGTGTGCCGGCGGCGCGGTCGACGCCGCCGAAGACCACGCCGGCATCCGCGTCCGCACCGGCGCCGGCCTCCCCGTCAGCACCGGCAACCCCCTCCGCGCCCAAGCCGGCGTCCGCCGCCGCGCCCGCGCGGAAGCGGGTCCCCGCGGCCGGGCGTGCGCCCGGCGCGGAGGCGGCCGCGGCACGCGCCCGGCGCTCGAAGGTTCTCGCACGCCGTCGGCGCACCACCGTCGTCCTCTTCCTCGCCTTCACCCTGGGCGCGATCGTCGCCGCGGTGGGAGGGCTCGCCTTCCTGTGGGCGCCCGCGGCACCCGCCGTGCTGCTCAGCGGGTACATCGCGTACCTGCGCGTCCAGGAGCGCCGCCGCTTCGCCTACCAGATGGACCGGCGCCGCGCCGAGGCCGCCGCGCAGCGGCTGCGGGAGAGCCGGCGCCCGCAGCGCCGGCGCCCGTCCCTGGAGGAGGACGCGGACGAGCCGGAGGCCGGATGTGAGTCGGAGACGGATCCGGGACTGTCCGCGCTCGCCGCGGACCGGCGTGCCCTGGTCGAGCAGACCGACCACGCGGAGTGGCTGGACCAGCAGCGCGAGCGCCGGCGGCGCCCCGGTCACGGCGACAGCTGGGACCCGGTGCCCGTCCCGCTGCCCACGTACGTGACCGCACCGGTCGCCCCGCGGGCCAGCTCCGACGTGGACCTCGGCGCACCGGACTCCTGGAGCTCTGCGCGCTCGTCCTCCGCCGTGCCGGAGCAGGACGCGGCCCCGGCCGCCGAGGAACCCCCGGCGGCCGGGGAGGACCGTCCGGCCGCCGACGGCCGCAGCGACGCCCGCCGCGCCGCCTCGGCCCGCCGCTCCCGCGAGCGCGGCCGCACCCCGCTGTTCGACCAGTACGAGGACGGCGACCGGCCGCGCGCGGTCAACGAGTAGGGCACGGGCCCCGCGGGCACCGCCCCGCTGACTCCACCGGAGGTTCGGCGGAGCCCCACCCCCTGACCAGCCCGGGAACGGATTTCCAACCACCCGGACGGGGATGCTAGAGTTTCACTCGTTGCAAGGGCCTGTGGCGCAGTCCGGTAGCGCACCTCGTTCGCATCGAGGGGGCCAGGGGTTCAAATCCCCTCAGGTCCACGCAGCTCAGAGCCCCGGTCGGTGATCACCGACCGGGGCTC
>NZ_MUBM01000573.1 GCF_002154505.1 Streptomyces carpinensis | reverse complement strand
TCACTGATCCGCAACGCGGTCCCGGAACAGAAGGCGAAGGCACTGAGCAACGCCGACTGGGTCTGGAGTGCGGAGCACCGACTGGGCATCGCCGTCGAGCACACGGTCAACCATGCCGTCGACTCGGTGACTTGGCTGATCGTCGGCATGAACTACTACTACGCCACGCTGCACTTCGTGGTGACCGTGGGCGTCCTGGTCTGGCTCTACCGCAGCCACCCGGGCCGCTACTCCGCGGCCCGCCTGGCCCTCTTCGCCACCACGGGCGTGGCCCTGCTCGGCTACTACCTGTACCCCCTCGCACCCCCGCGCCTGATGACCGGCGGCCACTTCATCGACACGGTCCAGGTCCACCACACCTGGGGCTCCATGGCCTCCGGCGACCTCAAACACATGTCCAACCAGTACGCCGCGATGCCCTCGATGCACATCGGCTGGTCCCTGTGGTGCGGCCTGACGATCTTCGCCCTGACCACCGTCCCGTGGGTACGCGTCCTCGCCGTCCTCTACCCGGCGACCACCCTCCTCGTCATCGTCGCCACCGCCAACCACTTCTGGCTCGACGCGGTCGGCGGCGTCCTGTGCCTCACCTTCGGCTTCACGGTGGCCAGAACCTGGTACGGAGCGCTGCCCCAGGCCCTGCCGAGGGCGGCCTGGGAACCGGCGCCTGCGTAGGCACCGGCCTGACGGGGTGCCGCCGCGCCCACCCGCGCCGCCCCAGCGGCACGACCG
>NZ_MUBM01000572.1 GCF_002154505.1 Streptomyces carpinensis | reverse complement strand
CTCTCCGGCCAGGGCGAGCTGTGGGTCGGCCGCCGCCACTCCCTGGCCGAGGCCGAGCAGCTGTACGGCATCCCGGCCTCCGACGTGCGCGAGCTGCCCCAGAAGCTCAAGGAGGCCACCGGCCCGGTCCGCGTGGTGCGCGGCTACGACGCCGGCATCGAGGCGGCCCTGACCGACAAGGTCACCGGCGAGCGGGACGAGGAGCTGCGCGTCTTCCTGTCCGAGATGCGGCTGATCAAGGACGACTTCGAGATCGGCGAGCTGCAGAAGGCCGTGGACTCCACCGTGCGCGGCTTCGAGGACGTGGTGAAGGTCCTCGACAAGGCCGAGGCGACGAGCGAACGCTACGTCGAGGGCACGTTCTTCCTCCGCGCGCGCGTGGAGGGCAACGACGTCGGCTACGGCACCATCGCCGCCGCCGGCCCGCACGCCTGCACGCTGCACTGGGTGCGCAACGACGGCCCGGTCCGCTCCGGCGACCTGCTGCTGCTGGACGCGGGCGTGGAGACGCACACGTACTACACCGCGGACGTCACGCGCACGCTGCCGATCAGCGGCCGCTTCTCCGAGATCCAGAAGAAGGTCTACGACGCCGTGCACGAGGCCCAGGAGGCCGGTATCGCGGCGGTGAAGCCGGGCGCGAAGTACCGCGACTTCCACGACGCCGCGCAGCGCGTGCTCACCGAGAGGCTCGTCGAGTGGGGCCTGGTCGAGGGCCCCGTGGAGCGGGTCCTGGAGCTCGGCCTGCAGCGCCGCTGGACGCTGCACGGCACCGGTCACATGCTCGGCATGGACGTCCACGACTGCGCCGCCGCGCGCACCGAGACGTACGTGGACGGCACGCTGGAGCCGGGCATGGTCCTCACCGTCGAGCCGGGCCTGTACTTCCAGGCCGACGACCTGACCGT
>NZ_MUBM01000571.1 GCF_002154505.1 Streptomyces carpinensis | reverse complement strand
GTCCGGGGCGGTCGCGGGAGGCAGTTCGGGAACCGGGTCGGCCGAGGGCGCCGGGTCGTCGCTGCTGTCTGCCGGGACCGGTTCGGGTGACGGCTCCGGTGTGCGGGAGCCGTGGGCGAGCAGGGTTCCGCCGAGGAAGGCGACCGCGGGCCATCCGGCGACGAGGATGCGCAGCCAGGCCGGTACGTCGTCCAGGTCGAGGAGGCCGGCGGTCGCGACGTTCGCGCCGAGTGACGCGGTCAGGGCGACGACGAACCAGCACCAGGCGGCCGGTTTCGATCCGCCGTTGCGGAGCCGGTGCCAGGCGGCGACGAGGAGCAGGTCGACGGAGACGGGGTAGGCCCACGCCTTCCATCCGGCCTGCCCCGCGGCGGCGGCCAGGTCGTGCAGGTGGGCGAAGGACAGGGCCCCGGCGATGACGGCTTGGACCAGGACCGCGTCCACGCGGAGAGCCGGGCGGGACATCAGGCCGACTCACCGGAGTGGTCCGGGCCCTCGTCGGCGTCGGTGCCGGTGTCGGTGCCGTTTTCGGCGTCGTGGCCGGTCGGGAAGAGGCCGGGCGGCGGCTCCGGGAGGGACACGGCCAGGGACGGCGCCACCGCTTCGACGAACTCCTCGTCGACGCCCGACGTGTCGGCGTAGAGGGCGAGTTGACCGAGCAGGAAGACGGTTCGGGCGAAGTCCTCGCAGTCGGGGCACATGGCGAGTGCTCTCCTTCTTTCGGGCATGACGGGGTAGGGACTCGGCGCGTGAGGACGGCGCCGGCGTGAAGAGTCGGTGCGGTTACTCCGTGACCGGCCGCGGACTGCCCGACGGACCGGCGGGCTTCACGGGCGGCACGGGAGGGACGTGTGGACGGAAGGGCGAGAGCGCCGGTACGTCGGGGGCGAAGTGGGCCGCGGCGCGGCAGGTGGCCGCAGCAGCGGCGAGGGAGAGGTTCGGGGTGCGGATGCGGGACCAGCCGCCCGAGGTGTCACCGGCGACGGCCAGGCCGGGCCGCTCGGAAGGGATGGAGCAGGCGGCCCAGACGGCTTCCGGGGCGATGTCCCCGAGCGCCATCTTCGCCGACGCTTCGTCGTTCACCCGGTGGCAGACACGACCGGTGAGCTGGGCGCGGAGCATGGTCGCGCCCTTGCCCAGCTCGGCGCCGAAGCGCTGCCCGCAGACCTCCAGGTAGAGGCCGGCCGCACGGCCGAGCTGGGCGAGGCGGATGAGCTGGGTGACCATCTCGTCGCGCCGTTCCTCCTCCTTCCGTGTGGCGACGAGAAAGAGTTCCGCGACCTCGTCGACGAACAGCACGACGGGTGCCGGGCGTTCGGCGTCCGGCAGTCCCCAGATGTCGGAGGTGATCTCCTCGGCCGGGGTGCCCGGGGCGATGCCCTGCCGGGCCTTGATCAGGTCGTATCGGTCCTCCATTTCCTTGACGAGCACCGGCAGCAGCTCGGCCGCCTGGTCGGGATCGGTGGCCAGCGCGGACAGCCGGGCGGCGAACGGCGACAGCTCGACACCGCGCTTGCAGTCGATGCCGACCAGGACGACCGGCTGAGTCGCCAGTCCGGCGAGCAGGTTCCGCAGGTACATGGACTTGCCCGAGAGCGTGGCGCCGAGGACGAGTTCATGCGGTACGGCGCGGTAGTCCCGTACGTACGCAGTCGCGTCCTCCCGCAGGGCGACCGGGACTTGGAGCGCTCCCAGCCCCGTACGGCCACGGGGCATGCGCACCTTCTTCAGGACGTCGAAGCCGACGAGCCGCAGTTCGACGACACCGGGCTTGATGTCCCGGACGTGCACGGCGTGGACGCCCCAGGCGTGCCGCAGCCGTTCGGCCGAGGCCGCCACGTCCGCCGGTTCCTGTCCGGGAGCCAGCCGCAGCCGCATGCGCAGGCCGGTCGAGGTGGGGCGGATGAGGCCCCGGCGGGGCGGGACCGGCCGGACCTCCCGCCGGGTGGTGGCCTTGACGGCCAGGGCCCGCCAGCGCGGAGGCTCGACGGTCAGGCCGCAGGCGTCCATGGTCGAGGAGTACGAGGCCAGCAGCCGGGCCACCGACAGCGGCAGCCCGACCGTGGACCAGTACGCCGCGGGGTGAGCGTGCCGGGCGTAGGCCGCGCCGCCTATCGCGGCGAGCGATCCGCCCAGCTCGGCCACCGTCACCAGGTCCGTCACGGTGATCAGCCCGCCTGAGCCATCGGGAAGGCGCCGGGGGCGACGGCGGTGGCGCGGTAGGCGATGCCGTGCCGCTGCTGCCCGTTGAACACGCTCTCCCACGGTCGCGCCACCAGCCCCGGCAGCGAGACCGGGGCACCGACGGTCAGCCCCTCCGTCACCCCGCTCTCAGGGATGGTGACCTGGATCAGCGACGACTGGCCCTCGTCGATGAAGACGACGCCGACGGTCATCAGCGCCTCACCGCTCACGGCGTCCTTCGCGATCTCCCCGGTCTGCCGGTCACGCACCTTCGCCGCCGGCGCTTCGGTGAGCAGGATCGTGGCGGTCGAGGCGTCCACACGGATCACACGCACTGAGATGTCTCCTTCTGAGTCGGTCAACCCGTCACCTGACAAGTTGACTTAGCAAGTTTGAAGCTAGAGATGCCAGGTTGACTTGTCAAGCTTGATTCGGGGGCGAGTTGAGGAGCCGTCAGGCGGCTCAGTTCAGGCGGTAGGTGTCTTCTAGTTCCTGCCGGTCGGCAGGCAGCAGCACGTCAGCGACCTGCAACGCCTGCCCGGACGCGTCACAGACGACGACCAGCACACTGAGCACGGGCACACCGTCCGGAAGGCCGAGCAACTCCGCTTCGTCCGCTTCGGGAAGCCGGGCGGACACGCGCTCGGTGACGTGGTCGAAGCGGACCTTCTTCCGCGCTTCGAGATGCTGCCGGACGCTGCCGCTCAGTGTCTCGGAGCTGTCGAGTTCCGTCCCGTCGGCCATGCCGGCGGGGAAGTACGACGAGACCAGTTCGACCGCTTCGCCGTCCTCTTCGACCAGGAAACGGCGCACCAGGACCTTGGTGCGCTTCGGCAGCCCGAGCGCGGAGGCGATCCGCGCCGGGACGGAGACGTGCCCGACCTCTACCAGCCGACCGGGAGCCTGCGACTCGTCCCGCTCCAGGGCGTCACGTCCCCGCCGGTCCTTCTGCTCGACCACTTCCGGGCGGCCCCGGACGATCGTGCCGTATCCCTGCCGGGACTCCAGCCATCCGTCCCGTTTCAGCAGCTCCAGCGCCCGGACGACGGTCGGGCGGGACATCCCGAAGGACTGCACCAGTTGGTTCTCACTGGGCACGCGGGTGCCGGGCGCGTACGTCCCGTCCTCGATGCGGCGCTGAATGGTCTGGGCGAGCCGAACGTACTTCGGTGCCTCCACTTCATACGCCATGAACGCCGCCGCCCGTCGAGATTGGCCAAGTCAACCGGTCAACCAGACTAGCGACATTTCCACTGTCGAAGTAGAAGCGGGGTGCCCTTCCCTCAGGCCGGCCAGGCATCGGCCACCACGAAGGAGACCACCGTTCCACCGAACCGGCTCGGCCCGGAGTGCCACGAGTCGGCGATGGAGTCGACGAGGAGCAGCCCGCGCCCATGCGCATCGTTGGTATCCGGATGCCGCAGCCGCACGGCCGCCGGGAAGCCGGGGTTGTGCACCTCCACTCGCAGCGAGGCCCCCTCCCGGAACCACTCCACGCGCACCACCCATGTCTCGTCCGCCTGTCCGTAGCGGATGGCGTTGGTGACCAGCTCCGAGATCATCAGCGTGCAGTCGTCGATGGAGCAGGCCGGGTTGTAGGGGGCGATGAACTTCCGGAACCAGCGTCGGGCCCGCGGTACGGACTCCGGGGTCGGATGCAAGGTCATCGCCCCCAGCCGCGGCGAGTCCTCGCAGGGATAGCGGTCGATCGTGTAGGTCATCCGCGCTCACTCCTTGCCGCTGCCGTCGCAGTCGAGGCAGCGCCGCTTCGATGTGGCACGGGTGCGGTCGTCGGCCGTCGAGAGCGCCAGAGCCGTACGGGAGCCGACACGCTTCCAGCCGCGTCCCCGGCATCCCCGGCAGTTGCCGCGCGCTCCCTCGTCCGGCCGTCGACTTGTCACACCGTGCCCCCTCTCCTTTAAGTGGCCTTAGCCACTTTGTGGATAGTGGCATTAGCCACTCGCGGTGTGCAAGCGGTTCGGCGGAACTACCGCTCACTTCAGGTCAGCGGGTAACCCTGCTCGAACGCCCAGCGGTGCGGCGGATAGGTGGCTTCGGCGAACTCCAGCGGCCGGTCCTGGAGGTCGTAGACGACGTGGTGGACGATCAGCACCGCCGACCCCGGTTCCAGGTGAAGATCCTCGGTTTCCTCGTCCGTGGCCTGCCGGGCACACATGCGGTCCTCGGCGTAACTCCCCTGCCGGCCCGTCATGTTCTCGACGTACATCAGGGTCCCTTCCTGGATGCGCTCGGCGTCCAGGAGCTTGGGCGCCCGCTGCCCGACGTCCGGGGCGAACCACGAGGTGGACAGGTTGATCGGCCCACTCTGGTTGTTCGTCACGCGACGACGGTGAACGGCCCGCCGGTCCTTGACCAGTCCCAGCGCTTCGGCCACATGGTCCGGGGCGTCCAGCCATCCGGCCGAGGTGATCACCGCGTACTCACCGGCGGTGTAGATCTTCCCGGTCTGCCGGGCCCGCCCGTACAACTCCCGCGCACGCCGGTTGACTTCGAGGCTACGCACATAGGTGCCCGAACCCTGCCGCTTCTCGACCAGGCCCTGATGACTCAGCGCCTCCAGCGACCGGGCGGCCGTCGGCCGGGAGACGGACCAGTCGGCCGCCAACTGCCGCTCCGAGGGAACCTCGTCCCCGGGCCGTAGATCCCCCCGCAGGATCTGGTCACGGATGTAATGGGCGATCTGGAGATACTTCGGCTGAGTCTCCTCGATTTGTGGCATGTCCCCTCCTACGTCAACAAGTGGCTATGGCCTCTGGCCACTATAGGGTGAGTGGTCAACTCCGAACCCCGTAGGCTGAACCCATGACCCGGTTGATCGTCGCAGCGGGAGGCGGGGGCGACGCGGTCGCTGCCGCAATGCTTGACGCCGGCCTCTACGGCGACGAGGACCGGGCGGTGATCCTCACGTACGCGTGGGACCGCCTACTTATCGACCCGGTACCGGGCCCACGAAGAGCCGACAACTTCACCGGCCTCCTGCCGATGACCCCCGCCGTACGACAAGTACCGGCCCAGGCCCGCCCCGTCGCCCCGGCAGGCTCCACC
>NZ_MUBM01000570.1 GCF_002154505.1 Streptomyces carpinensis | reverse complement strand
TGCCGCGCAGACCCATGAAGGCGTTGCGGTTCTCCACCGTCACACCCTCGGAGGCGGCCTCGACGACGAAGGCGGTGATGCCGCCGCGGTGGCCCTCGGACTTCGGCACGCGTGCCATGACCACGAGGAGGTCGGCCACCACGCCGTTGGTCGTCCACAGCTTGACCCCGTCCAGGACGTAGTCGTCCCCGTCGGGGACGGCCGAGGTCGCCAGGCGGGCCGGGTCGGAGCCGACGTCCGGCTCGGTCAGCAGGAAGGCCGAGATGTCGGTGCGGGCGCAGCGCGGCAGGAAGGTGTCCTTCTGCTCCCGAGTGCCGAACATCTTCAGCGGCTGCGGTACGCCGATCGACTGATGCGCGGAGAGCAGCGCGCCGATCGCGGGGCTGGCGGAGCCGGCCAGGGCGAGGGCCTTGTTGTAGTAGACCTGGGTCAGGCCGAGGCCGCCGTACTTGGTGTCGATCTTCATGCCGAGGGCGCCGAGCTCCTTGAGCCCGGTGATGACCTCGTCCGGTATCTGCGCGTCGCGTTCGATCCGGGCCGAGTCGATCTTCGTCTCGCAGAAGTCGCGCAGCTTGGCCAGGAACTCCTCGCCGCGCTGGACGTCGTCGTCGGCCGGGAGCGGGTGGGGATGGA
>NZ_MUBM01000057.1 GCF_002154505.1 Streptomyces carpinensis | reverse complement strand
CGTTGCCTGATGCGGCACTAGAGAAGTTCCTTGTAGAGGGCGTAGAGGACCGGGCGGTAACCGAGGGAGTCGTACAGGCGCTCCGCCGGAGTGTTGCCCGCGAAGACGTTGAGGCCCAGCACCTGCTTGCCCGCGGCCACCGCCTGGGCCTCGGCCAGGAGCATCAGGGAGCGCCCGTGCCCCCGGCCGCGGAAGCGTTCGTCGGCCTCCACGTCGTAGACGAAGGCCTGGTCCTCGCTGACGGCGACCCACAGGGTGCCGACCGGAGTGCCCTCGTGCTCCAGGACGCTCAGCAGCATGCCGGGGGTCGCCGGTCCCTGGCGCAGCAGCCTGGCGTGGTCGGCCTCCGACTTGGCCCATGCCTCGTCGGCGGGTACGCCACGGTCGATCCAGCTCTGGGCGTAGCCGGCCTTGCCGTGTTCCAGCCACGGCCCGTACTCGGCCTCGGTCATCGGTCTGCCCCGGCTGCCGGCGGGCAGTTCGGGCGCGGTGGTGCCGAGCCGCTTCTCCATGCCCCGGTTGCGCTGGACGTAGCCGAGGGCGGTGACGAGCCGGACCGCGGCCTCCTCGGTGGCGGGCACGGCTATCTCGATCCGCTTGCAGCCCCAACCGCGCGCCACCTCCTCGGCGGCTAGCGCGGCGACCGTGCCCCGGCCCCGGCCCCGGTCGGGCTCGTCGATGCGCAGCTCGAGGATCCGGGCCACGGCCGGTCCGAAGACCGGGTGCGTCGAGAGGTGGGTCACGCCGACGGGACGGCTGTTCACGCACACCTGGTAGCGGCGTGAACGTGTTCCGTCGGCGTGGTGCTGAAGCGGCTCGGTCGGCCGCAGGGTCGTGGTCATCACCGGGAGTTCTACCCGCCGCCACGGCCTCCGTCAGCCCAATTTCCGCGGGTCTGTCCTCGGACCCGCCGACCGGCCCGGCCCGCCGACCCGGTCCTACGGGTCGAGGTCGTGCCCCGACCGCTCGTCGAAGACGCGCATGGCCTTGGCGGTCACCGGGCCCGCCGTGCCCGGCAGTTCGCGGTCGTCGACGCGGTGCACGGCCTGGACGTCGCGCAGCGTGGAGGTCAGGAAGACCTCCTCGGCCCGCTGGAGGACGTCCAGCGGCAGGTCGGTCTCCTTGGCGCCCGTCCACTCGACGACGAGCTCGCGCGTGATGCCGGCGAGGCAGCCGGAGGCGAGCGGCGGGGTGTGGATCTCGCCGTCGAGGACGACGAAGACGTTGGAGCCGGTGCCCTCGCAGAGCTGCCCGACCGTGTTGCCGAACAGGGCCTCGGATGCGCCGTGTTGGTGGGCACGGGCGAGGGCGACGACGTTCTCGGCGTAGGAGGTGGTCTTCAGTCCGGTGAGCGCGCCACGCTCGTTGCGGGTCCAGGGGACCGTGACGACGGCGGTGGAGTCGGGGCGGCGGGTGGTCTCGCCGAGGGCGACCACGAGGGTCGGACCGTGGTCGCCGCGGTCGGAGCCGAGAGGGCCGTGGCCGCCGGTGTAGGTGATGCGCAGCCGGCCCAGCGGCATCGGGTTGGCCTCGAGTACGGCGGCGCAGGCGCGGCGGACCTCGTCGTGGTCGGGGTCGGGCAGCCCCAGTCCGCGCGCCGAGCGGCTCAGCCGGTCCAGGTGACGGGTGAGCGCGAACGGCCTGCCGTCGGCCGCCTTCACCGTCTCGAAGATGCCGTCGCCCACGGTCAGCCCGTGGTCGAGGACGGAGACGCGGGCGGACTCGATGTCCCGCAGCCCGCCGTCGAGCCAGATCTTCACCTTTGCAGTCCCTCTCCGCTGTCCTCGTACGACCTCTCGTACGACGTCTGGTACGACCGTTCGTACGACGGCTCGTACGTCCCCGACGCTATCGCGAGCAGCCGGGCCGCCTTCAGTTCGGTCTCCCGCCACTCCCCCTCGGGGTCGGAGTCCCAGGTGATGCCGGCGCCGGCGCCGAAGCGCAGGACGGCCGTGCCGCCCGGGGTCCTCTCGATCCAGAAGGTACGGATGCCGACGGCCAGCTCGCCCACGCCCCGGTCGGCGTCGACCCAGCCGATGCCGCCGCAGTAGGGGCCGCGGGGCGCGGTCTCCAGGGCTTCGATGATCCGCAGGCAGCTCGACTTGGGGGCTCCGGTGATCGAGCCGGCCGGGAAGGCGGCGTCGAGCAGTTCCGGCCAGCCGGCGCCGGCGCACAGCTCGCCGCGGACCGAGGAGACCAGGTGGACGAGGCCGGGATGCTTCTCGACGGCGCACAGGTCGGGCACGGTGACGCTGCCGGTGGTGCAGACGCGCCCGATGTCGTTGCGTACCAGGTCCACGATCATCACGTTCTCGGCGTAGTCCTTCCGCAGGAGCTCCGCCTCGGTGCGGGCCGTGCCCTTGATCGGCCCGGACTCCACGGTCCGGCCGTCGCGGCGCAGGAAGAGCTCCGGGGACGCGGTGGCGATCTCCACACCGTGTTCCGGCAGCCGAATCGTTCCCGCGTACGGCGCGGGGTTGCCGCGGGCCAGTACGGCGGTCAGGGCGTCCACGTCGGCGCCGGGCGCGATCGGCGCGGAGAGCACGCGGCAGAGGTTCACCTGGTAGACCTCGCCGGCCGCGATGTGCTCGCGTATGCGGCGCACGCCCGCCGTGTACGCGGCACGGTCGAGCGAGGACGTCCAGTCGCCGGCCCCCGGCCCCTGCCACGCGCCGGGCGCGGGAGCGGGCACGGGCTCCCGCCGCACGTCCCGGAAACGGGCGCAGGTCAGCCGGCCCTCGTAGTCGGCGGCCACGGCCCAGAAGCCGGCGGAGTCCAGGGCCGCGGGGTCGCTGGTGACATCGGCCAGGCCGGTGGCGACACGGTCGCCGAAGCGGGCGAGAGGAGGGAGGTCGAGCACGTGGTCGAGTCTATGGCGGGTGTCCCACGGGTGGCCCGGGCGTGTCCTGCCGGGGGCCTGACCGGGTCCTCGTGTGGACGCAGCGCAGCACGCTGCACAAACGCGTTTTTGTACTGGCCCGGGAATCCGCTAGAGTTCAACACGTCGCCGGGACGCGTAAGCGATCCGAAACGACAGGCGGACGTAGCTCAGTTGGTAGAGCGCAACCTTGCCAAGGTTGAGGTCGCGAGTTCGAGCCTCGTCGTCCGCTCGAAGGAAGAGGGGACTCCCGGTCCCCTGCACTCCTGGTGGAGTGGCCGAGAGGCGAGGCAACGGCCTGCAAAGCCGTCTACACGGGTTCAAATCCCGTCTCCACCTCCAAGGACGATTAGCTCAGCGGGAGAGCGCTTCCCTGACACGGAAGAGGTCACTGGTTCAATCCCAGTATCGTCCACTGGATCTTCCAGCTCGTACGGAAAGATCCGGACCCGCGCGATTAGCTCAGCGGGAGAGCGCTTCCCTGACACGGAAGAGGTCACTGGTTCAATCCCAGTATCGCGCACGTAGTGCCCATGATCCGCTCCAGTGAGTGAGACCGGAGTGATCGTGGTCCCGAGGACGATTAGCTCAGCGGGAGAGCGCTTCCCTGACACGGAAGAGGTCACTGGTTCAATCCCAGTATCGTCCACACCAGGAAGCCCCCGGCCGTCTCGTGCGGCCGGGGGCTTTCGCGTGGCTCAGCTGGAGAACAGCATGCGGCCGAAGCTCTTGTGGTGGTGGCCGTGGCCGTAGTGCCCGTGGCCGCCGTGCGGGGCGCCCCAGGCGGGGGCGGGCGGCGCCGGGTAGGCCTGCGGGGCCGGCGGAGGCGGCACGGGCTGGGACCACTGGGCCTCCAGGCGGGTCAGCGCCTCCAGCTCGCCGTAGTCGAGGAAGATCCCGCGGCAGCCGCTGCACTGCTCGATCTGGACGCCGTTGCGGTTGTAGGTGTGCATCGGCGCATGGCACTTCGGACACTGCATGGTCGGCTCAACTCCTCGCCGGTAGGTTCTGCTTCGGTACCGCCAGGACAGACTCCGTCCGCCCGCCGTCCGGTTGCACCCTACTTAGGCAGATCGCCTGTCAACTCCAGGGGGACGCCGCTCATTCGGTCGCAGGCGTCCACCACCGCCTGTTCCACCTCGTCCAGCGGGCGGTGTGCCGCGGTCGCCTCGGCGA
>NZ_MUBM01000569.1 GCF_002154505.1 Streptomyces carpinensis | reverse complement strand
GCCCCCAGCCGCGCCAGCAGCCGGTACGCCCCGATCTGCTGCGGATCGCCAGGCCCGAGCTTCTCCATGGCGGAACCGCCTCCCCCCGATGTCCGACATCCCCCGATACACCCCTGTGCAACAGCCTGAGGATAGTGCGGCGACCCGCGGCGGCGGAGCGGCCCTGTGCCTACGGTTCCGTAACGGCGGGCCCGCGCCGCCGTATTGGTGCGTCGCGGAGGCAGTGGCCACGCCCCACGGGTCGTACCGGCGCATCACGGAGGCAGTGCCCACCCCCTGCGGGGCCGCCGTCGGCCGACAACCTGTCGCGGAATCCCCGCGAGCGCAGACAGGACGCCCATGCCGCGTCCGCATCCCGGACATTTACGCTCGCCCGCATGACCCCTCAGCCCTCTCAGCACCCGCTGAGCCCCCAGCCGAACCCCGAGGCCGGTGCCGCCGTGAAGGCCGGTGACCGGGCGCACGTGTTCCACTCCTGGTCCGCGCAGGAGCTCATCGACCCGCTGGCCGTGGCCGGCGCCGAAGGGTCGTACTTCTGGGACTACGACGGCAGGCGCTACCTGGACTTCTCCAGCGGGCTCGTCTTCACCAACATCGGCTACCAGCACCCGAAGGTCGTCGCCGCGATCCAGGAGCAGGCCGCGACGCTGGCCACGTTCGCGCCGGCGTTCGCCGTCGAGGCGCGCTCGGAGGCGGCCCGGCTGATCGCCGAGCGGACCCCGGGCGACCTGGACAAGATCTTCTTCACCAACGGCGGCGCGGACGCGGTCGAGCACGCGGTCAGGATGGCGCGGCTGCACACCGGCCGGCCGAAGGTGCTGTCGGCGTACCGCTCGTACCACGGCGGCACGCAGCAGGCCGTCAACATCACCGGCGACCCGCGCCGCTGGGCCTCCGACAACGGCACGTCGGGTGTCGTGCACTTCTGGGCGCCCTTCCTGTACCGCTCCCGCTTCTACGCCGAGACCGAGGAGCAGGAGTGCGCCCGGGCCCTCGAGCACCTGGAGACGACGATCGCCTTCGAGGGGCCGGCGAGCATCGCCGCGATCATCCTGGAGACGATCCCGGGCACCGCGGGGATCATGGTGCCGCCGCCCGGCTATCTCGCCGGGGTGCGGGAGCTGTGCGACAAGTACGGGATCGTGTTCATCCTCGACGAGGTGATGGCCGGGTTCGGGCGGACCGGTGAGTGGTTCGCGGCGCAGCTCTTCGACGTCGTGCCGGACCTGATGACCTTCGCCAAGGGCGTGAACTCGGGTTACGTTCCCCTGGGCGGTGTGGCGATCTCCGGGAGGATCGCGGAGACGTTCGGCAAGCGGGCCTACCCCGGTGGCCTGACGTACTCCGGGCACCCGCTGGCGTGCGCGGCGGCCGTCGCGACGATCAACGTGATGGCCGAGGAGGGCGTCGTCGAGAACGCGCGGCGGCTCGGCGCCGAGGTCGTGGCGCCGGGGCTGCGGGAACTCGCCGAGCGGCACCCGAGCGTCGGCGACGTGCGCGGCGTCGGCATGTTCTGGGCGCTGGAGCTGGTGAAGAACCGCGAGACCCGCGAGCCGCTGGTGCCGTACAACGCGGCCGGGGAGGCGAACGCGCCGATGGCGGCCTTCGCCGCCGCCGCGAAGGCCCACGGCCTGTGGCCCTTCGTGAACATGAACCGCACGCACGTCGTCCCGCCGTGCAACGCGACCGAGGCCGAGCTGAAGGAGGGCCTGGCCGCCCTGGACGCCGCGCTGTCCGTGGCCGACGAGCACACGGAGTAGCCCGCCGGCTCCGGGGCACCGGTCTTCCGCCTCAACAGGCGGGCCGTGGAACCCGAACGCGTAAGGTGGCGTGCTCGTAGACGTACGTACGTTGACGAGCACACCACCGCACGCGCAAGGGAGACGCCCCGACCATGCCCGGCATCAGCGGCACCGGAGCCGTGACGCGCAGCACCCTGCGGCAGCAGATCGCTGACGCGCTTCGGGACGAGGTGCTGGCCGGGCGGCTGCAGCCGGGGCAGGAGTTCACGGTGAAGGAGATCGCCGAGCAGTACGGGGTGTCGGCGACCCCGGTGCGGGAGGCGCTCGTCGATCTGTCCGCGCAGGGCCTGCTGGAGGCCGACCAGCACCGCGGCTTCCATGTGCGCGAGTACTCGCCGGCCGACTTCCGCGAGATGATCGAGGCCCGCAGCCTGGTCACGGACAGCATGTTCCAGGCCCTGGTCGACGGCGGGGCAGTCCTGCGCGACCCGCTCGACGCGCGGACGGCGGCCACCCTCGCCGGGGTGCGCCGGCGAGGCGAGGAGGCCCAGCGCGCGGCCACCGCCGGTGACCTGACCGTGCTGATCGGCTACGACCTGCGCTTCTGGCGCGAGCTCAGCGCCCTGTTCGGCAACTCCTATCTCGCCGACTTCCTGCACCGGCTGCGCGTGCAGTCCTGGGTGTGCGCGGTGCAGCACCTGCGCCGGCTCAGCGACCTGCGCGGTGTGCTGTGGTCCGGCCATACCGAACTCGTCGACGCACTCGCGAGACGTGACACCCCGGCCGCCCGCTCGATCGTCGCCGCGTACAACGCGCACTCCCTCGCGCTGGTCGATCGGCTGGCCGGCGCATGAGCAGAGCTGTCCCCGGAGCGGCGGAGCCGTCCGTCGCAGCGCCGGTCGAGTTGTCGGTCGTGATACCCGCCTACAACGAGCACGAGCGTCTCGGCCCCACCCTGGACGCCGTCACCACGTACCTGAGCGACAACGAGAGCCGCTTCGGCACGTGGGAGATCGTCGTCGCCGACGACGGCTCCACCGACGGCACCGGCGACCTCGTCGACGTCCGCCAGGACCCGCGTGTCCGGCTCGTCGGCGGCGGGCGCAACCGCGGCAAGGGCCACGCCCTGCGGCTGGGCGTCGGCGCCACCCGCGGCCGGCGCGTGCTGGTCACCGACGCCGACCTCGCCGCCCCCATCGAGGAGCTGGAGCGGCTGGACAAGGCGATGGGCGAGGGCAGCGCCGCCGCGATCGGCTCCCGTTCGGTGCCCGGCGCGACGATAGGCAGCCACCAGCACCGGGTGCGCGAGCTGCTGGGCCGCGCCGGGAACGTCCTGATACGCCGTGTCGCGGTGCCCGGCATACGCGACACCCAGTGCGGCTTCAAACTCTTCGACGGCGACCGGGCCCGCACGGCCTTCGCCGCCTCCCGGCTCAACGGCTGGGGCATCGACGTGGAGGTCCTCCAGCACTTCCGGCGCGCCGACTGGCCCGTCGCCGAGGTCCCGGTCCGCTGGTCCCACCAGTCCGGCTCCAAGGTCGGCCCGCTCGACTACGGCCGGGTCCTCGCCGAGCTCGCCCGCCTCAAGGCACGCTCCGCCCGGCCCGCAGACCTCCTCGCCGTCCTCGGGTTCCTGGTGATGGCGGTGGTTCTGTACTCCGGCCGACTGGTCGGCCCCGGCCACCGCTACCTCCCCGACTCCCTGCAGGACCAGAACCAGTGGGAGTGGTTCTTCGCGGTCACCGCCGACAGCGTGGCCCACCTGCGCAACCCCCTCTTCACCGACCTCCAGGGCTTTCCCGACGGCGTGAACCTCATGGCCAACACGGTCATGCTGGGCCTGTCCGTCCCCTTCGCCCCGGTCACGCTCGCCTTCGGTCCGGCGGTCTCGCTCAGCGTCTGCATGACTGTGGGCCTGGCCGCGACGGCCGCCGCCTGGTACTGGCTGATCGTCAAACGGGTCGTACGGCACCGGGGAGCGGCCTTCGTCGGCGCCTCGCTGGCCGCGTTCGCCCCGCCGATGGTCAGCCACGCCAACGCGCACCCGAACTTCGTGATCCTCTTCATGATCCCGCTGATCGTCGACCGCGCGCTGCGGCTGTGCGAGGGCACCCGTGTCCGTCGGGACGGGATCGTGCTGGGGCTGCTGACGACGTACCAGATCTTCCTGGGCGAGGAGCCGCTGCTGCTCGCGGCGATCGGCATGACCCTGTTCGCCGCCGCGTACGGGGCGGCGAACCGGGAGGCGGCGAGGGCGGCCTGGCGGCCGCTGCTGAAGGGCCTGCTGATCGCCGGCGCCGTCTGCCTGCCGATCGTCGTCTTTCCGCTGTACTGGCAGTTCGCGGGCCCGCAGAGCTACCGGAGCGTCCTGCACGGCGACAACGCGGGCAACAGCCCCCTGGCTCTGCTCTCCTTCGCCGAGCGCTCCCTGTTCGCGGGCGACGCGCAGCGGGCGAACGCCCTCTCCCTCAATCCCACCGAGCAGAACGCCTTCTACGGCTGGCCGCTGGTCCTGCTCGCCTTCGGGATCGTCGTACGGCTGTGGGAGCAGACCCTGGTGAAGGCGCTGGCGGTGACGGCGGTCGGCGCGGCGGTCCTCTCGCTGGGCCCGAAGTTCCGCCTGCCGATGACCGACACGGTCTACCCCGGCCCGTGGGCCCTGCTCGCCCACAAGCCGCTCTTCGAGTCGGTCATCGAGGGCCGGGTCGCGATGATCTGCGCCCCCGCGCTCGGCATGCTCCTCGCCGTCGCCCTGGCCCGGCTGTCGACGACCCGCAGGGTCGGCACGCTCTACGCCGGTCTGCTGGCCGTCGCGCTCGCACTGCTGCCGCTGGTCCCCGCCCCGCTGAAGGCGGTGGACCGCGCTCCCGTGCCGGAGTTCATCGCGGACGGCATGTGGAAGTCGCACGTCCGCGACGGCGAGTCACTCGTCCCGGTGCCGCTGCCCGACCCCGGTGCGGCGGAGGCCCTGCACTGGCAGACCGCGGCCCACCTCGGCTTCAAGCTCCCCGGCGGCTACTACAACGGCCCCTGGGGCCCCGACCGCATCGGCATCTACGGCGCCTCCCCCCGCTACACCTCCAATCTGCTGCGGGACGTCCGCTACACGGGCGTGGTACCCGCCATCGGCAAGAACTGGCGGGACCAGGCCGGACAGGACTTCGCCTACTGGCACGCGGGCGTCCTGGTCCTCGCCCCGCAGCCGAACGACGGACCGCTGCGCAAGGCCGTCACCGCGTTGGTGGGCCGTCCGGGGAAGTGGACCGGCGGGGTGTGGGTATGGGATCTGCACGAGGGGAGCTGACCCGGGGCCGCACCGACTACCCTTCCCCTACCCATCCCTTCCTGGTCCGTTCCCTTCCCCGACCGCCGTGCTTCGCGCTGAATGAGGAGCCCTCTTTGGCCTGTGACCTGTGGCTGGTACCGCTCGTCGACGTGTTGTGCCACACCCCCGACAACCCGTTCGCCGAGGAACTCGCGCAGTACAACAAGGTGCTGGCCGAGCACGGGCTCCCGCCGGTGCCGGTGTACCAGTACATGCCGGGCCTGTCCGGGGAGGTCGCGCCGGTGGCCGGCTTCGACTACGACGCGCTGCACTTCCTGCGCCGCTCCTACCTCCTCCAGGTCTGCGGCCTGCCGCTGACCCCGGTCGACGAACTGGGCGGCGACTACGAGCAGTTGCTGGAGATGTTCGAATCGACGGCGCAGCAGTCGCACCTGGTCTGGCACTACGACCACGCGGGCGCGTACGTCCCCCTGGACTTTCCCCAGCCGCTGTCCAACGAGGAACTCCTGGCCGGCGGCGGCCCGCTGGGCTCCTCCCAGGGCCTGCTGCGCGAGCTGGAGTACGTCGCCCCGGCCATCGGCATCGACCCGGCCAACCCCC
>NZ_MUBM01000568.1:170-743 GCF_002154505.1 Streptomyces carpinensis | reverse complement strand
GACCTTCCAGCCCGTGAACGAGAACGTCTTGCCCGCCGAGCCGATCGTCACCGTCCGCTCGCGCATCCCGGGGAGGGTGGCGAGCGGGATGTGCTCGGCGTCGTCGAAGACGAGGTGCTCGTACACCTCGTCCGTGACCACCAGCAGATCCCGTTCCACGGCCAGCTCGGCGATCGCCGTCAGCTCCTCGCGGGTGAGCACCGTGCCCGTGGGGTTGTGCGGGGTGTTGATCAGCAGCAGCCGGGTCCGGCCGGTCACCGCAGCGCGCAGTTCGTCCAGGTCCAGCCGGAACGAGGCGCCGCCCTCGTCGCGGTGCGGGCGCAGCGTCACCGGCACTCGCCGCCCGCCCGCCATCGCGATGCAGGCCGCGTAGGAGTCGTAGTACGGCTCCAGGGCGACCACCTCGTCCCCGGGCTCCAGCAGCGCCAGCAGACAGGCCGCGATGGCCTCGGTGGCGCCCGCGGTGACCAGCACCTCGGTGTCCGGGTCGTAGGAGAGCCCGTACCGCCGCAGCTGGTGCGCCGCGACAGCGGTGCGCAGCTCGGGGACGCCCGGACCCGGCGGGTACTGGTT
>NZ_MUBM01000568.1:0-124 GCF_002154505.1 Streptomyces carpinensis | reverse complement strand
CGGCGGTTGAGGAAGGGGCGTGCGCTGGAGGTCATGCCGGCCATCCTGCGCCGAAGCTCTGGACTTCCTCAACACTGCTTCACCGATGAGCACCTGCGCCGGTACCCGAAGCACCGTCTCTGAG
>NZ_MUBM01000567.1 GCF_002154505.1 Streptomyces carpinensis | reverse complement strand
ACAGGCCCTCCCCGGCCGTGCCCCCGTCCAGCGCGGCGTGGAAGGAGCGCTCGTGCGGCGCCAGGGCGGACCAGTCACGGTCGTCGGAGCCGCACAGCACGTCCATCATGAGCGCGGCGTCGGCCACCGTACGGGTCATGGGCCCCGCATGCGAGAGGGTGCCGAACGGGCTCGCGGGGTAGAGCGGGATCCGCCCGTAGGTGGGCTTGAGCCCGAAGATGCCGCAGAAGGCGGCCGGAATACGGACCGAGCCCCCGCCGTCCGTGCCCACGGAGAGCGGGGCGAGCCCGAGCGCGACGGCGGCCGCGCTGCCACCGCTGGAACCCCCGGACGTGCGCGTCACGTCCCAGGGGTTGCGGGTGATGCCGGTGCGCGGACCGTCGGTGACGCCCTTCCAGCCGAACTCCGGGGTGGTCGTCTTCCCGACGAGGACCGCACCGTGCTCGCGCAGGCGTGCAACCGACGGCGAGTCCTGCTCCCAGGGCGCGCCGGGGTCCGTGCTCAGCGAGCCGCGCAGGGTCGGCCAGCCCTTCGTCAGCAGCAGGTCCTTGATGGAGACCGGCACCCCGTCGAGCAGCCCGCACGGCTCGCCCCGTCGCCAGCGGTCCGCGGAGGCGGCGGCGTCACGGCGGGCCGCCTCGGGGTCGACCAGACAGTAGGCGTTCACCAACGGGTCGAGCCGTTCGACGCGGGCGAGTACGGCGTCGACCACCTCGACCGGCGACAGGCTCCCGTCCCGATAGCCCGCGACCAGTTCGGTGGCGGTGCGTGCGCACAGTTCGTCCTGCGCGTCGGGCTTCCCGGTGCCGGCGTCCTGGTCGGTGGGTGCGGTCATGGCGAGCCCTCCTCGGTGTGCGGGGTGCCGCCCGGTGCCTCGCCGACCGGCACGTACCCCAGGGTCTTGTCGACGACGTTGCGCAGGGGCCGGCCCGCGGCCCAGCACGCGAAGTTGGCGAGGAACAGCTCCGCGAGATCCTCCAGCCAGCCGTGGGTGTCGGCCGACATGTGCGGGGAGATCAGCAGGCCCGGCACGGTCCACAGAGGGCTGTCGGCCGGCAACGGCTCCTGGCGGAAGACGTCGAGCGCGGCACCCGCGAGCCTGCCCTCCTGGAGCGCCGCCACCAGGTCGTCCTCCACGACCAGCGGGCCGCGGCCGACGTTGACGAACCGTGCGCCGCGCCTCATCCGGGCGAACGCGGCCGCGTCGAACATGTCCGCGGTCTCGTCGGTCAGCGGCGCGGCGCACACGACCCAGTCCGCCTCCGGCAGCAGAGCGGCCAGTTCACCGAAGCCGTGCACCCGGCCGAACTCGGCGTCCCGGGCACGTGCCCTGCGGGAGACCAGCGTCACCCGGAGACCGAGGGCGCCCAGCACCCGGGCCACGGCCCGGCCGATGGGGCCGCCGCCGACCACCACCGCCCGGGTGCCCGCCACGCGTTCGGTCTCCCGGTGCTGCCAGATCCGGGCCCGCCGGCGATCGAGTGTGCCGGGCAGGTCCTTGGCCATGGCGAGGACCAGCCCCGCCACGTACTCGGCGATCGGACCCTCGAAGACGCCGCGGGAGTTGGTGATCACGGCGTCGGAGCGCAGCAGCGCGGGGAAGAGAAGCCTGTCCACGCCCGCGCTCGCGGTGTGCACCCAACGTGGTCCGCCCTCGTCGGGCCACGCGGCCGGCAGTGCGTCGGTCAGGAAGTCCCACACCAGCAGGGCGTCGGCCTCGCGCAGCGCGTCGGCGAGGTCCGCCTCGCCGACGCGCCGCAGCCGGGCCCGGTCCTTGATGCGGTCGAGGAGCGGTGGCTCCTCTTCTCCCAGCACGACGACGAGGGGGAGTGCGGTCGTCCTCATACTCAGCCCTCCGGTCGCTGCGATGCGCGCCTGGTCCGGTCCGCGCCGGCCGCAACCGTACGGGACGGAGCCGCCGGGGGACGGGCTTTCGGCCCGGTGCGCCGTCGCGGGCGTCGGCCTCTCGAACCGATTGACACCCTAGGGGGCCCTCTGTAGGATTGTCAACAATCTACACATTGCCGGTGTGCTCTCCGGCGTGCCGGCACGGAGCCGAGGGAAAGCCGAGAGAAAACGGAGTGCGACGGAACGCGGCACCGCGATCCGTCCGGTCTCGAGAGGGCGAACGCACGTGGCTGACGGCATGACGACGGTGGGATTCCTCTACCCCGGCTACTCCGCCGAGGACGACTATCCGCTGCTGGAGGGCCTGCTCGGCCCAGGAGTCCGACTGCCCCTGGTGCACACGGACATGGGCGAGGACGCGCACCGTGTGGACGCCCTTCTGGAGATGGGCGCCATCCACCGGCTCACCCAGGGGCTGGCGGAGCTCAAGCACCACGACGTGGACGCCGTCATGTGGGCCTGCACCAGCGCCAGCTTCATCTACGGGCGCCAGGGCGCCGGCCAGCAGGCCGAGGAGCTCGCCCAGGCCGCGGGTGTCCCGGCGTCCAGCACATCCTTCGCCTTCGTGCACGCGCTCGAGGCGCTGGGCGTGCGCAGCGTCTCCGTCGCGGCCACCTACCCCGACGACGTCGCCGGGTATTTCGTCCGCTTCCTCGAGGAGTCGGGAGTGCGAGTGGCGCAGGTGTCGGGGAGGGGCATCATCACGGCGGCCGAGGTCGGTACGCTCTCCCGGGAGCAGGTGATCGACCTGGCCAGGGCCAACGACCACGGCGACGCGGAAGCCGTCCTGCTCCCGGACACCGCCCTGCACACCGCCTCATGGCTGGACGAACTGGAGCACGCCGTCGGCAAGCCCGTTCTGACGGCCAACCAGGTCACCGTCTGGGAGGGGCTCCGGCTCGCCGGGGACGCCGCGCCGCGGACCGGCCTCGGACGGTTGTTCCACCAGGGCGCCACCCCGCCCGCGCCGTCCGCCACGAGGTGACGGCGGCACCGAAGAAGGAGAAGAGAACATGCCGGGAGCCAAACGGCTGCAGCCCGTCAGACGCGAGCCCGCCGCCATCGCGATCGCCCATCAGCTGACGGAGGCGATCATGGATGGCACCCTGGCGCCCGGCACCCAGCTCGGGGAGGCCGAGCTGGCCGCGGAGCTCGGCGTGAGCCGAGGCCCGCTGCGCGAGGCGATGCAGCGCCTCGTCCAGCAGGGCATCGCCTACAGCGAGCCGCACCGCGGAGTCTTCGTGACGACCCTCACGGAGGACGACGTACGGGACATCTACCTCGCCCGCACGGCGATCGAGTCCGCCGCGTGCCGGCTGATCCTGCGGCGGGACCCGCAGCGCACCGCGGACCGGCTGGCGCGGGTGCACCACGCCATGGCGGACGCCGCACAACGCGGCGACCACACGGCCCTCAGCGCGGCCGACACCGAGCTGCACCAGGTGCTCGTCGAGGAGTCGGGAAGCCCCCGCCTCAAGCGCATGGCGCAGACACTCCTCGTGGAGACGCGCATGTGCATCACGGCGCTGCAGGACAAGTACCCGGTGCCGGACGTCATGGTCGACGAACACGCCGCGATCATCCAGGCCATCCGTGACGGAGGCGAGGAACACCTGCTGCGGCTGATGGACGATCACATGCAGGACGCCGTGCGGAGACTGACACAGCAGCCCGAGCAAGCCGTTGGAGGGGTGTCACCGAAACCCGAGGCCGTGGGTAACTGATCTTCGGAGGCCGCACCCGCCTCGGCGACGCCGCGCTCGGGGCAGGCCGCCGGCGGCCGGCTGCAGGCATCCCGGGCGGCGAGCTCCCGGGCCGCATCCAGGGCAGAACCCCGGCCCGATTACGGCTGGCCGGGGTTCCGCGTCGTTCAGCGTCGTGCGGTCGGCTTTAGTAGTCGCCCCTGTCTTCCTTGTGACGCTCGATGATCCGGAAGCTGCCCACGACGCCGTCCTTGACCCTCACACCGCCGTGAGGGGGGCAACCGGGGTTCACGCCGTTGCTGGAGCTGTGCGGGCCGACGGTGGCGATGGGGGCGCCGTTGTCGCAGGTCGCCCCGCGGAAGACCTCAATGGTCTTGCGGCTGTCGTTGCGGATGTTGAGACTCCTGGAGCCCAGGCCGCTGACCACCGTGATGCAGCCGCTGGGGTGTGCGGAGTAGGACCGCTCGTTGATGTGGATCCAGCCGCGGTCGTAGTCGCCACCGCGGTCGCCGCCGCGGTCGCCACCGCGGTCGCCGCCGCGGTCGCCACCGCGGTCGCCGCCGCGGTCGCCGCCGCGGTCGCCGCCGCCACCGCCGCCGCCGTAGTCGCCACCACGGTCGCCACCGCCACCGCCGTTGTCCTCGTCGTTGCCGTTGCCGTTGCCGTTGCCGTTGCCCTTGCCCTGGCTCTGGGTGCCGCCGTCCGCGGGTACCTGGACGGGTGCCTGGGCGGGTGCGGGCGCCTGCCGCACGACGGCCTGGGCCGGCTGGGCCTCGGGCGCGGAGGCGGCCGAGGCGTAGGTGATGCCGGTCGCGGTCAGAGCCGCGGCGGCCGTGGCGGCCGCGGTGATCGCACGCTTACGGGTCATGATCATGGAACTGCTTCTCCTGTCTCAGAGATCCGATCGGCTTGGCGGCCGATGTGTGATCGAACGTACTAATGCTCCACATAGCTGTCATTTCGGGCGGAACGGAAGCGGGGTCACAGGGGGCGATCGGGGCATTCCGGGGCACCCGTACGGCCCCTTTTTGAAGAACTGATGGCGTGTCAAATAGACATGGCCACCGTCGGTTTGATCGGCGATTAGGCCTTAAAGGTGATTTCATGACTCGCGCTCACCCTTTGGCGAGCGGGCAGGCTGGAGCTGCCGGCGAGTCGGTGCTTGACACGTGGGCTGTCGCGGTGTCAGGAGGCCGAAGTCGCGGCGAAGACCTCCGGTGCTGAGCAGCCGTCCAGGGCTGCATCGTACGGAGGTCTTCGTCTGTCACCGCGACGACCGGCCGGGCGTTCACCCTCGGCGGAACAGGGAGACGAGCGCCGTGGCGCACGGCCACCCCACCCCAGCCGGCCGCGCACCACACCTCACCCCGGGCGGCGTGCCGCCGCACTGCCGGGCATGCTCGTCTGCCAGACGGCGAGGAGCAGCAGCGTGCCGGCTTCGGCCAGCAGACTGACGAGGGCCTGAGGGGCGGGTTGCAGGCCGTGTTCGCTGAACCCGAAGACGCCCACGGTACGGGAGGCGGCGAAGCCGGCGAGGGCGCCCAGGGCCACACCGGCCGCGGCGGCTCTCAGCAGCGGCGGCATCCCGATCAGCAACAGGACGGCGAGGGCGAAGGAGGCGCTGGCCTGGAGCAGGAAGAGGAGGCCGACGACATGGATGAAGCGGTACTCCTGGACATAGAGCTGGGCGTGGATGTATCCGCTGACCGCCAGCGTGGCGGCGAGCGCCACACGCAGGATCGGAGCGTGGAGTCGTCGGGCGCTCATGCCAGCCTCTGATCCTTGACAGCCAGTTCCCGGTCGCCCTGCCGGTACCCGACGGTGCGGATGCCGAGTGCGTCCTTGAGCTGCCGGGCGGGCACGACCTGCGGGGTGGGAGCGGGGGCCCGGCCCGGTTTCGGCAGCGGATAGGCGGTGGTGGTGGCGGAGTGGAAGGTGATGTTGCCCTCCGTCTTGGTGAACAGCTGATGGACGTGCCCGTTGAGACAGGTCACCGAGGAGAAGCGGCGCAGCAGGGCGATGACCCGCAGGGCGTCGTCCGTGCTCCAGCCCCACTGCGGGTACATGGCGAACAGTGGGATGTGGCTGAAGACCACGACGGGGGTGTCCGAGGGCAGTCCCGCGAGGTCCTTGCGGACGAAGTCGATCTGTTCGTTGCCCAGGTGGCCGAGCTTTTCCAGGCTCAGGGTGTTGACCAGCGCGATGAAGTGCACGCCGTGGGTGTCGAAGCTGTACCAGCCGTCGCCGAGTGTGCCCCGGCCGAAGGTCTGCCGGTAGGCGCGGCCGGCGTCGCCGATGGAGTCGTGCTCGCCCGGCACGGTGAAGACGCGATCGGTCTCCAGGCCGGTCATCATCTGCCTGACCTGGTCGAACTGGGCTGCCGTGGACAGGTGGGTCAGGTCCCCGCTGTGCATGACGAAGTCCGGCCTGAACCCGAGTGAGTTGACCTGGTCGATCGCTTCGGTGAAGGAGCCGGCGACATCCGTGTTCGCCGGGCCCCTGAAGCCGATGTGGCTGTCGGAGACCTGTACGAACCGCAGCGCGCCGCTGCCCGCCGCGGCGACGTCGGCGAGGGCGTCCTGGGAGCCGGCGATGTGGCTGATCACCTCTCCGCCGGCCGCGGTCAGCACCACGGCCCCGCCGAACCACCCCGCATGCCTGAGGAGTTGGCGCCGGCTCATGCCGTACTGCTCGGCGGGCTGCTCGGCATCGGCGGCCGGTGACTGGTCGTGGTGGTCGTGGTACTCGGTCATCGGGTCACCTCCACGGTGGCGGTCATGAACGGGTGGATGGTGCAGAGGTAGGCGTAGGTGCCGGGCTTGGTGAAGGTGTGCCTGTAGGTGGCGTGGGTGGCCAGGGCGGCGGAGTGCAGTGGGCCGCCCGACGAGGCGCTGGTGACGGTGTGGGCGTCGGTGTCGTCGTTGGTCCAGGTCACGGTCGTGCCCACGGCGACCTTCAGCGTGGCCGGGGAGAAGGCGAAGTTCTTGATCGACACAGCGTGCCCGGCCACTGGCGCGGACGACGCGCCCGTGCTCGGCTTCATGGGCATGCTCATGTGGGGCATGGGTGAGGTGCCGGGACGGGAGCCCGCCGTGTCGCCCCGGTCGTGCCCGGAGGCGCCGGGCATCCCGGCCGTCTGGTGCTGACCCGGACCGGGGGTGAGGGCGCCGGCCCCGGTGGACGAGGAATCCGAGTGGCCGCACGCGCTCAGGAGCCCCAGTGCGCCGGCGGTGGCGACGGTGGCGACGGCCAGTGTGGCCGCGAGGCGAGATCGCCGGCCTGGTGTACGAAGGTTCAGCTGCATGGTGTGTTCGTCCTTGCTGATCAGACAGAGGTCGGGTGTGCGGGCGGGGCACAGGGTGCGCGGTCTTCGGGCGAGCGCGGCCGGCGCTGGAGCGGCTGCTGCGCTTGGCGTATCTCCGTCACCTCTGATCACTCCTTGCCGCGCGCGGGAGGGGAGGGG
>NZ_MUBM01000566.1 GCF_002154505.1 Streptomyces carpinensis | reverse complement strand
CGCCGCTGGTTCACGGCTCGGGGGGCGGCGGCCAGGGGTCGTGGGCGGACGAGTCGAAGCCTGGAGTCGCGCGGGATACGGGACGTCACGGGTGCAGTCTTCCGTTTGACGGTCCGAAAACCCAAACGGAATGTCACGGCGGGCGACGGAGATGGCCAACGCAGGGGTCCTGAGGGGGTCCGGCAGGGCGGGAACAGTCGGGCCCCACCTCCCCAAACGGAACCCCACGGGCCCCTCACCGGGCCACCGGGCGCGCACTGGCCGAGCCGGCAGGCGCCTCCCCCGGCCGCACGGCCGGCCCGATCCGCCGGCAGACCCGTCCGCCCGCCAGGGGGCCTTCCACCCGGCCGGCCCAGTCCGCCCGCAGGCTCTTCCGCCATGTCGCACGATCGGCCCAGTCCGCTCGGCCGGCCCGTCCGCCCTGCAGACCCCGATCACGGTCCGCTCGGCCGACGCGTCGACCGGCCGCCCGGTCCGGCCGGCAGCCCCTCCGCCCGGACCGCCGTCACTCAGACGCGAACCACCCGCCGGGCCACGTGAGCGACCCGGTCCGCCGACAGGCCCCCGGCCGGCCTGGCAGGGGTGTCGACCCGATCCGCCCGACAGACACGCCGGCACAGTCGACCCGATCGGTCGGCGGGCACGGCCGCACGGATCACCGTCACGCGGACCACCCGCCGGGCCACGTCGCCCGCCGAGGCCAGGCAGACCCGCCCGCCCACAGC
>NZ_MUBM01000565.1:810-1150 GCF_002154505.1 Streptomyces carpinensis | reverse complement strand
CGCAGATAGCCGGGCGGCGCCTCGTGCACGCCCTTGCCCTGGATCGGCTCGACGATCAGGGCGGCCACGTCGCCCTTCTTCAGCTCCCTGGCGAGCGCGTCGAGGACGCCGAGCGGGACGGCGGTGTCGGGCAGCAGCGGGGTGAAGCCGTCCCTGAAGCCCTCCTCGCCGTTCACCGACAGGGAGCCGGTGGTCAGGCCGTGGAAGGAGTGCTCGCAGTACAGGATCCGCGGCCTGCCCGTGGCGCGGCGGGCGAACTTCAGCGCGGTCTCCACCGCCTCGGTCCCGCTGTTGCCGAAGAAGACCCGGTCCAGGTGCGGGCTGTGGGTCAGCAGCCGCT
>NZ_MUBM01000565.1:0-757 GCF_002154505.1 Streptomyces carpinensis | reverse complement strand
TGCCCTCGGCGTCCCAGAAGTACGCCCCCTCGGCCCGCTCGTAGACCTTGTCGAACCCGATGGTGTGCAGCATGCGCGGGAGCTGGTGGTTGAGGTGCTTGGTGTGCAGCTCGTAGCGCTCGGCGCCGCGCTCGGCCAGGAGGGCGCCGAGGTCGAACTCCGTGGTCATTCAGTTTTCTCCTTGACTGCCGTGACGGGCCTGGCCGCCCCGGCGGCTCCCGCGGCCTTGGTGGTGCCGGCGCGCTCCTGCGCCTGCGCCGGTACGACCCCGGCCCGCCCGTGGACGGCACCGGTCCGGGCCGGGACGGTTCCGGCCTGCTCCTGGACGGCCAGGCTCGCGCTGATCCGTCCGGCGACCTCCACCGGGGTGAGCCCGATGTCGGCCAGCACCTCCCCGCGTTTGGCGTGCGCCAGGAACTGCTCGGGGATGCCGAAGCGCCGCACGGGTACGTCCACCTCGGCGTCGCCCAGGGCCAGGGCGACCGCGGCGCCGACCCCGGCCGCCCTGCTGTTGTCCTCCACGACGGCCACCAGCCGGTGCTCGGCGGCCAGCCCCGGCAGCGCCGGATCCACCGGCTTGACCCAGCGCGGGTCGACGACGGTGCAGCCCACACCTCGCGCCTCGAGCAGCTCGGCGGCCTGAAGGCACACCGGTGCCATCACGCCGACGGCCACCAGCAGCACCTCCGGCCGGTCGACCTGGTGCAGGACGTCCATGCCGCCCACGCGGTCGACGGCCGGGATCCGCGGGCCGACG
>NZ_MUBM01000564.1:210-6503 GCF_002154505.1 Streptomyces carpinensis | reverse complement strand
CACCGCGGGCGAGGAGCGGGCCGAGGGCGGGGGAGCGGGGGAGGACGACGGGAGCGACCTCGGGGGAATCCGTGCCGGTCACCGCTTCTATGCCCCCAGCAGGCTCTGGCCGCAGACGCGGACGACCTGGCCGTTGACCGCGCCGGAGGCCGGATGGGCGAGCCAGGCGGTCGTCTCGGCGACGTCGACGGGCAGGCCGCCCTGTGCGAGGGAGTTCATCCTGCGGCCCGCCTCGCGGATGAACAGGGGGATCGCGGCGGTCATCCTCGTCTCGATGAACCCGGGTGCGACCGCGTTCACCGTGACCCCGTGGTCGTCCAGGGCCCGGGGCGCCAGGCAGCGGACCAGGCCGGCGATCCCGGCCTTGCTGGNNCGCGGTGGCCACGATCCGGCCGCCGGGCCGCAGGGAGCCGGCCGCCAGCAGCGCGTCGGTGGTGCGCAGCACGCTCGCGAGGTTGACCTCCAGCACCGAACGCCAGCGTTCGGCGGGCATGTTGACCAGTCGCCGGTCGCGGGTGATGCCCGCGTTGTGGATGAGCACGTCCAGCCCGTCGGGCAGCGCGGCGGCGATCCGTTCCCCGGCGTCGGCGGCCGTGATGTCGAGGGTGAGGGCGGTGCCGCCGAGGCGTGCGGCGACCCTGCGGGCGTCCTCCTCGGCGGCCGGCACGTCCAGGACGACGACATGCGCGCCGTCCCGTGCGAGGGTCTCGGCGACCGCCTCCCCGATGCCGCGGGCGGCGCCGGTGACCAGGGCGGTGCGTCCGGTGAGGGGGCGCTCCCAGTCGTCGGGGGACGTGGGCTCCCGGGTGCCGAGGTGGATCATCTGGCCGCTGACGTAGGCCGACTTCGGGGAGAGGAGGAAGCGGAGGGTGGACTCGGCGGCGGCCGCGTCGGTGAGCCGAAGCAGGTTGACGGTCCTGCCCCGGCCGATCTCCTTGCCCAGCGAGCGCGTGAGTCCCTCCAGGGCCTGCTGGGCGGCGGCCTGGTGGTGGTCGGCGGCATCGAGCGGGGCGCCCAGCACGACCACACGGCCGCTCGGGGCGACGGACCGCACCACGGGGTGGAGGGCGGCGTGCACCTCGCCGAGCCCGTCGACGTCGCGGACGCCGGTGGCGTCGAGGACCACGGCGGCGGGGGCGCTCCCGCCCGGGGTGAGGCCCGTACGGGCGAGGACGGGGGCGAGGTCGAGGGTGGACGTCCCGGCGGTCAGCCGAGTCAGCGATCCGTTCAGGAACGGCCGTTCGGGTGACCAGCGGCGCAGCTCGGCGGGCTGGGGCAGGCCCAGGCGCCGGGTGAGGAAACGGCCGGGCGCCGTGCCGGTGAAGCTCAGGTAGCGGTCGGCCATGTGCAACTCCCGCGCGACTCGATCGGAATACCTTACTCTGGAGTAAGGTTACCGGAGGTAAGCGTATGTCACGGGTGAGGAGCCGGTCGAGATGAGCCCCCTTGCACGCCCCCTCGAGCCACCCCGCGCACGCCGGGTCGCCGTGATCGGCGGCGCGCGCATTCCGTTCGCCCGCTCCGACGGCCCGTACGCCACCGCCTCCAACCAGGAGATGCTCACCGCGGCCCTGAACGGCCTCGTCGAGCGGTACGGGCTGACCGGGCCGGGCGCGGTCGGCGAGTTCGTCGCCGGTGCCGTCCTCAAGCACAGCCGTGACTTCAACCTCGCCCGCGAGACCGTCCTCGGCTCCGCCCTGGACCCGCGCACTCCTGTGTACGACGTCCAGCAGGCCTGCGGCACCGGACTGCAGGCGGTCGTCGCCTGCGCCAACAAGATCGCGCTCGGCCAGAGCGAGTCCGCGATCGCGGGCGGCGCCGACACGACGAGCGACGCGCCCCTCGGCGTCAACGACGAACTGCGCCGGATCCTCCTTCAGGCCCGGCGGGCGAGGCCCCCCGGCGGCCGGCTGAAGGCGCTCGCAGGGGTCCGCCCGCGGCACCTCGTACCGGACATCCCGCGCAACGCCGAACCGCGCACCGGCCTTTCCATGGGCGAGCACGCCGCCGTCACCGCGCGCGCCTGGGGCATCACCCGCGAGGCACAGGACGAACTGGCCGCCACCAGTCACCAGCGGCTGGCCGCGGCCTACGAACGCGGCTTCTTCCAGGACCTGGTGGTCCCCTTCCGGGGCCTGGCCCGCGACCAGAACCTGCGCCCCGGCTCCACGGCGGACCGACTCGCCGCGCTGAAGCCGGTGTTCGGCCTGGACCTGCCCGATCCGACCATGACCGCGGGCAATTCGACTCCGCTGACGGACGGTGCGGCGACCGTGCTGCTGGCGTCGGAGGAGTGGGCGCGAGAGCGCGGCCTGGAGCCGTCGGCGTATCTGACGGCGTACGAGACGGCGGCCGTGGACTTCGCGCACGGCGACGTGGCGGGCGGCGAGGACGGCCTGCTCATGGCACCGGCGTACGCCGTCCCGCGCATGCTGGAGCGCGCGGGGCTCGGCATCGAGGACTTCGACCTGGTCGAGATCCACGAGGCGTTCGCCTCCCAGGTGCTGGCGACCCTGGCGGCCTGGGAGCGGCGCGGCCTGGCCCCGGTCGACCGCGCCCGCCTCAACGTCGCGGGATCCTCGCTCGCCACCGGCCACCCCTTCGCCGCCACCGGTGCGCGGATCGTGGCCACCCTGGCCGGGCTGCTCGCCGAGCGCGAGGGCCCCGGACGCGGGCTGATCTCGGTCTGCGCGGCCGGCGGCCAGGGAGTGACGGCCATCCTGGAGCGGCCGTAGAGCCCCTTCCCGATGGCGGCTCCCCTGAAATCGAAGATTGCACAGCCCCGTTCCCGGACCGTCTCCCAACCCGCCCCGAACCCGCACGGACTCCCCACGAGTGCGCCGTACGATCCCGCTTGCAACCGGCGGTAACACCCAAGGCCGCACAGCCGCGCACGCACCACCGGTGAACGACTCGGTTCGCACCGCGCGTATCCCAAGCAGCCGAGCGGTGCGTAGCCGCAGGCCCCAGGAGCTGCCATGCCCATCTCGTACTCGTCGTCTCCGTCGCCGTCCGGCTCCCCCGTGCCGCCGCCCGTTCCTGAGCGCGACTACGACTACGACCCCGACCGCGGCCCGGCGTTCGTCGCCCCGCAGACCCGGCGGCTGAACGGGGAGGTGCGCGAGGCGTACGTGCCGCCGCTGGTGGCGCAGGTGACGCACGGCTCGCTGGCCGACCTGCCGTTCGAGAACGCGTCCGCGGAGCCCGCGCGCTGTGTCCTGAGCCGCCGGGGCGCGGGCGGCCGGTGGAAGCACCTGACGGCGCAGCAGTTCGCCGACCAGGTGCTGGCGGTGGCGAAGGGCCTGATCGCGGAGGGGCTGGTGCCGGGCGACCGGATCGCGGTCATGGCCCGCACGACGTACGAGTGGACGCTGCTCGACTTCGCGGCCTGGGCCGCGGGCCTGGTCACCGTGCCCGTCTATCCCACGTCGTCCCTCTTCCAGACCCGCTGGATCCTTCAGGACTCCGGCGCGGTCGCCCTGGTGACCGAGACGGCCGGGCAGGCCGCGGCCCTCGGCCCGGAGCGCGAGCGCCTCCTCGGCCTGCGCCACATCTGGGTCATCGACAGGGGCGACGTCGACCGACTGGCGGAGTCCGGCGGGACCGTCCCGGACCAGGAGGTCGACGTGCGCCGGGGCGTGCTCGGCCCCGACACGCTGGCGACCCTCGTCTACACCTCGGGCACGACGGGCCGCCCGAAGGGCTGCGCGCTGACCCACGGCAACTTCCTGGCGGAGGTCGACAACGCGATCGAACTCCTCTACCCGGTCTTCAAGAGCAGGACGACGGAGGAGCCCGCGACGCTCCTCTTCCTTCCTCTCTCCCACGTCTTCGGCCGCATGGTGGCGGTCGCCTGTGTCCGCGCCGGGGTACGGCTGGGCCACGCGCCGAGCCTCGCGGCGGACGACCTGCTGGCCGACCTGGCGAGCTTTCGGCCGACGTTCCTGCTGGCCATCCCGTACATGCTGGAGAAGATCTACAACAACGCGCGGGCCACGGCCGAACGCGGTGGCCGGGCGTCCTCCTTCGACCGCGCGGCCGGGGTGGCCCGCCGCTACGGCGAGGCGGTGGAGGCCCGTCAGCACGGCTCGGGCGCCGGACCGAGCCGCGCCCTGAAGACGGCGCGGGCCTTCTACGACCCGCTCGTCTACCGCCGCATCCGAAACGCCCTCGGCGGTCGTCTGCGGCACGTCATCTGCGGCGGCTCCCCCCTGGGCCGCCGTCTGGCCGCCTTCTACGCCGGGGCGGGCATCGAGGTGTACGAGGGGTACGGCCTGACGGAGTCCACGGGCGCGGCGACGGTGACGCCGCCGCACCGGCCCCGCCTCGGAACGGTCGGCTGGCCGCTGCCGGGCACCAGGGTGCGCATCGCCGCGGACGGCGAGGTGCTGCTGAGCGGCGGCCAGGTGTTCCGGGGGTACTGGGACCCGAACGCCGGTGGGGTGGCCCCGGCGACGTACGACGGCTGGTTCCCCACGGGCGACATCGGCCGCCTGGACGACGAGGGTTATCTGACGATCACGGGCCGGAAGAAGGAGATCCTGATCACCGCGGGAGGCAAGAACGTGGCCCCCGCCCCCCTGGAGAACTGGCTCCGCTCCCACCCCCTGATCTCCCAGTGCATGGTGCTGGGCGACGGCCGCCCCTACGTCTCCGCACTGATCACCCTGGACACCGAGGGCATCGTCCACTGGCGCCGGATGAACGGCAAGCACGCGGTGCCGCCGGAACTCCTGACCGACGACCCGGAGCTGACGGCCGTCCTGCAACGGGCCGTCGACGAGGCCAACAAGCTGGTCTCCCGCCCCGAGTCGATCCGCCGTTTCGCCGTGCTGCCCGTCGACTTCACGGAGGAGGCGGGCCATCTGACGCCGTCGATGAAGCTGCGCCGGGAGGCGATCATGCGGGACTTCGCGCGGGCGGTGGAAGGGCTGTACGGGGGGTGAGTGCCGGCGGGGGAAGCACCGGCCGCCCGTGCGTGGGGCGCGGGCCGCGGGCGGCGTACGGGCCCGGCGGGTCCTGTATGGACCCGCACCGACCCGACTGGTCGTGTTGTGCGGCCACCGCTCGCAGCCCGCAGGTCTAAGCGGTCCGAGCGGTGGCCGTCCCCGGCTTGCGGGCGATCAGGAACGCCTGCGGGGCCGACTCCCCGAGCGCCTCGTCCGGTTCCCGCACCGTCCGGGAGTGCGGCGCGAAACCGGCCTCGGTCAGGAGTCCGGTGATCCGTTCCGGCCGGCGCCGCTCGAAGTCCAGCGAGACCGGGTGGCCGAAGGGCTGCTCCAGGCGGAGCGGCTGGTCGCCGACCTGGAAGGCGATCAGCAGATACCCGCCCGGTGCGAGGACGCGGTGGAACTCCGCGAAGAGGGACGGCAGCCGGTCCAGGGGCGTGTGGATCGAGGAGTACCAGGAGAGGGCCCCGGCGAGCGCGCCGTCGGGAACGTCCAGCTCCAGCATCGAGCCCTGCTCGAACCGCAGCCCCGGATTCTCCCGGCGGGCGACGGCGAGCATCGACGCCGACAGGTCCAGGCCGAACACGGCCGTCCCCAGCGCGGCCAGACGTGCCGTGACCCGTCCGGGGCCGCATCCGAGGTCCGCCACCTCACCGCCCTTGCCCACGAGTTCGGTGAAGGCCGTGAGCACCGCGCGGTCCACGGGCTTGGCCACGTCCTGCCCGCGGAAGTGCTCGGCGTAGTCCTCGGCGATGGCGTCGTAGAAGGTGCGGGTGGTGGTGAGGAAGTCCGTCGGGCCGGTGGAGGGCGTCGGGTTGTTCGAGAGCGTCGGGTCGTTCGGGTGCGTCGAGTCCGTCGTCATGCCCGGGGACTCTAGAGGGGCCCACTGACAACGCCTGCCGTGCGCGGGCGCACAGGGGCGCGGACGGGCGGAGGGCAGACGGGCAGGGCGGGCAGACAGGTGGTCGGGGAGGGAGTTTTGCGGACCGCGGGAAAAGAGTTCGCGGAGAATTCACCGAAGCTTCCGGCCGCTACGGGGCCGCCCGCGCACAAAGGCAGGGACCGGGAACCCCGGCACACAAAGGCAGGAGCCCCGTCGCCTGGCCGGCGCGGGGCTCCTTGGGTACTGCACTCAAGATCTGGTACTGCGCGAGATTCGCTCAGACCGGGGTGACGTTCTCCGCCTGCGGGCCCTTCGGGCCCTGGGTGACGTCGAAGGACACCTGCTGGTTCTCTTCGAGGGAGCGGAAACCGGTCGCGTTGATCGCGGAGTAGTGGACGAAGACGTCGGGGCCGCCGCCTTCCTGGGCAATGAAGCCAAAGCCCTTTTCGGCGTTGAACCAC
>NZ_MUBM01000564.1:0-173 GCF_002154505.1 Streptomyces carpinensis | reverse complement strand
CAACTTGGTGGCGAGCCTAGCATGCGGGCGGCGGAAAGCAATAGAGGTCAAGATCACGTCACCCGGATGTTTGAAGGTTCTGGCGAGAGCTTGACGCAGAGCTTTTGGAGGAAGTCGGCCGGGGCATCGGCCGACCGGGTGACCGCGGGGGTGGCTCCGGGGTGGTCGAGGGG
>NZ_MUBM01000563.1 GCF_002154505.1 Streptomyces carpinensis | reverse complement strand
CCGGCGGCCGCCGGGCGAAGGGAGAACACACTCTGTGATCGTCGACTGTGGCATCTACCGTGACGGGCACCGCGCGGAGGGTGCGAGGGACTTCTCCGACGCCCTGGCCGAGGCGCGGACGGCCGGGGGCTTCGTGTGGATGGGGCTGCACGAGCCGAGCGCCGAGGAGTTCGACCTGGTCAGCGAGGAGTTCGCACTCCATCCGCTGGCGGTCGAGGACGCCCTTAAGGCCCATCAGCGGCCCAAGCTGGAGATCTACGACGACTCGCTGTTCGTGGTGCTGAAACCGGTGATGTACGAGCCGCGCAGCGACGCCGTCTCGACCGGCGAGATCATGATCTTCCTGGGTGACTCGTTCGTGGTGACGGTCCGCCACGGTGAGGGTGACGGGCTGGCCGTCGTACGGCGCCGTCTCGAGCAGGAGCCCGAGATGCTCGGCAAGGGTCCGACGGCGGTGCTGTACGCGATAGCCGACTCGGTCGTCGACCACTACCTGGACGTG
>NZ_MUBM01000562.1 GCF_002154505.1 Streptomyces carpinensis | reverse complement strand
CGCCCACGCTGACCATCGGCGCCCGCAGGTCCCCCTTCCCCCCTGCTCCCCCTGGTCCCCTTCCTGTTTCCTCTGCCTTCTTCTCCCTCCTTCTTGTCTTCTTCCTTCTTCCGCCTGCTCCCCCCGTTTTCCGACTCATCGTTCACCCACGTCTGTTGTGAGGCATCCGCATGTACGACGCCATCGTGGTGGGGGCGCGCTGCGCCGGCGCGCCCACCGCCCTGCTGCTGGCCCGGGCCGGGTACCGGGTGCTCCTGCTGGACAAGGCGGCGTACGGCTCCGACACCCTGTCCACGCACCTGGTCCACCAGCCCGGCGTCGCCGCACTCGCCCGATGGGGGCTGCTGGAGCGGGTGCGCGCCTCGGGCTGCCCGCCAATCGAGCGCGCGGTCTACGAGGTCGCAGACATCCACATCGAGGGCTGCGCCCGCGGTGTGGAGGGACAGCGTGCCGGGTTCGCGCCGCGGCGCCACGTCCTGGACGCGCTCCTGGTCGACGCGGCCACGTCGGCCGGCGCCGAGTACCGCGACCACTGCCGGGTGACTGGTCTGTTGCGCGACGACGGCGGCCGTGTCGTCGGCGTCGAGGGCAGCCACGGCGGTCGCGCCTTCACCGAGCGCGCACACCTGGTGATCGGCGCGGACGGGATGCGCTCCACCGTCGCCCGGCTCGCGGCGGCGCCGTACACCGCGCGGGACCCCCGGCTGACCTGCGCGTACTACACCTACTGGCAGGACGTCCCCGCCGATCTGGAGCTGTACGAGCGGCCCGGCGGCTGGGTGGCCACGGTGCCCACCAACGACGCGGCGACCCTCGTCCTGGCCTACTTCCCGCAGGCCCGCTTCGCGGAGGTCCGCACCGACGCGCACCGCGCCTACATGGAGCAGATACGCGCCACCGCGCCCGCCCTGCACGACCGGCTGGCCGGCGCCAAACCGACGGAGCGCCTGCACGGCTGCGGCGACCAGGAGAACTTCTTCCGGCAGCCGACCGGACCCGGCTGGGTCCTCGTGGGCGACGCCGCGCACCACAAGGACTCCATCACGGCACGCGGCATCAGTGACGCCTTCCAGCAGGTCGAGGCGCTGGTGGAGGCGGTGACCGGCACGCTGGGTGGCGATCCCGCGCTACTGGACGCCGCGCTGGCCCGATTCGCCGAGGACGCCAGGGCGCGTCTCGTACCGGGCTACGAGGCGACGCTGGGCGCCGCCCGGCTGGACCCCCACGAGCAGCGTCTCTCCCTGCTGCGTGCGGTGCAGTCGGACCCGGAACTCACCGCGATCTACCTCGACATGGTGGCCGGTATCGCCTCCGCCAGTGCGCTGTACACACCCCGGCTGCTCGCGCTGCTATGACAGGTGCCACCAACTCACGTGGGGTTACAGGCCAGTTGTCACAGGCCGCATATGACGCTGCGCGATGATCCTGATACCGTGCAGCTCGCGCCGACTTCGATCACGGTGAGCCACCAGGCCACAGCGCGGGGATCGTCGGACGTCGCGCGCAACTGCCCGCACCGCTGTACCGCTGCTGTACGAGGAATCAGATGCCAGGCACCCGCGACCGGCGGACACGTCACCGCGCCGCTTACCCGAGATCACTGCGATCCTCGTTCGTCCTCCCCTTCGTCATCCCCGCGGTCTGCGTCAGCGGCCTGTGGGGATACACGGCGGCCGGACTCGTGGACGACCAGGTCCAGTTGCACACCGAGGCCGGCCACGTCACGTCCCTGGCCCGGCCCGCGCAGGAGCTGCTGACACGGCTGCAGGAGGAGCGCCGGCTCACCGCCGTGTGGCAGGCGGCCCGCACGGACGCCGCCCGGGCGGACCTGGACGCGGCCCGCAAGAAGACCGACGCCACCCTCGCCGACTACCAGCGGCAGGCGAACGGCCCGGACACGGCCACGCTGCGGCGCCGGGCCGAGGTCTTCGACGGCGCGCTGGCGTCGCTGGCGGACCGCCGGTCCGCGGTCGACGCGAGGAAGCTGTCGTCCGACGACGCCTTCGGGTACTTCACCGACACCGTCTCCCAGGGCCTGGCCCTGCTCACCGCGGCCGTACGCAGCGACGACGGCACACTGGACCGCGCCGGCACCGCGACGGTGGCGCTGGCGCAGATCACCGAGATGCTGGCGCGCGAGGACGCGCTGGTCTCCGCCGCCCTGCCCGCTCGCCGCCTCCCGGAGGCCGACCGCGCCCGCTTCGGCCAGTACGTGGGGTTCCAGCAAGCCGCGCGGGCGGTCCTGATCACCGAGGACCTGCCCGGTGATGCGGCCGCCGCGTACGTGCGGATCACCTCCGGCGCGCAGTGGAGCACCGTGGGTTCCGTCGAGAAGGCCGTCGGCGGCGGCCGGGGCGCCGCCGTGCCGAAGGGTGCCACCGCCTGGCCGGCCGCCGCCGACAGCGTTGTCGCTGACTTCCAGACGCTGGGCGGCACCTCTCTGGCGGCGTGGGCCGACCGCGCCACGGACCGGGCCGGGGAACTGCTGCTGGCCACCCTGCTGGGGACGGCGGCCGCACTGGCAGCGCTGGCGGCAGCCGCTGTGCTGGCGCTGCGCACCCGTCGTTCGATGATCGGCCGCCTCACCGAGTCCGACCGCTTGTCCGAGCAGCTGTCCGAACTCCAGGCGGGCACCGAGCAGTTGGCGGCATACCGGCTCCCCGAGCTGCTGGCCCGAATAGAAAGGGGCGAACGGGTCGATCCGGCCGCGCTCGCCCCCCGGCGGCAGCAGGCGGGCGACGAGATCGGGCGGCTGTCCTCGGCCGTCGACCAACTGACGCACGTCGCCGCTCAGTCCGCGCTGCGGCAGTCCCAGGGACGGCAGGGCTCGGACAAGGTCGTGGGACAGCTCATCCGCCGCGCCCAGGTCCTGATCCACCGGCTGATCGCGCTGCTGGACGACCTCGAGCGCAAGCACGAGGACTCGGACCTGCTCAAGGACATCTTCCGCGTCGACCATCTGGCCACCCGCGTACGGCGGCACGCGGAGAACCTGATGATCCTCAGCGGCGCTCCGCCGAGCCGCCGCATGACCCGGCCCGTCGCGATCACCGACGTGATGCGCAGCGCAGTGGCGGAGACCGAGCAGTACACCCGGGTCAGGGTGAGGAACACGCCGGCGGACCGGCGGGTGGCCCTGGCCGGCCGTGCGGTCGCCGACGTCACGCATCTGCTGGCCGAACTCATCGAGAACGGCACCAGCTTCTCCCCGCCGGACACTCAGGTGACGGTCAGCGCCACCCGGGTCGCCAAGGGCCTGGCCGTGCATGTGGAGGACCAGGGCCTCGGCATGCCCCCGGACCTGCTGGAGCGGGCCAACGGCCTGCTCGCCGAGCCGCCCAGGGTCGACATGACCGCGTTCGGCGAGGACCCGCGCCTCGGCCACTTCGTGGTGGCCCGGCTCGCCGAGCGGCACGGCATCAAGGTGGTGCTGCGCGAGTCCGACTACGGCGGCACGCTCGCCCTGGTGGTGCTCCCCGTCGAGCTGCTGGAGGAGACCTCCTCGCCCGTCGTCGACCAGCTCCAGTCGGCGGCGGTCGCCGCCGGCCGGGCCGTGGAGAGCGAGCCGGAACCCCGGCTGACGGGCACCGGCCGGCACCAGGCCGGCACCGACCAGGGTGCCCTGACGGGGGCGGGCGCCCGTGCTGCCGCCACCGAGGGCGCCGTCGTCCACACGGCGCCGCCGGATCACAACGGTTTCCCCGAGTACGGAGGTGCAGGCCTGTTGCCCCCCGCGTCGGACCACCCCGCACC
>NZ_MUBM01000561.1 GCF_002154505.1 Streptomyces carpinensis | reverse complement strand
CCCCCCGACCGGGCAGCGGTCCCCTCCCCACCGGCGGAATGAGCCGGAACAGCTCCCCCCGCTTCGCATCCGACCCGCTTCGCTGCGAGGACTCCCGTGGATGAGCCACGCCGCCACGGCCTCTCATCAGTCGATCGGCCCAGAAGACGGGCCTCCCCTGCCTGAGTCACCGCTGCGCACCCCTTGAGGTCCAGCACACACGCACTACCCGCAGTTGCACTTATAGCTCGTCTGCAACTATTGTGGAGGCGCGCTAAGAGCTCACTCAAGCAATAACGGAAGGGTTGAGCCCGTGCCTCTCGCTCTCTTCGCCCTGGCCATCGGGGCCTTCGGGATCGGAACCACCGAGTTCGTGATCATGGGCTTGCTGCCCGAGATCGCCGGAGACTACGGCGTCTCCATCCCCACCGCGGGCCTGCTGGTCACCGGCTACGCGCTCGGGGTCCTCGTCGGTGCCCCGCTGATGACCGTGCTCGGCACCAAGGTCAGCCGCAAGAAGATGCTCATGCTGCTGATGGGTTTGTTCGTGGTCGGCAACCTGCTTTCCGCGCTCGCGCCGAGCTTCCCGCTGATGCTCACCGGCCGCATCGTGACCTCCCTGGCCCACGGCGCGTTCTTCGGCATCGGCTCCGTCGTCGCCGCCGATCTGGTCGCCGCGGACAAGAAGGCCGGCGCCATCGCCACCATGTTCACCGGGCTGACCGTCGCGAACATCGTCGGTGTGCCACTGGGCACCTTCGTCGGCCAGGCCGTCGGCTGGAGGACCACCTTCGGTCTCGTCGCGGCACTCGGCGTCGTCGGTCTGTTCGGCATCGCCAAGCTCGTCCCCGCCATGCCACGCCCGGAGGGCGCCCGCCTGCGCCGGGAACTGGCCGCCTTCCGCAACGCCCAGGTCATCCTGGCCATGGCGATGACCGTGCTCGGCTTCGGCGGCGTCTTCGCGGCGATCACCTACATCGCCCCGATGATGACCCACGTCGCCGGCTACTCCGACGGCGCGGTCACCTGGCTCCTGGTGCTGTTCGGCGTCGGCATGTTCCTCGGCAACCTGCTCGGGGGCCGCTACGCCGACCGCGCTCTGCTGCCCATGCTCTACACCACCCTCGGCGGCCTCGCCGTCGTACTGGCGCTGTTCACCCTCACCGCCCACAACAAGGTCCTCGCCGCCGTCACCATCCTGCTCGTCGGCGCCCTCGGCTTCGCCACCGTGCCCCCGCTGCAGAAGCGAGTGCTGGACCAGGCTCACGGCGCCCCCACCCTGGCCTCCGCCGTGAACATCGGGGCGTTCAATCTCGGCAACGCGCTCTCGGCCTGGCTCGGCGGAATCGTCATCGCCGACGGCCTCGGATACACCGCCCCGAACTGGGTCGGCGCCATCCTCGCCGCCGCCGCCCTCGTCATCGCCTTCTGGTCCGCCGCCCTCGAGCGACACACCCACGCTCGCCAGGCCGCCGCACCGATCGCCGCCCCTCGCTCCTCCGTCCTCCATCACTGACCGGCCGCCTGACCAGTCATCACTTCGACTTCCGGAGAAAGACCGTGAACATCAGCGTTGTCACCCCGCTCTCCACCACCGACGCCGAGAACCTCATAGACGCCGCCCGCGCCGCCGCGGATGCGGCCGGCGTCCCGGTCAGCGTCACCGTCCTGGACGCGGGTGGGCATCTGCTCGCCTTCCGCCGCGACGACAGCGCCGTGCTGATCTCCGGCGAGACCAGCACTCGCAAGGCCTACACCGCCCTTCAGCTGAACGCCCCCACCGCCGACCTGGTCGAGGCCGTCCAGCCCGGCGGCCCGTTCCACACCCTGCCGACCGCCCTGGACCGCCCGCTGCTGTTCATCGCCGGCGGCGTCCCCGTCCACCGCGACGGCCGACTGATCGGCGCCCTCGGCATCGGCGGCGGCGCCCCGGAGCAGGACCACGCCTTCGCCACCACCGCGCTGAAGGTGCTCAGCTGATGTCTCGCACACCGCAGGAGGTCTTCGCCGACCACTCGAACCGCCTCGGCACCGGAGATCTCGACCTGATCAGCCGGAACTACACCGAGGACGCCGTCGTCATCACCCCGGCCGGGGTCTTCCGCGGGCGGGCCGGAGTCCGGCAGGTCATCGGCCGTCTGCTGGCCGACCTTCCGCATGCCGACTGGCGGCTCTCCCCGCAGTTCGCGGGCGAGGTGCTGTTCCTGCAGTGGAGCGCCTCCACCTCAGGCCACCAGGTCACCGACGGCCTCGACACCTTCGTCTTCCGCGACGGCCTCATCAGCGCCCAGACCGTCCGCTACACCCTGACCCCGCACTCCACCACACCCTGACCCCGCCCACCGAGCGAAGGAACCCACA
>NZ_MUBM01000560.1:7330-7761 GCF_002154505.1 Streptomyces carpinensis | reverse complement strand
CTTCGGCCGCCGGATGCTGGACCTGCTGTGGGACGAGGGCCCTGGATCGGGCCCGGTGGCCGTCCACCGCGGGCGGATGCTGCTGTTCGCCGCCCCGGGCACCGCACACCGGCTTCCGTCGCTGCTGGAGTGGGAGGAGTGGGGGTCGCGGGGCCGGGAGGGCGGCACCGGCCGCACCGGCGGCGTTCCCCCGCTGCTGTGCCACGGCAACGGCGACGCGGTGACCGTCCCCGCCCCGGTCGGCGGCGCCGGACTCGGGCGGTCCGCGTCCCGCTGGCTGGTCGCCCCGGACACCCGCCACCCGTGGCTGCCGGGCCCGGAGATCCTGCTCTGGGCGGCCGTGCGGGCGGCCCGAGCGGCCGTACGGATTTCGATTTTTCCTCCCGCCGACCAGGGTGCTAATGTCTACGACGTCAGCAGGCGCCGCTAGC
>NZ_MUBM01000560.1:0-7299 GCF_002154505.1 Streptomyces carpinensis | reverse complement strand
AGTCCCTGGCGGCGCACGATGGCGAGGGCGAGGAGTTTCGCGGAAACGCGAGCTTCTCGCCTTCGTCGTTTCCGCGCACCTTCACCACCGGCCGCGGGGCCGGCCGGGCGCGGCCATGGCGTCGGCCGATCCGCGGCGTCAGCCGGGCGTGATCACGACCGTGTAGGCCCCCGAAGGTGTGCGGTCCTCCACCTCCACCCGGACACGGTCGCCCGGCACCGTGAAACTCTCGCCCACCCCGAGGGGCGCGTCCGCGAGCGGCGGGTAGACGGAGTTCTCCGGGCAGGCCGAGGTGTGCGGATGGGTGTCGACCACCCGGATGGGCCCCTCGCCCGACTCCGTCCCGCTGCGCACCCGGTACACCAGCACCCCCTCCCGGCACGCGGTGACGTCGTTCCCCAGCGACTCCCGCGCCTCGATGGCCAGTGCGCTGTGGCTCCCGGTCCGCACCACCGCGAGCTTCGTGCCGCCGCCCAGCCCGAACAGCGGCCGTCCGGCGGCACCCGCCGCCGACGGGCCCGTGCCCGCCGGGCCCACCTCCACCGGCTCCAGCGTCAGCCGGGTCGGCTTGGTTCCCCGCACGCACGCCACCTGACGGGGGTCCAGCCAGCCGAGCCGCCACTTGTGCCAGGCGAAGAAGTCGGGTGAGAGGGCGAACTGGCTGCCCATCAGGTCCCAGTCCCCCACATAGGTGTCCCAGTCACCCTTGTCGTCCGCGGGGGCGTGGTACAGGTCCGGCAGGTCGAAGACGTGTCCGGTCTCGTGCGCGAGCACCAGCCGGTCCGGCGGATGCCGTTCGAACACCGTCACCACCCGCCGGATGTCCGTGTTGTCGGCTCGCAGCGGGGTCTGCAGGTTGACGACCTTCGTGGCGTCCGAGTCGACACCGGGCGCATCCGGGTCGGCCACGAAGTAGACGACGCCGTAGCGCGAGAAGTCCACCTTCGGGTCGGCGGCGGCGAGCGCGTCGCGCAGGTAGGCGGCCCGGCGGGCGGCGTTCCAGTCGCGGTGGATGGCGTACGCGGTGGACGCCCTCGGCATCCGGATCCACTGCTTGAGCGGATGCGGCCGCAGCTTGAACCGGCCGTAGGACGCCCGTTCGTAGAACTGGCTGGTGGACGGGAAGTAGTCGGCGGCGAGTTCCGCCGGGGTGGTGAGCGGGGTCGAGTCGGGAAAGGACAGGAAGATCATCACGGCGTCGATCGGCTTGGTCGGCCGGACGTAGGCGGAGTTCCAGGAGTCCACTCCCTCCGAGTGGTGCACATCGGTCCGCGGCAGCTCGCAGGGCACGGGCGAGAACGGCTCGGCGACCGACGGACCGCTCAGGATCGAGGTGGCGGCGACCGCCGACATGACGGAGAACACGGCCGCGGCGCTGCGCAGTCGGGGCCGCACCCCTGCGCCGCCCAGCGCTTTGAGGGCGTCACGGGTGAGCACCTTCAAAGGAAGCTGACGCGGCACGGGGGACCTCCGGGTGCGGTTCGCGGGGACACCGCACCCAGCCTGTGGGAGTTTGTAGAGGTACGCCCTGTTTGTCTGCACCGGAAGGGTGAGGGAAGGTGAGTGACCCGAGTTCGCGCCGCACCGAGCCGTGGTCCGCACGGTGTTCGCAGCCATGGCCCGCACGTCGTCCGGGGCGATGGCGGCTCCGGGGGACGACACCCCCGAACCACTCACGGAACGTCACAAGTGGTCGGTCGTCAGAAGAACCCGTCCAAGTGCGAGCAGAAACAATCTGCGAGAAGGACCCGCCACCTCGCAACACCGGCAAGTGGCTGGAACGGGTCAGGCGCCAGCATCTATGATCGGCACACTTTCCTGGCACTTTCCTGCGCGGACACGGGCCCGGCGGCCGTGCGTCATCCGGCCGGCCGCCCGACGAGACCGATACGAAGACCGAGTGCACTGCGGGAGCGAGCGGTGAGCGGAACGTCCGAAGGGCCGACGCCCGCGGCAGACCTCATCCGGCCGAAAGTCACACAGAGTGATGTTACGAAGCCGTTCGGTACCGGAACGGCCGTCGCCGCCGTCGGCGAGGGAGGGGCAGGCGCCACCACCGCCCCGACCCCTCTCCCGACGCCTCCGATCGTCCCGTCCGAGCCCGCCCCGGGACCCGGGCCGACACCCTCGCCGGCGGCCCTCGCCGCGCCCGACCTCACTCCGATGGCGGAACCGGCCCTCGTTCCGGCCGGATTCACCGACTTGGCCGAACCCGCGCCGGTCGCTTCCGCCGCCCCCGCGAGCCAGCCCTTCCGCTCGGTCTTCGACACCGCTCCCCTGGCGATGGCCGTGCTCGACGGCGCGGGGCTGGTCGTCAGCGCCAACGGCACCTTCGGCGCGCTGCTCGGCAGCGAACCCGGCGAACTCGCCGGGCAGGTCGCCGCCGACCTGGTGGACCTGGCCTCCGACACCCGCACCTGGCACGCCTACCGCGAGGTCCTGCACGGCCGGCAGGCCCGGCTGCGCTGCACCCGCCGCCTGAAACACGCCGACGGCCGGTCGCTGTGGGTCCAGGTCACGGTCGCCCCCCTGCCCCCCGAACACCCACCGCCGCCGGAGAGCACACCCGGGCCCCCCGGCGTGCTGCTGTCCATCACCGACGTCAGCGCCCGGCGCGAACTCCAGGCCCGGCTGCGGCACGTACGGATGCACGACCCGGTGACCCGGCTGCCCAACCGCACGCTGTTCTTCGAGCGCCTCTCCGCCGCACTGGAGGCGGAGCCCACGGCGTCCGCGGAGTCGCACGAGCACGGCGGGACCGGCCGGATCGGCCTGTGCTACCTGGACCTCGACGGCTTCAAGGCGGTCAACGACACCCTCGGCCACCGCTTCGGCGACCGGCTGCTCGCGGCCGTGGCCCAGCGGCTGACGAACTGCGCCGACGCGGCCGGCCACGGCCGGGCCGGCGCCCCGCTGGTGGCCCGGCTCGGCGGCGACGAGTTCGCGCTGCTCGTCGAGGACTCGACCGGCACCGAACAGCTCGCCGACCTGGCCGAGTCGGTGCTGACGGTCCTTCAGGCGCCGTTCGAGATCTTCGGCAGACGGCTGTCGGTGTCGGCGTCGATCGGCGTGGTCGAGCGGCAGACCGCCGGGACCTCGGCCACCGCCCTGATGCAGGCGGCCGACACCACCCTGTACTGGGCGAAGGCGGACGGCAGGGCCCGCTGGACCCTGTTCGACCCCGAGCGCAACGCGCACCGCATGACCCGTCAGGCGCTGGTCTCCACGCTGCGCGCGGCCATCGAGCGAGGCGAGTTCACGCTGGAGTACCAGCCGCTGGTCGGCATGGACGACGGGCGGCTGCGGGGTGTCGAGGCGCTGGTGCGCTGGCGGCACCCGCAGTTCGGCGTGCTGACGCCGAATCGGTTCATCACACTGGCGGAGGAGGACGGTTCGATCGTGCCGCTCGGCCGCTGGATCCTGGCCACCGCCTGTCGCCAGGCCCGGCGCTGGCAGCTGGACCACCCGGACGAGCCGCCGATCTTCGTCAGCGTCAACGTCGCGGTCCGTCAGGTGTGGGACTCCGACCTGGTCACGGACGTGGCCCAGGTGCTCACGGAGACCGGACTGGCGCCGCACCTGCTTCAATTGGAGCTGACCGAGTCGGCGGTGATGGGCTCGGCCGGACGGCCGCTTCAGGCGCTGCGGGCCCTCAGCGACATGGGCGTGCACATCGCCATCGACGACTTCGGCACCGGCTACTCCAACCTGGCCTACCTCAGCCGCCTGCCGGTGTCGGCGCTGAAGCTGGACGGGTCCTTCGTGCGCGGTTTCCAGTACGAGGAACGGGAGACGCGGGAGCCGCGGGAGACGGGGACGCGGGAGGCCGCGGCGAGCCGGCCGAACCCCGCCGACGAGGTGATCGTCGAGGCGATGATCCAGCTCGCCCACCGGCTGGGGCTGACCGTCACCGCCGAGTGCGTGGAGACCTCCGACCAGGCCAGCCGGCTGCGCCGCATCGGCTGCGACACCGGACAGGGCTGGCTGTACTCCCGGCCGGTCTCACCGGACCGCATCTCCGAACTCCTCGACGGCCACGCCTGCGGGCGCCGCTAGGGTCTCCCGTTCGGATCATGCCGGGCTCGCGGGGCCTGGCACGCACTCCCACACTGCCTCAAGGGCGTGGGCTGTGCCCCCAGCGGCGTCGTCGTCGGTCGCCGACGCCCCCAGGCTCCCAACGAGCAGGGGGACCCCCGTCGCGGCCACACCCTCCTCCGCCTCGCGGCCGCACGCACCAGACCCCGCTCCCTGATCCGGCCCGATCCGAACGAAGGACCCTGGCGGCCTCAGGCCCCAGTCGGCGACGGGGACGAGGCGGGCAACCCGTAGGCGTCCGCGATGAGTTCGTAACTGCGCAGGCGCACGTCTCCGCTGTGGGCGTTGCTCGTGATCATCAACTCGTCGGCGCCGGTGCGCTTGTGGAGGTCGTCGAGGCCGGAGCGGACCTCGTCCGGGGTGCCGTGGATGACGTTGGCGTTCCAGGAGGCGATGAAGTCCCGTTCCATCGGGCTGAATTCGTATGCCTCCGCCTCCTCGGGGGTGGGGACCAGGCCGGGGCGGCCGGTGCGCAGCCGGACCATGTTCAGCGCGGCGGCCAGCACTTGGCGGCGCGCCTCCTTCTCCTCGTCGGTGGCGAGGGCCGCGACGCCGATCAGGGCGTACGGGGCGTCGAGGACCGCGCTGGGGCGGAACGACTCGCGGTAGAGGTCCAGGGCCGGGATGGTGTTCTGCGCGGAGAAGTGGTGGGCGAAGGCGAACGGCAGACCGAGCATGCCGGCCAGGCGGGCGCTGAAGCCGGAGGAGCCGAGCAGCCAGATCGGCGGCCGGTGGGGGGACTGCACACCACCCGGGGAGGTAGCCTGGATCGGGCCGGGGACGGCGTGGATACGGCCGTAGGGGTGGCCGTCGGGGAAGTCGTCGTCGAGGAAGCGGGTGAGTTCGGCGAGCTGCTGGGGGAAGTCGTCGGCGCCCTCGTTCAGGTGGTCCGTGCGGCGCAGGGCGGCGGCGGTGGCGCCGTCGGTGCCGGGGGCGCGGCCGAGGCCCAGGTCGACCCGGCCGGGGGCCATGGCCTCCAGGGTGCCGAACTGCTCCGCGATCACCAGCGGGGCGTGGTTCGGCAGCATGACACCGCCCGAGCCGAGGCGGATGCGTTCGGTGTGGGCGGCGAGGTGCGCGAGGATCACAGCCGGCGAGGAGGAGGCGACGCCCGGCATGGAGTGGTGCTCGGCAACCCAGTAGCGGTGGTAGCCCCTGCTCTCCGCGAGGCGGGAGATCGCGACGCTCGTGCGCAGCGCGTCCGTGGCGGTGCGGCCCGCTCCCACGGTCACCAGGTCCAGTACGGAGAGGGGTACGGGTGCGGTGCCGAGGGCTTCGCCGCGGATCTCGTTCGCCAACACGGGGGCGCCTCCTGTGTGTGCCGTGCGCTTGTCCTGCCCGGTCCTAACAGGAGACGCTCTCCGCTTATTCCCTCACCCGTCTCTCACGCCGCCAGCGCGTGTCCCGGGTGCAGGACCACCTTGGTGTAGCCCTCGATCCGCTTGTCGAACTTCTCGTACGCCTGGGGCGCCTGGTCCAGGGGCAGCTCGTGGGAGACCACGAAGCTGGGCTTGGCGCGCCCGGCGATGATCAGGTCGCGCAGCTGGCGGTTGTACCGCTTGACGTTGCACTGGCCGGTGCCCATCTGCTGGCCCTTCTCGAACATCCGGCCGATGGAGACCAGCAGCTGGCCGTGCTTGGCGTGCTCGTCGGGCCCGCCCGGGTCGGAGGGTACGTACAGCCCCGGTATGCCGAGCATGCCGGTGGGCCGTACCGTCTCCACGAGCGTGTTGAGGACGACGGCGGGCTCCTCGTGGCCGACGTCCTTGTGCGACTGGGCCTGGTAGCCGACGGCGTCCACGCCCTTGTCGGTGCCCTCGCCGTCCGTCTGCTCCTTGATCTGCTCGGCCGGGTCGCCCTTGGTGAAGTCGATGGGGACGGCCCCGATCTCCTCCGCCTTGGCGAGCCGCTCCGGCACCCGGTCCACCGAGAACACCTTGGAGGCGCCGCGCAGCAGCGCCGAGTAGGCGGCCATCAGGCCCACCGGTCCCGCGCCGAAGACGGCCACGGACTCCCCGGGCGAGACCTGGGCGAGTTCACAGCCGTGGTACCCGGTCGGGAAGATGTCCGCGAGCAGCACGAAGTCGGTCTCGTGCTCCTCCCCGGGCGGCAGCTTCAGGCAGTTGAAGTCGGCGTAGGGCACACGCACCCGCTCCGCCTGGCCCCCGAGGTAGGGGCCCATCGCCACGTATCCGTAGGCTCCGCCGGCGAAGCCGGGGTTGACCGTCAGACAGAACCCGGTCTTCTCCGCGAGGCAGTTCTTGCAGAACCCGCACGCGACGTTGAACGGCATCACGACCCGGTCACCCTCGGACAGGGAGGTCACGCCGCTGCCGACCTCCTCGATGATGCCGAGGTTCTCGTGCCCGAAGACGATGCCCGGCTCCGCGGCCGTGCGGCCCTCGTACATGTGCAGGTCCGAGCCGCAGATCGCGGACGACGTGACCCGGACGATCACATCGTTGGGGTGCTGGATCCGCGGGTCGTCGACGTCCCGCACCACCACGTTGTAGGGCTTCTCATAGACGACGGCTTTCACCTGGGTCACCTCCGCGTCGGACGCTGGACGCCGACGGCGACGACGGGCCGCTGCCGGGGGCGGGACACACAGGTAGACCGAACCGCCGGGTGCTGCCGGGCCCCAGGGGCGTTCTCGCTGCACCGCCGGACACTTCCAGGTAACGCCCCCGCGACCGCAGCCGCAACCCGCCCGGGGCGTCACGCGGGACCCGGCCCGTCGCACACGCGGCGACCCGGGCCGCCTCACACCTGGACGATCGGCTCCCGGGTGAACAGCGCACCCAGTCCCGGGGCGTTGACACGGCGGTCGGTGAGCCGCAGGGCCTCCCACACGGTCACCTGGTTCGCGGTGAGGACGGGTGTGCCGAGCTCCTGCTCCAGGGCCGGGATGTGGGAGACGGTGTGCAGGGCGGTGTCCGGCAGGAGCACCGCGTCGGCGTCCCCGGCCTTCGCCTGCCGCGCCAGGGCCAGGACCTCCGCCTCGCCCCAGGCGGCCACCTCTGCCGCCGTGGTGGTCCCGGCGCTGTGCGCCGAGGTCACCTCCACCTGCCCGGCGCGCAGGAAGTCCACGAACAGGGCGGTCACGTCGTCGGGGTAGGGCGCCGCGACCGCCACCCGGCGCGCGCCGATCTCCCGCACCGCGTGCACGAAGCCGAAGGAGGTCGAGGAGGCCGGCATGCCGGC
>NZ_MUBM01000056.1 GCF_002154505.1 Streptomyces carpinensis | reverse complement strand
TGCGGGTGATCGTCATACGGAAGGAACTCTCCAGTGATGAGGAACGTCGTCGTGGTGCCGGCCGCGGTCGGTCGCGGTGGCCTCGGGGCGGGACCCCTGTGTCGCGGGCCGGGGCGGGAGGATCCGGGGGGATTCCGTGGTGCTCCGTCTCGGTGCGACGACAGCCATGTTTAGCCACGGCCGGGGCGGGGCGCAAAGATGTGACGTACTACCCGACTTAGGATGGATGTCCGAAATATTGTGTTCTGATGGTTTTCATGGCTGGTCGGACCGGTCCGTCCCCTACGACGCTCCTTAGGACGTGATCTGGCTCCTATGGGTGGCATCACACTCACAGGCGCTTTGGAGGCCCTTCGACGGGGTCTCGGTGGCCCTCCGGAGCGCCACCGGCGGGCCTTCGGCGCGGCGCGTCGCAGCCTGTGCGGACCCAACCGTGGCGCGCCAGCCGCACGGCGTCACGGCGGCGCCGAGATCCCCTCGGACCTACCCTGAGACCATGGGCGATGAAGGACAGGTCTGCCCCGTCTGCGGACAGCCCGTGGAGGCCGTCGTCCGACGGCGCAAGACCCTGGGGGCCTGGGTGCCGGTCTGGGAACCCGGGCCGTGCCGGAATCCTGAGTGCCGGGAGTCCGACAGCCGCGCGGGCCGACGGCCGCAGCAGGCGCCCGCGGAGACAGACGTGCCCCAGGCGCGGCCGAGGTCGGACGGGCCCGAGGCACGGCCGGGGTCGGCGGAAGAAGCCTGAAGAGACTCCCTACATTGTTCTGCGGGAGGCGGTGAGGCGCGTCAGGGCCGGCGCCGCACGCGGAACGGCGTGTAGACGAGCAGAGCGGCGGCGAACGCCACCGGGTAGGCGAGGTCGGCGCCGTGCAGCGTCCGGGCGACCGGGCCCACGTACAGGCTGGTGCTCATGAACGGCACCGCCGCGGCGAAAGCGACGACGAAGGCCGTGAGCGCCGGCCACCACGGCTGCGGGGCGGCCGTCTCCGTCGCCAGGTCGACGGGGCTGCCGCCGCGGGCCCGGGCACGGACGAGCCAGTCGACGATCACGATCGCCACGAACGCGGGGATCCAGTAGCCCACGAACAGCAGCACGTTCTGGAAGCGCGCGGTGGTGTCGGCCGCGTGCATCCAGAGCACCAGCGGAAAGCCGAGCACCGCGGCGAGTGCGGCGGCGACCGGCCGGGGCAGGCGCACACCCATGGTCTGCAGTGCCAGCGACCCGCTGTAGTCGTTCATGGCGTTGCTGCACAGGGCCGCGAGGGCGACCGCGAGCAGTCCGAACGCACCCAGCGCGCCTCCGCCGAGCAGCCTGTCCACGCCGCGCGCGGTCTGGTCGGTGAACTCCGCCGCCCCCCACAGGCCGAGCGCCTCAACGGCCACGAAGGACACGCTGACGCCGAGCAGGGTGCACCAGAACATGCGCGGACGGGACGCGGTGCGCGGCAGGTAACGGCTGAAGTCACTGGCGTAGGGAGCCCAGGACAGGGCGAGGCTCAGCGCGATGGCACAGGTCAGGACGAACGCGCCGGCCCGGTCGGCGCCGTGCACGGCGGCGGCCGTCGTGGCGTGGGTGCCCTCCGGCAGCTTCACCGCCACGACGGCGAAGGCCGCGGCGAGAGCGAAGGTCATCACCGTCTGCAGACGGTGGATGGCCTCGTACCCGAGCACGCCCAACGCACCCTGGGCCGCCATCATCACCAGGACGCCCGACCAGAACGGCCAGCCGCACAGCTGGGCCAGCGCATCCCCGCCGAACAGGCCGATCAGCGCGTCCCACGCGATGGACGACAGCCATTGCAGTGCCCCCGGCAACGTGACGGCGCGGCCGAAGGCCAGCCGGGCCAGCGGCATCTGTCCCGCGCCGGTCTGGCTTCCCCACGTGCCCAGGTAGGCCGTGGGCACCGCGCCCAGCAGAGTACCGAGCACGACGGCGACGAGCGCGGTGGCGAAGTCCAGCCCGAGCGCGATGCCGACCGTGCCGGTGAACACGCCGGTCATGGTCAGATTGGGGGCGAACCAGACGGTGAACAGCCGCCCGGGGCCGCCGTAGCGGGCGTCCTCGGGCACCGGAGCGATGCCGCGCGCCTCCACCCGGAGGTCACCGGGAGCCGCCGGCATCCGTCCGTCGAAGACGCGCTGTGCGTCCGCGGTGGCCGCCTCACTGTGGGCATACGGCAATGACATGCGACATCCCTCCGCCAGTCCTAACTGGTTCAGGTTCGACGGGTGTGATCTCAGCCCCCGTGCGGGGGCACCCCGTGTCCGGTTACGCCCGTCAGGATAGCCGGGCCCGCGAGTGCGCTTGATCAGGGGGGAAGAGCACGGTGGGCGCCGCCCGTTCGGCAGTGGCCGGGAAGCGTGGACAGCCCGAACGCACCGTGCTCCATGCCTTCGCCGCCGGCCGGCCCGGGCTGCGCGATGAGTACGGGAGGAGCTGCCGTCGCTCGGCCTGTTCCGGCCGGGGTCGCTCGCCACTGCGATGGGCGCGCCGTCCGCCGGGCAGCGACGCCGGCCGACCCTGGCCCGGCTGCCGGCGCGGCCGGTGGACCTGCCGCTGCTCGACGAGCCGACGAACCGTCTGCCGCCGGTTGTGGTGGAGGAGATGGAGCAGGCGCTCGCCGTCTACCCCGGCATGCCGGTCGTGGTGAGCCATGACCGCCGGCTGGGCGGCTCCTTCAAGGGCTCACGCCTGGAGCCGGCGGGGGCCGGGCCGGTGCCGTGCGATCTGGCTGAGTCCCTCCATACTGGTCCCGTTCCGGCCGAGCCGCCGTCACCGGCCGGAACGGGCAGCCCTCCTCGCGGCGCCGCGAGCCGTCACTCGCCTTCTTCGCCGAGGACGCGGCGGGCGGCCTCCTCTTCGGCGGCCGGCGGGGACAGCTCGTCGAGGGTGTCGAGTTCGTCGTCCGATTCCAGTTCCCGTTCCCAGGCCGCCGCGAGCCGTTCCTGTTCCTCACGCGGCTTGGCGCCGATGGCCTCCCGGTGGTCCGGGTCCAGGGCCGCCAGGAATCGTCCGACCGGGTCCGTGGGCATGCCGTGCTCCTTGTCGCCGGTTGAGGGTGCCCATTCCGGCCCAGCATGGCCAACCGGTCCTGTGTCGACGGTCCGACACGGCCTGGGATCGCCCGGATGGCCCCGCTGCCCGCGCGAGCCTGCCTCCAGACGCGGATGCACGGCCTGCCAGGCGTTCCGTGCGAAACCGGCCGGGTCGGTGCGGGGCACCGCCTCTCCCTTCCTGGCGTTCGGCGGCGCCCGCACCGGCCTGTGCGGGCGAAGGCGGTGACGTCTACGAGGGCAGGTTCCACTTCTGCGTGCCGAGGCCGTTGCAGTCGTAGATCTGCAGGTGTGTGCCGTTGGCCGTGGCACCGGAGGGGATGTCCAGGCAGCGGCCGGGCTGGGGGTTCAGCAGCGAACCGTCGGCCTGGTGGCGCCACTGCTCGCAGCCGGAGCCGTTGCAGTCCCACAGCTGCACCTTGGTGAAGTCGGCCGTGCCGTTGCCGTCGATGTCCAGACACCGGCCGAACGCGCGCAGCGTGCCGTCCGGCGCGATGGACCAGCGCTGGCCGGTGGCGGTGTTGCAGTCCCACAGCTGGGCGGCACGTGAGGGCTCCTTCAGGTGTCGGTGGTGCGGGAGAGGTCCAGGACGGGTGGCGTGTCACTCGGCCGTGCGGGCCCGCGGGTCGTCGCCGATGTGCGGTTCGGTCCGGGTGTCCACGTCGAGTGCGCCGCGGGCGACGACGGCACCCTCCGCCACCAGTGACAGATGCAGTCGTCCGCTGGTCCAGCCCTCGGGCAGGGCGGCGGAGACGGCGACCGGGGAGCCCAGGACGTACGGCTTGGCCTCCGCCCGGCCTCCGGGCACGGCGTCGCCCGGTTCCGCGGGCGCCGGCCCGTACACCGGCGTCCACGCGGTGTGCAGCAGCCCCGTGACGGGCTCGCTTCCGTGGTGGGACACGCGTACGTCGACGGTGAAGTCCCGGGTGGGCGTGAGGAGGTCCCGGCCGGGTGCGACCGGTGTGACGTCCAGGACGAGCGTGGTGGGCGCGTTGACGTGCGCCGGGTCGACGCCGGCGAGGTCCTTGGCACCGCGGTGGAAATCCAGCAGCCCGGCGCTCTCGTGCTCGATGTCGTACAGCTCGGTGTAGACGTATCCGGCGAGCCGGTCGTGGCGGCGCAGCTCCTGCGTCTGCCAGCGCAGATGCCAGGCGCGTTCCAGGCCGGTGAAGCCACCGCCGTACTCGCTGTTGAGGTTCGGCAGGCCGCGCAGCGGCTGCCCGGGCACGGCGAGCTTCTTGTGCACGACGTAGTCCGGTCCCAGCTTCACGGGGAAGTCGTCCCGTTCGCCGGAGAGGAGATCCGCGATGGTGCGGGCCCAGGAGGCGGCGCTCTCGTCGTAGTAGTGCCAGTCCAGCAGATCCGTCTTGACGTGCGTCCAGCCGGAGTTGTCGACGACCGGCCTGGTGGGGTCGAGGGCCTTGAGCCGGTCGTAGGCGTCGGCGGCGGCGCGCTGCTTGGCCGGGTCTCCGGGGATGTCCCAGTCCAGGCCCCACTCCTCGTTGTACAGACCCCAGATGACGACGGCCGGGGAGTTGCCGTCGCGTTCCACCATCGGCTCGATCTGCTCGGCGAAGGCGGCGGTCGAGGCGGGGGAGAAGCGGCCGGCCGAGGCGGGTTCGGCCCACAGCAGCATGCCGAGCGTGTCGGCGTGGTGGACGAAGCGCGGATCCTCCAGCTTCAGGTGCTTGCGCACGAGGTTGTAGCCGGCGGCGGCGGCGAGCTCCAGGTCGCGGCGCAGGGCGGCGTCGTCGGGCGCCGTGATGCCGGTCTCCGGCCAGTAGCCCTGGTCCAGCACGCCGCGCACGAACAGCCGCTCCCCGTTGAGGAACAGCGTCTCGCCGTCCACGGTGACGGAGCGCAGCCCGGTGTAGCCGGTGACCCGGTCCGTGCCGTCGGCGGAGGTCAGCTCCGCGTCGACGTGGTACAGGTGCGGATCCCGCGGCGACCACAACCGGGGTGCGGAAAGCAGCAGATCGGTGCGGACGCGCCCGTCCGGGTCGACGTTCACCGTGGCGGCGGTGCTCTCGCCGCGCACCCGCAGCCGCAGCTGCGCGCCGTCCGTGTGCGGGCCGTGCACCGACGCGTCGACCGTGATGCCGGTCAGGTCGTCGGTGGGGCGCAGCCGCAGCCCGGCGAGATGGGTGGCGGGACGGTGCTCCAGCCAGACGCTCTGCCATATCCCGGAGGAGGGGGTGAAGCAGACGCCGTCGTAGTCGTCGCGGGGCATGCTGCGCTGCTTGCCGTGCGCGATGCCGAGCTTGTCCGCGGGGGAGTGGACGCGTACGACGAGCAGTTGCCCGCCGTCGCCGAGCGCGTCGGTCACATCGGCCGAGAAGGGTGTGTAGCCGCCCTCGTGGTGGGCGACCTCCGTGCCGTTGACCCACACGGTGGCCTCGTGGTGGACGGCGCCGAAGTGCAGGACGATCCGCCTGCCGGTCCAGTCGGCGGGCACGGTGAACGTACGGCGGTACCAGGCGGTCTGCAGCCAGTGCGCGGCGATGCCGGAGGCGGGTGTCTCCCAGGCGAAGGGCACCGTGATCCGCTGGTCGTAGCCGTCGGCGGTCTCGGCGGTGTGCCGCCGGTCGGGGTCGGCGCGGAAGTCCCAGGAGCCGTCGAGGCTGAGCCAGGCGTGCGAGCGGTCGAAGTGCGGGCGTGGGTAGGCGGGGCGGGGCATGGGCGGATGTGCTCCGATCGTCGATCTCTGGGCGGGTCTCGATGAGCTGACGGGGCGTCAGCCCTTGACGCTGCCCGCGAGGATCCCGTTGATGAAGTGGCGTTGCAGCAGGACGAACAGCGCCAGCACGGGCAGCATCGCGATGCTGCCGGCGGCCAGCAGCTCGCCCCAGACACTCGCGAAGTCGGCGCCGATGCGGTTGCCGGTGACGTTCTGCGCGAGGGTGGACAGGACCACCTGGAGGGTCTGGTGCCTCTCGTCGTTGACGGCGACGACGGGCCAGACGAAGTCGTTGTAGATGTTCATCGCGGTCAGCACGCCCAGTGCGGCGAGCCCCGGACGGATGACCGGCATGACGATCCGGACGAAGATCCCGAACTCGCCCGCCCCGTCCACGCGTCCGGCGTCGAGGAGTTCGTCGGGGACCGCGGCGATGGTCTGCCGCATCCAGAAGATGCTGAAGGCGTCGATGCTGCCCGGCAGGATCAGCGCCTGGTAGGTGTTCACCCAGCCCAGCTCGCTCATCTCCAGCAGCAGCGGGATGATCAGCACCAGGGTCGGCAGCATCAGCGTGAGCATCAGCACGCCGAAGAGCAGGTTCCGGCCGGGGAAGCGGTACTTGGCGAAGGCGTAGCCGGCCAGCGGGCAGAAGAACATCGTCATGGCGCCCTTGACGGCCACCACCAGCACCGTGTTGAGGAACCCGGTGCCGATCGGCACGTCGTGGAACATGGCCCGGTAGTTGCCCAGCGTCGCCGAGCCCGGCGAGAAGGACAGCGGGTCGCGGATGATCTCCGCCGGCGGCTTGAGCGAGCTGCTGATCGCCCACCAGATCGGGTAGACGAACAGCACGGCCAGGCCGATGAGCAGGAGGTACTGCAACGGGCCGGGCCTCGGGCCGGCGAGGCTCCTGCCGCTCCTGGCCGTGAGGGACACTCGTCTTGTCATGGCTGTCACTCGGTTGCTCATGGCGGTCACTCGTCTCGGGAGCGCAGCAGGCGCACGGACAGCAGGGACAGCGCGAACACCAGCAGCACCAGCAGGAAGGAGTTCGCGGCACCGGTCCCGAGGTCGGACGCCGTGATGTGGTTGTACAGGTACAGGCCGCCGGTGGTGGTCGAGCCGTACGGGCCGCCCTTGGTGACCACGAAGGGCTCGGCGAACATCTGGAACACCGCGAGCGTCTGCACCACGACCAGGAAGGCGATGCTGCGCCGCACCAGCGGCAGCGTCAGCGACCAGAACTGGCGTTGCCGGGAGGCTCCGTCCAGCGCGGCGGCCTCGTAGACGTCGGCCGGTACGGCCTGCAGTCCCGCGAGCAGGATGATGATCGCGAACCCGGTGGTCTTCCACAGGAACAGCAGCGCGAGCGTCGGCTTGGCCCACGCGGTGGACGCCAGCCAGTCGATGTGGGGCAGGCCCACCAGGCCCAGCAGATGGTTCACCAGGCCGTAGTCCTTGTCGAACGCCACGATCCACACCTGGGCCATCGCCACCAAGGGGGTGACGAACGGCGCGATGAAGGCGACGCGGAACATGCCCCGCAGCCGCAGCCGTGCGTTGGCCAGCAGCACCGCGGCCGCCAGCCCGCCGACGATCTGCACGGGCACGATCAGCAGCCACATCACCGCACTGTTGCCGAGCGAGGACCAGAACTCCTCGCTGGTCAGCAGGTAGGTGTAGTTGTCCAGGCCGATGAAGCGCGCCTCACCGGCACCCTTCCAGTTGGTGAAACTCAGCTGGAGCGCGTAGAGGAGCGGGTACAGGCCGAACGCGGCGAAGACGACGTAGAACGGCGCGACGAACACGTACGGCGTGAGGAACGGCCCGCGGCGGCGGAACCGGGAGCCGGGCGGGGCCGGGGCCGTCCGCTCCGGCTGTACGGGGGTCAGGGTCGCCGGTGTCACGCGCGGTCCACCAGGTTGCGCTGGATCTTGCGGGTGGAGTCGTCGATGACGTCGTCGGGCCGCATCTTGCCCTCCATCAGCCGCTGGAGGTTGTTGCCCAGGTAGTCGACCGACTTGGTCCACCAGGCGGGGATCGGCGCGGCGGCCGGGATGGTGGCGGCGGCGTCCACGGCGACCTTCCACAGGTCCTGCCCGCCGAGCGCCTCCACCGGCTGGAACAGCGGCTTGTCGGCGCGGCGCGCGGGCGTGTAGCTGGGCACCGAGGTGTCCAGGCCGCCGGGGTAGACGCTGCTCGGGCCGTACACGGCCGTGTAGCCGGGCTGCTTGAAGCACAGGAACTCGTACAGCAGCCAGGCCAGTTCGGGGTTCTTCGCCTTCGCCGGGATGATGAAGCTGCTGCCTCCCATCGCGCCGCTGCGCGCGCCGCCCGGTGTCCAGGCCGGCAGCGGGGCGGCCCGCCACCTGCCCTTCGTCTTCTTCAGCAGCTGCTGCGGGGCGAACGACCACCACACCGCCCACGGCACCAGCGCCTGCTGCCCGTTCTCCAGGGCCGCGACGTCGGCCTGCTTGAGGTACTCGGCGTGCGTGACCAGGCCGTCGTCGACGGCGTCCTTGATCCAGGTGAGGATGTCGCGGTACGCCTTGGAGTCCAGCCGCACCTTGCCGCCCGCGTCCGCGAGACTCGTGCCCTGCTGATTGGCGAGCATCTCCAGCCACAGCTGCCCGAGGAAGGGGTCCTTCTCCATGTGGATGGGCCGCGCCGAGGAGTTCTTCTCCTTCAGCGCCCGGGCCGCCGCCAGCAGGTCGTCGTAGGTCTTCAGTCCCGCCGGGTCGACGCCGGCGTCCTCCAGCAGATCCTCGCGGTACCACAGCAGGCCCGGGTCGAGGTCCCACGGCACACCGTAGATACGGCCGTCGACGGTGTTGACCGACAGCTTGTACGCGGAGGTGCGGTCACGGTACGGCGCGATCAGGTCCGTCAGGTCGTACAGGTGCTCGGCCTGACTGCCGATCTTGGCGTCGTCCCAGAAGCTGCCGTCCGGCAGGTCGCTGCCGGTGATCAGGGTGTTGGCGAGCTTGGCGTCGATGTCGACCGCCTGATGGTTCACCTTCACGTTCGGGTAGGCCTTGCGGAAGGCGCCGATGGCCTTGTCGAACACCTTGAACAGGTCGCCCGAGCGGTTCCAGATGGTGATCTCGCCCTTGGCCGAGGCGCTGGGTGTGCCCGTCAGCTTGCGCGGCTCGGAGGCGGAGGACCCCGGAGCGCACGCCGCCAGAGGGCCGGCGAGGGCGACGGCTCCGGCGCCTAGGGCACCGCGCAGGACTCGGCGGCGTGGGACTGTCGGTTGGGGCATGAGCACGGCTCCTCTGGATGAAGGCGGGGCCCGGCGTGGGCCGCACAGAACGGTGCAGAGCGCACGCGGACACGGACGCAGGCGTGCGTCACGGTGCCGCGCAAGGCGGTCCCGCCCGCCTCGATTGCAACGATGCAGAGATGATGCGGTGCCTTTTGCAACGATGCAATACCCGGGTAACATCGAGTTGTGCCGCGGGCGCCCGACCGGGGCGTTCGGCCGGACTCCACAGACGGCGACATCCCGAGGGGGAATGCAATGGCCGGTACGACGCTGCGCGACGTCGCCAAACGCGCCGGAGTCTCCATCCGCACCGTGTCCAACGTGGTCAACGGCTCGGTGCCCGTCTCCGACGAACTGCGCACCCGGGTCCAGGCCGCACTGGAGGAACTCGACTACCGGCCCAATCTGGTGGCCCGGAACCTGCGCCGCGGCCGCACCGGCATGATCGCCCTCGTCGTACCCGAACTCGACGTCCCCTACTTCGCCGAGCTGGCCCGCGAGGTCATCACCGCGGCCCGTGCCCACGGATACGTGGTCATGCTCGACCAGACCGACGGCGACGGCGAACGCGAACGGGAGCTGCTGGGCCGCGAGTCACGTGCCACCATGTTCGACGGCCTGCTGCTGAGCCCGCTGACCATCTCCGCGGAGGAGCTGCGCAGCCGCACCAACCGGGTCCCCGTCGTCCTCCTGGGCGAGCACATCTTCAACGGCGACTTCCACCACGTCGCGATCGACAACATCGCGGCGGCCCGTGAGGCCACCGAGCACCTGCTGAGCCTCGGCCGGCGGCGCATCGCCGCCATCGGCGACCAGCCCTACAGCACCGGCGAGACCGCCCAACTGCGCACCATCGGCTACCGCCAGGCCCTCGAACGGGCCGGCGTCCCCGTCGACGAAGGCCTCATCGTCCCCACCTCCCGCTTCCACCGTCACTTCGGTGCCGAGGCCATGGAGCGGCTGCTCGCGCTGCCCCAGCCGCCGGACGCCATCTTCTGCTACAACGACCTGCTCGCCATCGGCGCCATGCACGCGCTCACCCGGGCCGGGGTGCGCATCCCCGACGACATCGCCGTCATCGGCGTCGACGGCATCCAGGAGGGCCGCTACAGCTCACCGGCGCTGACGACGGTCGCCCCCGACAAGGCCCGGATCGCCCGCACCGCCGTCGGCACGCTGATCGCCGTCATCGACGGCACGGCGCCCCCGCCTGCGGAGTCGAAGGCGCCGTACCGTCTGGTGGTCAGGGAGAGCACGGCGGGACACGCGGCGCCGGCCCGACCCCGCTGACCTGCCGGGGCGGCCCCGCAAGGCGCCGTGACCCGTGCGCTCGGGTCGAACCTCGTGTCCGTGTCGGTGTCCGTGTCGGTGCCGGTGGCGCGGCGGTTTCGCGATCACGATGCTTGCTGCTCATCGCGTCACCGGACACGCTCCCCGGTTGCGCCCGCAGGGGCGTGCGGTGCTGGAGGCTGGGGCGATGACAGAGCCTGTTCACGGCCCGGTGGCACCACGAGGAGGGGCGACGTCGTTCGGCGTGGAGCGCGATCCCGGCCGGGTGGTCGCGTTCAGCGACGGCGTCATCGCCATCGCGATCACGTTGCTCGTCCTGGAGATCCACCCGCCGCACGACTCCCGCCGGCTGTGGCACGGCCTCGCCGCGCTCTGGCCGTCCTACCTGGCCTACGTCCTCACCTTCCTGCTCATCGGGCAGGTGTGGGCGAACCATCACCTCATGTTCGACCACATCCGCAGCGCCGATCGGGTGGTGCTCTTCCTCAACACCGTGCTGCTGATGGACGTCGCGTTCCTGCCGTTCGCCGCCGCCGTGCTGGCGGAGGCGTTCCGCGACGGACACGGGCAGCGCACCGCCGTCGTCCTGCATGCCGGCGCCTTCGAACTCCTGGCCCTTCTGTTCAACGTCATCTGGGGTTACGTCCGCCACGACCGGCGGCTGCTCACGGCCACCATCGATGCGGCAGGCGTGGCAGCGGTCGGCCGGCGTTTCCGGCTCGCCCTGGTCTGGCTCGCCACCGGCATCCTGCTCGGCGCTCTGCTTCCCGTCCTCGGCATGGCCGTGATCGCCGCCTTCATCGTCTACTACTGGCTTCCCATCGCGGGCGAGATCGCCGAGGCGAAGCGCCGCCGTCACCGGCCGCGGGCCCCTCGGTAGCGGCGCCCTGCCGTCATAGGGCTTGCGCGGCGGGCCACCGAACATCGGCGGAGGGCGGCGCGCTGGCCGACGTCCGCCCGCGGACGGAGGCTTGAGAGGGGGCCGGCGTTCGCCGATCGGGTACGCCCGGTGCCCGATCGAGATCGTTACCTAGCCGCCAAAAGCATCTTGACAGGTTAGATCGACCATGCTGACCTGGTGTATAACTAGTGATAGTCCTTAGAGGGGTTAGGGTGAGGGCGATGACCTCCGCAGTCCACCACCGCACCACCACCGTCGACAGCCTCGAGGTCTTCTACCGGGAGGCCGGCGATCCGGCGGCACCCGCTGTCGTGCTCCTCCACGGCTTCCCGACCAGCTCGCACATGTTCCGCCACCTGATCCCGGCGCTCGCCGACCGGTACCGCGTGATCGCCCCCGACCACATCGGGTTCGGCCAGTCCGCCATGCCCACCCCGGAGGACTTCCCGTACACCTTCGACGCGCTCACCGAGATCACCTCCGGCCTGCTGGGGCGGCTCGGCGTCGACAGGTTCGCGATGTACGTGCAGGACTACGGCGCCCCCATCGGCTGGCGGCTCGCGCTCCAGCACCCGGAGCGTGTCACCGCGATCGTCACCCAGAACGGCAACGCCTACGAAGAGGGCTTCGTCAAGCCCTTCTGGGACGGGGTCTTCGCCTACGCCAAGTCGCCCGGACCCGACACCGACGCCCCCGTGCGCGGCGCCCTGACCCCCGAGATCACCCGCTGGCAGTACGTCAACGGAGTCGACGATCCCAGCCTGGTCAGCCCGGACAACTGGGTCCACGACCAGGCACTGCTGGACCGGCCCGGCAACGACGAGATCCAGCTCAGGCTTTTCCGCGACTACCCCACCAACGTGGACCTCTATCCGCGGGTCCACCGGTACTTCCGCGATTCCCGGGTCCCGCTGCTCGCGGTCTGGGGCGCCAATGACGAGATCTTCGGCCCCGCGGGTGCGGAGGCGTTCCGACAGGACCTGCCCAACGCCGAGATCCACCTGATCGAGTCCGGGCACTTCGCTCTCGAGAGCCATCTGGAGACCATCACCGAGCGCATCCGCGACTTCTTCGCCCGCGTCCTGACCTGACGCGCAGTCCGTGCGCGCCGCACACGGCGCCGGAACAGCGCGCACCCCGCACCCGGAAGGAACCGCCATGGGACTGTCCTGGCAACAAGGCCCCCTCTCCACAGGCGCCGTCGGACACTTCCTCACTCCAGAACCCCTGCCCGAACGGCTGCTGTTCGCCGAGCGCCTGCGCCGTCGTATGCGCGTGAAGTTCGACGGCGCGTGGATCGCCGACAGCGAGAACGTCATCCTCCTGCACGAGCCGGGCCGCTACCCCGTCGCCTACTTCCCCCGCGAGGACGTCGAAGAGCGGGCCCTGGTCCCGAGCGGCAAGGCCACCCACCACAAGGACCTCGGCGACACCGCCTGGTACGCCGTGCGAGCCGGTGACCGCACCACTGAACGCGCCGCCTGGGAGTTCACCGCGCTGCCCGGCCACGCCGCCGTACTCCAGAGCCGCATCGCCTTCGCCTGGCGGGCCATGGACGCCTACTTCGAAGAGGACGAACGCATCCTGGGGCACGCCGCGGACCCCTACCACCGCATCGACATCCGCACCACCTCCCGCACCCTGGAAGTCCGCCTCGGCGACACCGTGATCGCCCGCTCGGAGCGGCCCGTCGTGCTGTACGAGTCGGGATTCGCCCCGCGCTGGTACGTCCCGCGCGCCGACATCGACGAGCCCCGGCTGCGCCCGGTCCAGGGGCAGACGTTCTGCCCCTACAAAGGAGTGTGCGACTACTACGACATCGGCGACGCGCGGCGCGCGGCCTGGTCGTACCGCGACGCCTATCGGGAGGTCGACCGGATCAGCGATCTGGTGTCCTTCGAAGCGGACAAGGTCGAGGTCCTTCTCGACGGTGGGCGCCTGCTTCTCGAGCCCGGGCAGAACGTCGTCCCGCATGGCGTGGACCGCGGTCTGGACGTCGACGAGGTCAAGGGACACTGAGGGCGCGCCGGCCGGGTCCGGTCGAGCCGAAGGGCCGACGCCGGGAAACCGGGCCCCGAGCAGGCCGCCGACCGGGGGAGTAATATTTCACTGTGTGATGAATTACCGCTCTCCGGAAGGGCAGGGCTGTGATGGAGCGAACCACGTGCTGTGTGGTGGGAGGCGGCCCTGCGGGTATGGTGCTCGCCCTGTTGCTGGCCAGGGCCGGCATCGACGTGACGGTGCTGGAGAAGCACGGCGACTTCCTGCGCGATTTCCGCGGCGACACCGTGCACCCCTCGACGCTGGTGCTGCTGGACGACCTGGGTCTGGCCCAGCGCTTCGCCCAGCTGCCCCAGCGCCGGGTGCGCACGGTCAGGCTGCCCGTCGGGACCGACCGGTCGATGGTGACGGTCGCGGACCTCGGCTTGCTGCGCGGGCGGTACAACTATGTGGCGATGGTGCCGCAGTGGGACCTGCTGGACCTGCTCGCCGAGGAGGCCGGGCGCGAGCCCGCCTTCCAGCTGCGGATGAGCACCGAGGCGACCTCCTTCCTGCTCGAACACGGGCGGGTCACCGGGGTGCGCTACCGCACCGCCGACGGCGGCACCGGCGACCTGCGCGCCCACCTCACGGTGGCCTGCGACGGCCGCGGTTCACTGGCCCGCTCCCGCCCGGAGCTGGGACTGCGCCACTTCGACTGCCCGATGGACGTCTGGTGGTTCCGCCTCCCGCGGCACGAGCACGACCCGAGCGGACTCGTCGGCGCCGCGGGCGACCGCTTCCTGACCGCGATGATCGACCGCGGCGACTACTGGCAGTGCGCCGGGTTCATCCCCAAGGGCAGCGACGCCGCACGCCGCGCCGCAGGCCTCGACCGCTTCATGGCCGACTGCGCGGCCGCCGTCCCCTGGATCGCGGACCGCACCCAGGCGCTGCGCTCATGGGAGGAGGTCAAGCTCCTCGAGGTGCGCCTGGACCGCCTGCGCCGCTGGCACCGCCCCGGCCTGCTCTGCATCGGCGACGCCGCACACGCGATGTCCCCGATCTTCGGCATCGGTATCAACCTCGCCGTGCAGGACGCCGTCGCCGCCGCCCGGTACCTGGTCGAGCCGCTGCGCAGCGAGAGCGTGGGCCTGGCCGACGTGCGCGGTGTGCAGCGCCGCCGGCGTCCCACCACCGTGGCGACGCAGGAGCTCCAGCGCATGGCTCACGCCGGCTTCATCGCTCCCGTCCTGCGCGGGCGCCAGCCCCTCGGCAGCGCGGAGGGGGCCCGGCGGATCGCGGGCATCCTCGCCGGGTCCGCCCTGGCCCGCCGGGTCCCCGCGTACTTCTTCGGGTACGGCGCCCTGCGGGAGCGCCCGCCGGACGCCGCCCTCCGGTAGGTCCGGTCGGACGTCACCGAGACACTGTCCGTCCGGTCACCCTCCGACAATTTCGTCATGGACAGTCACGGACACAGCGCACGCGTGCGCACGGGGTCAGGCGGGGAGATGCGCTCGGGCCGCCGCCTCGATCAGCGTGCTGCGCCGGCGTGCCGTCAACTCCCCGCTCTCCGTCCTCGCGTCGGCGACCTTGGTGACCGCGCGCACCAGGCCACCCGAGTTCTCGAACGGCCCCTGGTCCCAGACTTCGTCGAGGAACGTCAGGCCGTCGGCGCCAGGGCGGTTCTCGATGCCGGTGGCGGTGTCCCCGAAGACGATCTCGGGTTCGGCGCGCTTGAAGTACATGTGGTAGCCATCGGTGTTGTCGATGTAGAAGGGCACCAGGGTCAGGCCGTTGGTGGTGAACGTCATCGGCTCTCCGGTGGGGCGTATGGCCCGGCTCAGGTCGCGGCTGAGGGGGTAGTCCCGGTACAGGGTCAGGTTCTGGTACGCCGTCTCGGAACTCCGGATCACCAAGGGCACGGGGCCGTAGGCGACGGCCTGGGTGGCGGGGTCGTCCAGCGCGCGCTCGACGCGCAGGGTGAAGGGCGCGGCGATCTCCACCTTGTCCCCGGTCCGCCACTGCCGGCTGAGCGAGACATAGGCGCCGGGCATGGCGCGGACCTGCTGTCGAACGCCGTTGAGCCGGACGGTGAAGCCGCGCTCGGCCCAGTACGGCACCCGCAGCCTGAGGTCGAAGTGTCCCTCACCGGTGACGGTCAGGGTGCTGGTGCCGGACGGGTCGGTCGGGTAGCCGGTGGACTGGGTGATGGTCAGCCCGCGCTCCCGCCAGTCGAGGGCGGACGGGAGATAGAGGTTCACATAGAGGGTGGAGCCGTCCGCGGAGCTGAAGTAGACGGAGTCCTGGAACTTCGCGTGGGTTTCGAGGCCGGTGCCGCCGCAGCAGGTGCCGAGGTTGCCGTAGGACCGGTGGGCGCCCGGATTCACGGGCACGAAGTAGGTGAGCAGGGGGTTGGTGTCGCTCGACGTGTTCCGTCGCGAGGCGAGGATCTGACCGTACAGGGCCCGCTCGTAGTACTGCATGTACTTCGGGTCCGCGGTGTGGAAGAACAGGCTCCTGCTCAGCTTGAGCATGTTGTAGACGCAGCAGGTCTCGGCGTTGCTCTGCTGGATGGTCCTGGCGATAACGTCCCGCGCGCCGAAGATCTCTCCCGAGCCGGCCATGCCGCCGTCGACGTACGTGCGGTGCGGTACGACCATGTCCCAGAAGTTCTGGGCCGCGGTGAAGTACTGCTGCTCCCCGGTCTGTTCGTAGATCTCCAGGTAGCCCTGGTACTGCGGGATGTGCTGGTTGGCGTGCTCCCCGTCGAGCGTGTCCTTGTTCGCCACCGCGGCCTCGAACAGGTAGGTGTTGTCGAAGCACTTGGCGGTCGTCAGGTACTTCTCGTCGCCGGTGAGGGCGTAGAGATCGGCCATGACCACGGGCATCGCGTTGTACTCACCGGCGATGTAGATCTTCCACATCCGGTCGAGCTGGGTTCTCGGCAGGTGGCCGAGCCGGCTGTACGCCCAGTCGCCCATGCCCAGCGCGATGCCCAGCGCCTGCTCGTTGCCCGCGTGCTGGTGGGCGTCGAGCAGCCCGCGCATGATCATGTGGCAGGTGTACCAGGGGGCCCAGATCTTGGGATAGGTCGCGTACTGCTCCAGCAGGATGAACTGCGTCTCGGGATAGGCGGCCAGGTAGCCGACGTGGCTCGGCGCGCCGGGGTCGTCCGTCCCGACCAGGGCGGCGAGGGCGTCCTGGCACTCGCCGAGTGCGGTGACCATGTAGTCGGCCTTCTCCTTGAAGGCGCTGTCGCCGGTGCCGGCGTACGCCAGACCGAGGGCGCTGAGGAAGTGCCCGGCGTAGTGGCCCCGGAGGTTGCCGTCCGCGGTCTCCCAGCCACCGGGCGGCTGGGCTCCGCGGGTGTCGAGCCCGGCGTTGGTGCGGAAGACGGCGAGCATGCGGTCGGCCGGGTAGGCGCGCAGGAAGTTCAGCACCCGGTCGCGGTTGTCGGTGAACAGGCTCGAATCCAGCCTCACCCGGGTGTTGTCGAACGGTTTGACGACCCAGGACGAGGGCGCGGGCATGCCCGGGGCTGCGGCGGCCGCCGTGGGCGCGCCCGCCGTGCCTGACGCCTCTGGTGCCGTGCGTGTCGCTGCTCCGGCCGCCGCCGGGAACATGGCCTGGAACGCCGGGATCGCGGTGGCGAGTGCGGTCAGCCGCAGAAGGTCGCGGCGCGGGAGTTCGGGCATGGCGGTCTCCTCTGGGGCGGCGGAAGCCACGGCGGTCCGGCGCAGGCCTGCGGGCAGACGTGAGCGGCACGGGGGCCGGGCCGGGACACGGCATGACGTTCCGACGGGTACGTGCGGTGCGGGCGCGGGACGAGAGCCGGCAGAGCCGCGACGGCGCGAGACGCACGCCGGTGGAGGCCCTGTGGAGCGCCGGTTCCCTACGATCGTTCGACATATCGAATGTTGTTCGAAGTTCTGGGTGAGCGTATGTGCGCCGTTTCACGGGTGTCAACGGGGCGGAAGTGTCCGGCACCGGACACGGGGAGCCGGTCGATCGGCCACGTCCGCAGGCGAGTTGGACGGGTGTCTGTGCTCGCCGAGGACGTCGGTCGTCTAAGACGCGGCGGCCGGTGCCCCCTGCCGGCAGGGGCACCCGCCGCCATGCCTGCCCGCGCCCGCACCGACGGTGCGGACGTGGACGTCGTGGAGGGAGGCCGGGCCGGCTGTGTGGGAGGCAGAGGAGCCGGCCGGCCCGGCCTCCGGCGGAGAGGGCGGGTCGGTCGTGCCCGCGTCGAACGGCAGCTTCCTGTCCGCGGTCGGCGCCGCTTCGAGCCGGCCGCGGTCGCGGCTCAGCCGGTGTACGCGGCGAAGACGCGGGTGTAGTCCCAGTCGGACTGGCTCACCCCGGAGCAGCTGTCGGCGGGGCCGCCGGTGCACGGCCGGTCGCGGTTGGCGGACCAGAAGGTCAGTCGAGCCAGGTGGTGCTGCTGGGCGTAGGCGAGCATGGTGCGGAAGTCGTTGACCGTGACGACCTCGTTCTGGTCGGTGACGCCGTTCATCGACGAGATGCCCATGTCCCGGTAGGCCTGGTCGTCGCTGTAGTGGTACGCGTTCTTCAGCGCGTTCTTCAGGCCGTCGGCGGCCCGCACGGTGAGGTTGCCCATGTTCTGGCCCGCGCCGCCGAAGTCGAAGGGCATGATGGTCCAGGCGTCGACGGTCAGGCCCGAGGCGGCCGCCCGGTTGATGAGGCTCGTGTCGGGTCCGCTCTGTCCGGTGCCGATGGTGACGTACACCTTCAGGCCCGGATTGCCGGCCTTGACGGTCTTCAGCGCGTCCACGGTGCGCTGCTGCACGGTGCCGTTGCTGTAGGCGTCGGCCTCGATGTCGATGTCGATGGCCTTCAGTCCGTAGGCGTTGACGACCTTCTGGTAGGCGCCGGCGAGTTCGCTCGCGCTGGAGCAGGAGCTCTCCAGTTTGTTGCCGCTGTAGCCGCCGAACGACGGGATCACGTCACCGCCGCCGGCCCGCACGGTGTTGACGGTCTGCTGGTCGACGCCGCCGGCGAGCGGGCGGCTGCCGTCCCACTGCGGGTTGCAGTAACCGTTGCTGAGCACGAAGGCGAGGGTGAACCACTTCACCCCGGTGGCCCGGGTGATCGTGCTCGGGTCGGGTGGGTTGCCCCAGCCGTTGTAGAGGTACGGCGCCACGGCCATCGGCGCGGCGGGGGCGCTGCCGCCGGCGGCGGGCGCGGTCCACTTCTGGTTGGAGCCGCCGCTGCAGCTCCAGATCTGTATGCGGGTGCCGTTGGCGGAGTTGTTGTCGGTGACGTCCAGGCACTTGTTCGCCTGCGGGTTGACGATGTCGTGGGCGGAGGTGACGGTCCACTTCTGGTTGGCCCCGCCGGTACAGCTCCACAGCTGCACCTTGGCGCCGTCCGCGGTGGAGTTGCCCGTCACGTCCAGGCACTTGCCGAGGGCGCGGATCGTGCCGTCGGTGCCGACGGTCCACTGCTGGGCGGCGGTGCCGTTGCAGTCGTAGAGCTGGACGGGGGTGCCGTCGGCGGAGTCGGCCCCGGCGACGTCGAGGCACTTGCCGGCGAGTCCGGTGATGGCGCCGGTCGCGGCCTGGGCGGGCGAGGCGGCCACCAGGCCGGCGGAGACGGACAGAACGGCGAGGGAGGCGGTGGCGAGGGCCGACCTGGGGAGAGCTCTGGCCATGGGGGTTGCGGCCTTTCGTGGGGGTGGGAGGCACTCGGGAGCGTGTTCACCTCGTGTATGGAGAACGCGCTCCTGGCGCCACGACTGACCGGTGAATCTAAAGGTCCAGACCAGTTCCGTCAAGGGGTGAAGTAAGGCGTGAAACAAGCGAGTTGGGCACTGGGCTCACGCACCACGTGACGACGGCCGGCCGCCCGCACCCGCGCGGCGGGTCAGCGCAGGGCGCGGGCGTCCCGGAAGCGTGCCAGTCCCTCGGACAGGTCCACGATCGGCTCCGGGTACCGGAGCGCAGCCCGCTCGGGGCCGTCCAGTTTCCATGGCTGGTGCACCTCGGGTCCCGCGAGATCCCGGAGCTCGGGGACCCATCGGCGCACGTATGTCCCGTCCGGGTCGTACCGCTTGGCCTGGGTCAGGGGGTTGAGCACCCGGTTGGGGCGGGTGTCCGTGCCGGTGCCCGCCACCCACTGCCAGTTGAGCTGGTTGTTGGCGAGGTCGCCGTCGACCAGCAGGTCCAGGAAGTGCCGGGCGCCGACACGCCAGTCGACGTACAGGGTCTTGGTCAGGAAGCTGCCGGCCAGCAGGCGGCCGCGGTTGTGCATCCAGCCCTCGTACAGCAGTTGGCGCATCGCCGCGTCGATGATCGGAAAGCCGGTGCGGCCCTCCCGCCATGCCTCGATGTCGTGCCGTGCGTCCCGCTCCGAGCGCCAGCGGTCGTGCCTGTCCCGGTAGTCGGCCCAGGCCGCCTCGGGCCGGGCTGCCAGCACCTGCCGGTGGAAGTCGCGCCACGCGAGCTGGCGCACGAACGCCTCGGCGCCAGGCCAGCCCGTCCGCCGGGCCCGCTGGACGAGTTCAGCCGGGGACAGGGTGCCGAAGTGAAGGTGTGGGGAGAGGCGGGACGTGGCGTCGCCGGCCAGGTCGTCGTGCCGGTCCTCGTAGTCGGCGACACCGGCGCGCAGCCAGGCGGCCAACCGCTTGCGGCCCTCGGTCTCGCCGCCCCGCGCCAGCCCTTGCGACAGTCCCGTCAGGGCCGCACGGGAGGGGAGTTCCTCCGAGCCGAGGCCCTCCGGCACGCGCACGGTCCTGGGCGCGGCCAGCGGATGGCGCAGCCGCTCCGGCGACCACTTCCGGAAGTACGGGGTGAACACGGCGAAGTGGTCCGAGGAAGCGGGAGTCACCGTGCCCGGCGCGACCGCCGTGGTCACCGCGTCGTGCACGTGCAGCCGCCGCCCGTCGGCCTCCAGGGCGCGACGCAGGCGCTCCTCGCGCCGGTGGGCGTGCGCGCTGACGTCGGCCGAGAGATGGACATCGTCGGCGTCCGCCTCGATGGCCACCCGGCACACCTCCTCGACCAGATCACCGGAGCGCAGGACGAGCCGGCCCCCGCACCGGCGCAGTGCGGTGTCGAGGTCGTGCAGGCAGTCGCTGAGGAAGGCCAGCCGGTTGGGAGCGGCGAATCCGGCCGCATCCACGGCCCGGTCGCGCACGAACAGCGGTACCACCTGCGGGGAACTGTCGAGGGCGGCGCGCACCGGCGGGTGGTCGTGCAGGCGCAGGTCCGCGGTGAACAGGACTACCGAGACGTTCATGGTGGTGTCTCCGAGAGCGGTGCGTGGTCATCGCGAACAGAAGTTCGGTGAGGAAGCACGGTGCCTGCGTCGCGATGTCACCGTTCATCGGCCCCGGCCCTTCGTGTCGGCTGGTCGATCGGACATCTTCCACCGGAACGGCCCCACCGGACGAGCGTGTCGGCCCTTCCGTACGCCGATCGAGTCGCCGGCGGGCGACCGGGGCGGCAGACGGAGGGACCCGGAGTCCTGCATCTCCGTCGGGTCTCCTTCCGGCGCAGTCGCATCGGCGTTGTGAGGGAAGGGAAAACGACTTCTCACGTCTACGGAGGCCTGGTGAAATGATCTTCGCGTCCGGTCACTACGATCGGATCCCGAGACAACCATGCGACCGGCCCGACTCGTGCGTGCCGGTCGAGGTCGCCGATGCCAGGGTCCGCTCCCCGGGCTGCGGTGATCTTCCGTTCCTGGAGGACCTTCCGCATGTTCCGACGAATTGGCAACACAGTCGTCCGACATCCCGTCTGGACGATCGTGGCATGGCTGATCGCGGCGGTGGCGATCGTCGCCACCGCCCCGAGCCTGCCCTCGAACAGCGACGAGAGCAGTTTCCTGCCCAAGAGTTATGAGTCCATCAAAGCCGCGGACCTGCAGCAGAAGGCGTTCCCCAGCGCCTTCACCCCGTCCGCGATCGCGCTGTACCAGCGCACCGACGGCGGCAAGCTGACCGCCTCGGACAAGCAGGACATCGCCCGGATCACCTCAGAACTGGGCAAGAAGAACATCGACCAGGTGCAGAAGGTCGTCCCCGGCCCGCCGTCCAAGGACGGCAGGTATGACCTGACTCTGGTTCAGATGGACAGCAAGAACGCCGGCCAGCCCAAACAGGCCGACGCGGCCAAGGTGCTGCGCGAGGACATCAAGCAACTGTCCAAGGGCACGCATCTCGACGTCAAGCTCGGCGGTTCCGCCGCGCAGGCCCTCGACCAGCAGGACTCGTCCAAGCGCGGCCAGGCACTGATCGGAATCGGCACTTTCGCGATCATCCTGGTGACCCTGCTGATCATCTTCCGCGCGCCGATCCTGGCCGTACTGCCCCTGGTCCTCATCGGCCTGGTGTCCGCCATCGCCAACGGGCTGATCGCGTACGCCACCAAGCTGTTCGACCTGCAGGCCAACAGCTCGATCTCGTCGATCCTGATCGTCGTGCTGTTCGGCGTGGGCACGGACTACTTCCTGTTCCTGATGTTCCGTTACCGCGAACGTCTGCGCGCAGGCGACGAGCCCAAGCAGGCCATGGTCAACGCGGTCGACCGGGTCGGCGAGGCCATCGCCTCGGCCGCCGGCGCGGTCATCATCGCCTTCCTCGCGCTGGTGCTGTCCACGCTCGGCTTCCTCAAGCAGATGGGCCCGGCGCTGGCCATCGCGGTCGCCGCCACCCTGGTCGCGGGCCTCACCCTGATCCCGGCCGTGGTCTCGCTCATCGGGCCGAAGGTCTTCTGGCCCTCCAAGTCCTGGCAGCGGGAACCGGAGAACGCCCGCTTCGCCGCCCTCGGTCGCGGCGTGCGGCGCCGCCCGGCGCTGACCGCCGCGGTGTCCGGCCTGGTCCTGATCGTGCTGTCGCTCGGCACGATCGGCTACAAGGCCACGTTCGACCTGGCGTCCGGCTCGATGCCGAAGACCAAGGAGTCCATGGTCGTCCAGGACGAGATGCAGAAGGCCTACTCGGCGGGCGCCGCCGCACCCACCGACGTCTACCTGACCAGCACCGACGGCAAGGCGCTGGACAAGTCCGCCTTCGACGCCTACGCGAAGCGGCTCGGCGCCGTGGACGGGGTCGCGACTGCCCGGATGACCCAGCTGAACAAGGACGGCACCACGGCGGACTTCACCGTCACGCTCAACTACGAGGCGTCGACGGACAAGGCGATCGAAGCCGTGGGCAAGGTGCGCGACGTGGCGCACTCCGGCGCACCCGAAGGCACCGAAGCCCTCGTGGGCGGCATGTCGTCGATCTACAAGGACATCAACGCCGCGGTCAACCACGACTACCGGACGGTCTTCCCCGTCGCGGCCGTGCTGATCATGGTCATCCTGGGACTGCTGCTGCGCAGCGTGGTCGCCCCCTGGTACCTGATGGCCTCGGTGGGTCTCGGCTTCGGCGCCACCCTCGGCGCCACCGTGTGGATCTTCCAGGACGGGCAGGGACACTCGGGTCTGATGTTCATGCTCCCGGTGATCATGTATCTCTTCGTGGTCGCCATCGGCACCGACTACAACATCCTCATGATCGCCCGGCTCCGCGAGGAGGCCCGCGAGGGCCGCGAGCCGCGCGAGGCGGCCGGCATGGCGCTCAGGCACGCCGGGCCGACCGTGGCCGCGGCGGGCTTCATCCTGGCGGCGACCTTCGCCACGATGATGCTGGCGGGCAACTCGCTGCTGACGGAGATGGGCTTCGCGGTGTCCTTCGGCATCGCCGTCGCCGCCTTCGTGATGGCGATGTTCTTCACCCCGAGCCTCACCGCGCTGATCGGCCATGCGGCGTGGTGGCCGGGGCACGGTGACCGGGCGCAGGAACCGGCACTCGGCACGGGCGGCGGATCCCTCGCTTCCGGGCAGGTCCCCGATCAGGGCCGGGACACGGTCTCGCAGGATTCGCTGGGTGGCCGCGAGTAGGGCCTTCCCGAAACCGACGGGCGAAGGCGCTGCCGGGCAGCGCCTTCGCCCGTGGCGTATGCAGACTGGTCTGTGGGACCGGTCCAAGGGCAGGGGAGAGGCGAGTGGCACCGAAGGCACACAGCGTGGGCGTTCTCGTCTTCGACGACATGAAGATGCTCGACCTCTCCGGGCCGGCGGAGGTCTTCAGCGAGGCCAACCGGTACGGAGCCGACTACCGGCTGACCGTCGTCTCGGTGAGCGGCAAGCCGGTGCGCACCTCGATCGGTCTGCAGGTCCCGGTGGACACGGACGCGGACTCGGCCCCGGCGTTCGAAACCGTGCTGGTCCCGGGCGGCGACCTGTTGCCGGGCCGTCCCGTCGACCCGGGCCTGAGCGCGGCCGCCAAGAGACTCGCGGACAGGGCCGGACGCGTCGCGTCGATCTGCACGGGGGCGTTCATCCTGGGGGCGGCCGGCTTGCTGGAGGGCAAGCGGGCGACGACGCACTGGCAGCACACGACGATGCTGGCGCGCAGCCATCCGTCGATGCGTGTGGAGCCCGACGCCATCTACGTCAAGGACGGCACGACCTACACATCGGCGGGCGTCACCGCAGGCATCGACCTCGCACTGGCCCTGCTGGAAGAGGATCACGGCCCTGACCTGACCCGGAACGTCGCCCGCTCACTGGTGGTGTACATGCAGCGGTCAGGCGGGCAGTCGCAGTTCTCCGCCTCGCTCCAGGGCCCCGCCCCGCGGACGCCCGTGCTGCGGCTGATCCAGGACATGGTGCAGGCCGATCCGGCGGCCGACCACAGCCTGGACGCGCTGGCCGAGCGGGTCCGGGTCAGCCCTCGGCACCTGACCCGCATGTTCCGCGCCGAACTGGACACCACGCCGATGAAGTACGTGGAACTGATCCGCTTCGACATGGCCAAGGCCCTCCTCGACGCCGGCCACAGCGCCACCGAGGCCGCCTCCAAGTCGGGCTTCCCCAGCTACGAGAGCCTTCGGCGGGCCTTTGCCCGCCACCTCGGTGTGTCGCCCACCCGCTACCAGCACCGCTTCACCACCACGCGCTCCGGTTCCCGCACCGCGACACGGACGGAACCGGACACCCGCGAGGGCTCGTGACCGTTTTCGAGGACTTGTTGGCCATCGGGTAGCGGACGCGGCAGCCGGACCCGGCGGAAGGTGGAAGCACGTCGAACACCACCCGCCGAGGAGGCCGTCATGTCAGAGAAGATCGCCGGCGTCGAGATCCCCGACAGCAAGCTCGTCCAGGACGCCACCGAGCTGATCCGCGACACCACTCCGCCGCTGATCTACCACCACTCCCGGCGGGTCTACCTCTTCGGCAGCCTGCAGGCCCGGGCGCTCGGTGTCCAGCCCGACCCGGAGCTTCTGTACGTCGCGGCGCTCTTCCACGACACCGGTCTGGTGCCGCCCTACCGAAGTGACGACCAGCGGTTCGAGATGGACGGCGCGGACCAGGCCCGCGCGTTCCTGCTCAGCCATGACATCCCGGGCGCCGAAGCGGAGACGGTGTGGACGGCCATCGCCCTGCACACCACGCCGGAGGTGCCGTACAAGATGGTCCCGGAGATCGCGGCCACCACCGCGGGGGTCGAGACCGACGTGCTCGGCCTGCACCTGGCGAACATCAGCCAGGCCGAGATCGACGAGGTCACCGCCGTACACCCGCGCCCGGACTTCAAGCGCCAGATCCTCCAGGCGTTCACGGACGGCTTCGCGCACCGACCCGACACCACGTTCGGCACGGTGAACGCCGATGTGCTGGAGCACTTCGTCCCCAGCTTCCGCCGCGTCGACTTCGTCGACGTCATCCAGAACTCCGCCTGGCCCGAGTAGGGCACGAGCGCGCCGTGGGCCGGTGGGCGCGGCCGCCCACCGGCCCAGCTCGCCGGACGCAAGGACGGGAATTATTTACAACAAGAATGTGTAATGAAATCAGCCCGGGATGTCCGGGCCGCGGACCGCGGGAGAGGAGAGCGGGCATGGTGCACACGTTCCCACGACGACTGGCGGGCGTGGTCGCCCCGATCGGGGGCGCGGGGCGTGCGCTGCTCGCCACCGTTCGCCCCGAGGGCGTCACCGGCCCCGGGGCGGGCGCGCCCCGGCGGCCGTGGTCGTGGCCCGCCGTCTCCATCCCGGTCGCACTCGTCCTCGCGGTGACGGCGATCGGCCTCGTCGTGCCCGTGGACGTCCATCTGGGGTCGCTGTTCATCTCCGCGCCAGCCCTGATGGCGGCGGTCTCCACGGCACTGTCGACGGGGAACGTTGCCGGCCTGTCCCTCGTGGCCGCACTGGTCTGCGACATCCGCGACGGGCTGCTCGGCTCGCCCATCCTCGTCGTCCACGTGGTCACGCTGCTGGTGGTCTCACTGCTCCTCATTGCCTTCTGCCGGTCCCGGGAGCGCAACCGCAGGGAGACGAGCCGGCTGCGGGCGATCTCCCAGGCGGCACAGCACGTCGTCCTCCGGCCGCTGCCCCGCCGGATCGCGGACCTGGAGGTCGCCTCCGTCTACCGGGCCGCCGACGCTCTGGCCGAAGTCGGTGGGGACCTGTACGCGGCGGCGAAGACCCGCTACGGCACCCGGCTTCTCATCGGGGACGTCAAGGGCAAGGGGCTTGCGGCTCTGGACGACGCGGCCGCCGTGCTCGGGGCGTTCCGTGAGGCGGCCCACCAGCACCCCACCCTTCCCGACCTGGCCGCGGCACTCGAAGAAAGCGTCCGCCGTCATGTGGCGGAGGCGGCGGAGACGGACCCGGATGCGGCGGAGCGCTTCATCACGGCGCTGCTCGTCGAATTTCCTGCCGACGGTGGTGTCATGAGGTTCGTCAGCTGCGGACATCCCCTGCCGCTGCGCGTGCGTGACGACGCCGTCACCGCGCTGACGGGCCAAGTCCCCGCGCCGCCCCTCGGCCTGTCCGGCGTCGACCGCGCGACGTACCGGCAGGAGGAGTTCCGGTACGCCCCGGGGGACGCGTTCCTGCTCTACACCGACGGGCTCGCCGAGGCCCGGGACCGCGCCGGGGCCTTCTACTCGGTCACCGAAAGGGACATTCCCTGGCGTACGGCCGAGGGCGATCCGGAAGCCCTCCTCCAGCGGGTGCACGACGACCTGCTCCACCATACGGACGGGCGACTGCACGACGACGTGGCGCTCGTGGCCGTCCAGTGCGCTCCTGCCTGCTGAGGCTTCGGCGGCATACCGGATACGCACTACTGAGATACATTACAGATATTGACTGTAATGGAATGCCGAAGCACACTCGCCTGTGCCGGCGTGCCGGAGCGGCGCGCAAGGAGCACCCGAAGGGACAGTGCGCGTGAGCGCACGAGAGGAGACCGCCCTCATGGGCAACGACAGCAAGCAGGCACTGGTCGAGCGCAGCATCCCGTTCCTCGGCGAGGTCAGGAACCGCACGGCCGGCAAGGACCTGGAAGCGTGGCTCAACACCACCTACGGCCCCGACAGCGATCTGTACCGGGATCTCGCGCGCCTGATCCAAGTCGGTGTGCTGGAGGAGGGCTGGGCGGCGAACATCGAGGTGGACGGCCCGCGGTACCGCCGGAGCCTCATCGCGGAACCATCGGCCGACACCCACTACTTCAGCATCACCGCCGTCTACATGCACAGCATCGAGCCCTACCGCGGCCAGTACCACGCCCACCCCTACGGCGAGCTGAACCTGGTGGTCCCCGTGGACCCGGGAGCCGAACTCGCCGGGCCGAGCGGCTGGCAGGGACCCGGGTGGACCGCGCCGGCGCCGGGCAGTCATCACTACCCAGAGGTGCGGGGCGGCGCGCTGATCGCCCTCTTCTACCTGCCCGCCGGGCGCATCTCCTACGACATCCGCCCCTCCCGCTCCGCCGCCTGAGGCAGGGCACACGCCCGTCGCGATCCGCAGGAGACCTGCGTGGGTGTCTGCACAGCGTGGTACGCGACCAGGATGATGCGGCGTAAGCGCAATGACCGGACGCAGAGCCGGAAGGCCGACGCCGACAGGGTCAGGTGATCACTCGGCCGCGCAGGATGATGCGACCGGGGTGGGCCAGAACCGAGCTGTCGAGAGTCGGGTCGGTGTCGTAGGCGACGAGGTCGGCGGGGCCTCCGTCGACCAGCCCGGGCAGCCCCAGCCAGGCTCTGGCCGCCCATGATGCGGCACCGAGAGCCGCTTCGGCGGACAGACCGGCGCGGACCAGCCATTCCACCTCGGACGTCACGGTGCCGCAGGGGAAGCTGTCGGTGCCTGCCAGTACGGTGACGCCTGCTTCGTGTGCGGCCCTGACGTTGGGCAGCATGCCTTCCCAGCCGGCCAGCCACCAGTCGCGACGGGCACTCGGCTCCTCGGCGCGCCGCCGGTCGGCCCCGGCGCCGAAGACGCTGAGCGTCGGCACGAGCGCGGTTCCCTGGGCAGCCATCCGGTCGATCAGGCCGGGATCCAGGTGCATGCCGTGCTCCAGACTGTCCACGCCTGCCTGAACGGCGTGGCGACTGCCCTCGGCGGTCTGGCAGTGGGCGGCCACGCGGCCGCCGGCCGCGTGCACGGCCTGCACGACGGCGGTGAGGACTTCCAGGGGCACTGCCGGTTCGTCGTGCTTCCAGTCGGCGATGACCTTGCACCAGCCCGAGGACGCCTCGGCCTCCTCGACCGCCGCCCGCACCAGTTCCGCTTCACTCACGTCACGCCCGAAGCCGGGGAAGAAACGGCCCGGCGTGGCCAGCCAGCGTCCGGCTGAGCGGACCCGCGGCAGCCGGGGGTCCTCGTCCACCCAGCCGGGTATCCGCGCAGCGGACCCGGGGGTCCGGACCAGCAGAACGCCGGCGTCGCGGTGATCGGTCAGGTGCCGGCGGAGCGTCTCGTCGCTGAACGGGTCATCGAGGTTCTCGGTGCCCGGGTGCGTGTGGGCGTCGACCAGGCCCGGCAGCAGCCACCCGCCGTCGACGACGAGATCCGCGCCGGGGACCGGTTCGCTCCGCAGTCGGTCCCCGTCGATCCAGAAGGACCGCTCTTCCCGCTCCGGCAGTACGATGCCGCGCACCTGGAGTACCACCGGCGAGCGCCCCCTCGAATCCGCACGGGCCGATGCGTCGATCCTACCGGCACCGGCAGCAACCGGACTTGGCCCATGGTCAGTCGGGGCCCGTAGGCGCCACGCCTCCGGTCACCGTCCCCCCGGAACGACGGCGGCCGTGCGTGACTCGCCCGCCCGTGACCACTCCTCGATCGTCACTCGCCGCCCCTTGCGAGGCCGGCCCCTGACCCCCGCGCGCCTCGCTCCGCCCACGCTGCGCCCGGACGATGATGGCGCTCACGAACATGCCAGGAGACCGGGCCTGTCGCCGGGAAAACCGGAATGGCAGGCCACTCACCCGGCCGTCGCACCCCGCCTACTGCGAAAGGGCAATGCATGCGTATCGACCTGACAGGACGGACGGCCTTGGTCACCGGGTCCACCCAGGGCATCGGGGCCGCGATCGCGGC
>NZ_MUBM01000559.1 GCF_002154505.1 Streptomyces carpinensis | reverse complement strand
GGCATGGGAGGCGCGGCCGCGGGCGGGTAGCCGTACCCGTCCTGGGTGCCGGGGCGGCCGGGCGCGGCCGGCGAGGGCCCCTGGGGGCTCTGCGGGGCCTGCTGGCTGCTGGAGGAGGCGAGCGTGCGGCTGCGCACCCGGTACAGGCCGGTGTCGAGGTCGTCCGCCTTCTCCAGGTGGACCTTGATCGGTCCCATGAAGGTGTAGCGCTGCTGCTTGGCGTAGTCGCGCACCATGCCGGCGAGCTCGTCGCCGAGCTGGCCGGAGTAGGGGCTCAGGCGCTCGTAGTCGGGTGCGCTGAGCTCCACGATGAAGTCGTTGGGGACGACCGTGCGGTCGCGGTTCCAGATGGTGGCGTTGTTGTCGCACTCGCGCTGGAGCGCGCCCGCGATCTCCACGGGCTGGACCTCGGACTTGAAGACCTTGGCGAAGGTGCCGTTGACCAGGCCTTCGAGACGCTGCTCGAACTTCTTCAGGACTCCCATGGGGCACCTCCTCCGTCGTGGCCGTCGCTGCGGGTCTTGCCTGTGTCGCCTGTGTTGCCGGCCCCGCGGATCCTGTGGATCGTGCCGGGCCCGTCCGTGGTGCGGGTCGTGCTTTCGTGCTGCTTCGTACTGCTTACCTGGTACTGCTTACTGATCGTATCCACGCGCCGGTAAATCGGCTGGTTCCCCCTGTCGGCCCCGTCGACGGATGTCGGCGTCTGCTCCTTCGTCCCTGTTCCTGCGATGCGCACTGCGTACTTCTGCCCAGGATCGTAGAGGCGGCCGCAGACCAGTGTCCCGCACCCGAGGGTGGACCCGGCCCGCCTCCCGGGGAGACGGGTGGGACCGGTACGAGGTTGATACGTGAACAGACACAGGTTGATACGGAGTGGGGTTTTCCGGAGGTGCGGGGGCCGGGCCTCCTGGAGAAAGCGTCGCAGGCCCGGCGGGGTCGATGGGCGCCTGCCCCGGGAAAGGGATGTGAACCCACCCTGGTCGGCGTGCTAATGTTCTGGGTGTCGGAAGGCGACGGGCCCGAAAAACAAGGGAACGGAGCCGGAGGACACACCCAATGCGCGGGTGGCGGAATAGGCAGACGCGCTGGATTCAGGTTCCAGTGCCCGCAAGGGCGTGGGGGTTCAACTCCCCCCTCGCGCACAGCGGAAAGCCCCGTAGGTCTAGGACCTGCGGGGCTTTCGCGTTGCCCGGTACGCATCCTTCTTGTCGTTCCGCGGTTCTGACGGTTCCTGAGGTCCCTGCGGTCCTGTGAGGAAGGTCTCAGGCGGGGAGGGTCACTCGCGGGCCCACAGGGCGGGGACGTCGGGCGGCTCCCAGCCGGTCATGGACGTGTGGGCCTGGACACACCGGTAGGCGGCTCCGCCGTAGGTGACCCGGTCGCCCGCCTTGTAGGCCTGGCCGGGCGCCCAGGTGCCGCCGGGCGGATCGGTCGGCGGGTCGGTCGGGCCGCCCGGACCAGGTGTGCCGTCGACGTTCAGGACGAAGTCGAAGGTGCCTTCCTTGCCGCTGCCGGCTCCGCGGACGGCCATCAGCAGCGCCGCGTCGAAGAGCGTGTCGGTGGAGTTGCGCGGTTCGCCGGGGAAGTACAGCTGGGTGGTGAGCACGGGCTGCCCGGGCGCCTGGGCCTTGACGTGGATGTGCCGGGTGCGGCCTGGGTAGAGGCCCGGCACGATCGTGCCCAGTGAGAACGCTCCGGTGGAGTCCGTGAACTGGTGACCCCGCAGGGTGTACCCGGCCATGTCGTAGTTGCCGGCGTCGTCGGCCTGCCAGAAGTCGAGGAGCGCCCCCGGCAGCGGGACGCAGTTGCGGCCGAGGACGTAGCCGCTGACGGTCAGCGGGGTACCGGCGGTGCCCGGCGTCACCAGTTTCGTGCGCAGCGGGGAGTTCGGCTTGAAGTACGGGCCCTCGATCTGGTCGTGGGTGGGGCCGTCTCCGTCGTCGCAGGTGGGCGTCGCGGGAAGGGACCGTCCAGGGCCCGCGGAGTCCCGGGCGAGCGCCACCGTGCCGGTGAGCAGCGGAATGGCGGCACCGGCGGCGACGGCCGCCGCCTTGAGCAGGCTCTTCCGGCTGATCATGCGCTCGGGACCGGGAGCGGGACCGGGACCGGGGGTGAGGCCGGAGGCTGGCTATTATACACATCT
>NZ_MUBM01000558.1:152-548 GCF_002154505.1 Streptomyces carpinensis | reverse complement strand
AGCGGCGCGCCGGAGGTCGTGCTGTGGGGCACCGGCACCCCGCGCCGGGAGTTCCTGCACGTCGACGACGTGGCCGCGGCCTGCGCCCTGCTCCTGGAACGTTACGACGGCGACGGCCCGGTCAACATCGGCTGCGGCGAGGACCTGCCGATCAGCGAACTCGCCGAAGTCGTGGGCGAGGTGACGGGCTATGAGGGCAACACCGTCTGGGACACCGGCAAGCCGGACGGCACCCCGCGCAAGCTTCTGGACGTCTCCCGGCTCACCGCGCTCGGCTTCAAGCCGGCCGTGGCACTGCGCGACGGCATCGCCGCGACGTACGAGTGGTGGCTGACCCAGCGGCGAACGGGCTGAGGAGCCCGGCCGACGGGCCGAGCCGTCCGGCAGGGCGCCGGC
>NZ_MUBM01000558.1:0-146 GCF_002154505.1 Streptomyces carpinensis | reverse complement strand
CCCCGGGGCGGGTGGCGCCCATCCGCGGCCCCTTCAGTACGCCCCGCGACCGTCGACGACGGCACGCAGGGTCCGGGTCATGATCTCCACGTCGGTGGCGACCGACCAGTTGTCCACGTACCACAGGTCCAGCGACACCGTCTCGT
>NZ_MUBM01000557.1 GCF_002154505.1 Streptomyces carpinensis | reverse complement strand
CGGCCGCGGCGAGCGCGGCGGACAGCTCCGGCAGCACCGGCAGTCCGTCGCCGGGGAGGGCCGACGGCCCGTAGCGGACGGGGCCGTGCCCTTCCGGGTCCGTCCGCCGCATGGGCACCTCCGCGCAGTCCTTGCCGCCGTGTCGTCCGACCGTCGGGTCCGGGCCCACCGTCGGGCCTGGCCGTGCGGGTACCCAGGGCCGGGCCGTCCCATGGCTGCCCCACCGGGTCGCGAAGGTCACCGACGGGCGCGGACTCATCCGGCGTCCGGCGGTCCCGGTGCCGGTCAGCCGTCCGTGCTCCGGCGGAGCCACATCCGGTGCCCGGCGNNGCGCCGCCGCCGACCAGCGCCGGAAGGGACCCGGTGAAGGACCCGCCGTCGCCGGCCTGCACACCGTGCTGGGCGGCGTCCCCACAGGACTTGTCGGCGGAGTCGGAGCAGTCCCGCCCTCCCTGGTCGCGAGAGTCCGAGTCGCCGGAGTCCTGCGCATTCTGGTCTCGGCCCGGCACCTGGGTGTTCTCGCCGCGCGAGGGGTCCTTCGCACCCTGGTCCCGGCCCGGCACCTGTGTGTCCTGGCCCCGGGAAGGATCCTGCGAGAGGGCGTTGTGGGAGGGATCGGCCGCCGAACCGGGCGGGGCGTCCGTCAAGCCGGCCGGGTCGTGGGCGGAGCCGGCCGAACCGAGGGGCGGGGCGCCCGTCGGGCCACCGGGCAGGGGATAGCCGTCGGGGGGGTAGTCGGCCAGGGGATAACCGGTCGAGGAGTAGTCGGTGG
>NZ_MUBM01000556.1 GCF_002154505.1 Streptomyces carpinensis | reverse complement strand
CAGATGACCACCGCGGCTCGGACCCTGGGCGAGGCCGGGTACCGAGTCGACGTCCTCGACCTCTACGCCGACGGATGGGCCCCGATCCTGGACCGCCATGAGTTCCTGCCGGTGGACGGCCCTTTCAAGCCGCAGGCCGAGCAGATGCGTGCGGTTAGAGAGGGAACACTCGACGCGGCCGTCAGGGCTCATCTCGACCGGCTGCTCGCCGCCGATCTGCTCGTGCTGTCGTTCCCGATGTGGTGGTTCTCGCTACCCGCCATCCTCAAGGGATGGATCGACCGGGTCTTCGTCATGGGGACGGTCTTCGGCGGGGACCACGGCCTCTTCGACGACGCGGCCCTCGCCGGAAGGCGCGCGATGCTGCTGCTCACGACCGGCGGGCCCAGTGAGTCGTTCCAGTCCGGTGGCGCCTTCGGCCCGATGGACGACTTCCTGTTCCACATCCACCGCGGGATGCTGGAGTTCGTGGGCTACCACGTCCTCGAACCCGTGGTCACCTATGGACCGGCCCGCATGACCGACCAGGAACGAACAGCGGCGCTGGAGGCGGTCAGCGAGTCCGTCGCACTCGTCGCGGCGGCTGCGCGGCCCAGCGTTCATTGACCGCGGTCACGCGCACGGCAAGCGCTCGCCTCCGCCTCACTCTCCACCGGATCAACGGACCGCAGCCGGGCGCCTCGGCGCGGACACCTCCTGGGAAGGGAGGTCCAGGCCGGGCGCGTAAACCGCAAAGAGTTCTTCGCGAAGAGACCTTTGCGAAGAACTCTTTGCGGTCTAGTGTGGCGGCATGACGGACACGAGCGGCGGGGGCAACGCCCCGCACGTCGAAGCGGACGCGGTTGTTCTGGACGCCAAGGGCCTGCGCGCCCTGGCGCACCCGGTGCGTGTCCAACTGGTCGGGCTGCTGCGGAAGTACGGCCCGTCGACGGCTACCCGCCTCGCGGAGCGACTGGGCGTCAATTCCGGCACCGCGAGCTACCACCTCCGACAGCTCGGCGCGGCAGGGTTCGTCGAGGAGGACACCGAACGCGGTAACGCGCGCGAGCGCTGGTGGCGTTCGGTGCACCAAAGGACGTGGTTCAACGATCCGAATCTGGCCGACCGGGAACCCGAGGCAGCACTGGCCTACCTCCAGTCGGTGGCTGCCACCTACACAGTTCGCACCCAGCGGGCACTCAACGAGCTCCAGACGATGCCCCGCGCGTGGCGCGACAACCTCGACATGAGCGACTGGGCCCTGCGGCTCACCCCGGAGGAGACGGCCGCCCTCCAGCAGGAGTTGAGGGAGGTCCTCGCCCGCTATCGCCCGGACACCCCGGAGGCGGCGGCAAGCGCCCCGGCGGGAGCCGAGCGGGTCGGTGTCATCGCGCACATCCTTCCCGAACTGGATGCGCCCGGCGCGCCGACGAACGCATCCGGCCCTCGGACAGCGACAGGGACGGAGACGGCGTGAGGGCAGACACCCAGGGCACCGGGGACATGCCCGGCCGGCGGTCCATACGGCCCCTGGGCGGGGTGCTGGCGGCCATGGCCGTATCGCTGACCGGCACTCGTGTCTCGGCCGTTGCCTTGCCCTGGTTCGTGCTCGTCACGACCGGCAGCGCCACCCAGACCGGGCTGGTCGCCTTCTGTGAGATGACTCCCTATGTGGTGGTCAAGGCGTTCACCGGGCCACTGGTGGACCGGATCGGCCCGCGGACCGTTTCCTGGACCACCGATCTGGCCAGCGCAACCGCCGCCGCCGCGGTACCCCTGTTGCACGCCTTGAACCTGTTGTCCTTTCCGCTCCTGCTGGCCTTGGTCGCGCTGATCGGCGCGGCCCGCGGCCCCGGCGATCTGGCCAAGGAGGTCATGGTCCCGGAGGCGGCCGAGCGAAGCCGGGTGCCACTGGAGCGGGCCACCGGTCTGACCGGCGTCACCGAGCGCCTCGCTTCCACCATCGGCCCGGCGGCCGGTGGTTCCCTGGTGGCGCTGCTCGGCCCGCTGACCGGGCTCATCGTCAACGCGGCCTGCTTCGCCCTTGGATCCGTGCTCATCGGACTGGCGGTGCCGCGTGGCATGGGTCATGCAGCCGAGGAAGGCGCCTCCGAGGCCGGGGCGGGGCCGGGCTACTGGCGACGATTCGGCGAGGGCTTCACTTTCCTGCGCGGTGAGCCGCTGCTCTTCACCGTCATCGTCATGGTCGCGATCACCAACCTGCTGGACGCGGGGTTCGCCACGGTGCTCATGCCCGTCTGGGCCCGGGAGTCCGGCAACGGGCCGACCGCGATCGGCCTGACGGCCGGCGTGATGGGAGCCGCGGCGGTCGGTGGAAGCCTGATCGCAGCGATGGCCGCGCACCGGCTGCGGCGCAGGATGGTGTTCTTCACCGGGTTTCTGCTGGCCGGCGCTCCGAGGTTCCTCATCCTCGCCTCGCATGCGCCGATGTGGGCAGTACTGGCCGTGTTCGCCGTCAGTGGCTTCGGTGCGGGCTTCGTCAATCCGGTGCTGGGTGCCGTCCTCTTCGAGCGCGTGCCGCGCCGGCTGCTGGGCCGGGTCAACGCCCTCGGGGACTCGCTGGCTTGGGCAGGCATCCCGCTGGGTGGACTCATCGCCGGTGCGGTGGTGTCCGCCGTCGGGCTTGCGCCCGTGCTGCTCGCCGGCGGGGCCGCGTACTTCCTCACCACGAACCTCGCCGGGCTCAGGCCGGAATGGCGCGAGATGGATCGCCGGGGTGGGCAAGGCGCCCAGGAGCGGCAGCCCGAGGGAGCCGCTCAGTCGACAGGAGCGGATCTCGCGACCTGACGCTTCCAGACCTTCGCGGCCTGCGACAGTGCTGACACCTCCCACCCCACGGTCGTCTTGCCGACCCCGGCGCGGCCTCCGATGAGCAGTACGTCCGCATGATCCATGGAAGCAGGCCGGCAGTTCCCGTCCCGTCCATGCGACGGGATATTGACCGGTTCCGGGCCCTACGTACACCGGGTGGAAAAGGGTTGGGCGGGCTGATGATCGAATTGGTAGCCTGTGCTTGCCCGTGACCCCGCCCGAGGAGGTGAGACCCATGAACGCCGTATCCGTATGGGTGCTCCCCCTCTCCGTCACGGTCGGGCGATCGACGTAGGTGTCGCCGGGAGTGCCCCGACAACCAGGCACTCCCGAAAGGCAACACCTCATGCAATCTGTGCAGTTCACTGGGGAGACGACGTCGAACGGTGTCGTCGAACGCGACTTCACCGTGGGGGACATCCCCGGCGTACTCTGGTCGCCCGCGTCCGGCCCCGATCGCGCGCCCCTGGTGCTGATGGGCCACGGTGGCGGCACGCACAAGAAGTGGCCGGCGATGACGGGCCGCGCACACCTCCTCGTGACCGGCTGCGGCTTCCACGTCGCCTGCATCGACGCACCCGGTCACGGCGACCGACCACGCACGGCGCACGACGAGCAGGAGATCGCCGCGCTGTTCAAGGCGAGGGAGGCGGGTGAGCCGGAAGGCCCGATCGTCGTCCGCTACAACGCCCACCTGGCGGAGCGCGCCGTACCCGAGTGGCAGGCGACCCTGGACGCCCTCCAGGAGCTTCCGGAGATCGGCACCCAAGGACCGGTCGCCTACTTCGGCCTGAACATGGGCACCGCGATCGGGGTGCCGCTGACGGCGGCCGATCCCAGGATCACCGCCGCGGTCTTCGGCCTCCACTGGCCCGATGCCCTGGCCGAGACGGCAAAACTGATCACCATCCCGATCGAATTCATGCTCCAGTGGGACGACGAGCACATCCCGCGGGAATCCGGTCTTGCGCTGTTCGACGCCTTCGCCTCGAAGGAGAAGACGCTGCACGCCAACGCGGGCAGGCACAAGGAACTGCCCAGGTTCGAGTCCGACAGCGCGGCCCGGTTCCTCGCCCGGCACCTCGGCCGAGCAGTGACCTCGTCGGCCTGACGTGAGCGGTATCGGCGCCCGGCTCGCCGGTCGGGCGCCGAAACCGCGGCCCCAGGTCGGGGCGCGTCAGGTCGATCGGATCCTCGGCCATGGCTGCCCCTTCCCGACTCGCGTACGGCGCCGAACACCAGTCGTCCGGGCGGCCGACTTCTGCGACGGCTCTACTGCATGGCCGGCAAGGCCATCACGGTTGGAATCGTGAACGTCAGGGCGGAAGGAGAGAGTGACGGCGCAGGGATGGCGGGTTCTGCTGCCGTGACCCCGGCGCCTTGTGTGCCGCCCTGCGTGCCACCCTGGGTATCGCCGGTGCCGCTCCCCTGCGTGCCGCCCTGAGTGTTGCCGGTGCCGCTTTGCGTGCCACCCTGAGTGTTGCCGGTGCCACCCTGTGTTCCACCCTGAGTGTTGCCGGTGCCACCCTGTGTGCCGCCTTGGGTGTTGCCGGTGCCGCCGGCCTGCGGGCCGCCCTGGCCGTTGCCGAGCTGAATGTTATTGCTGTTTCCGTCCCCGTAGTTCAACACGATGGTGGGTCCTCCGGGCGGTTCAGGATCGTTGCGGAGTTCCGCGGAAGCCTGGCCCGCTGTCGCGCCGGTCAGTGCCACAGCGGCGGCGAGAGACCGGATTGCGTAAGTGCCGAACCTTGTCACGGCAGCCCTTTCTTGGCGTAGACAGAGAAAGGAATCCTCACGGATCAAGCTGCCGTAAAACATATCTACATAACTACAGCGACACGGCGACATCACCCGTGCAGGGCGGCGACCACGCGGGCAAGGCGCTCCGCGTCACCGAATCCGTGTTGCGGTTCTCCCACGGCCATGCTCTTCGTGTGCCCCGCACGGGTCAGGTCGTGGAGCCGGGGGCGGGCGGTAGGTGGACTGTCATGACCAGATGGCAGGTTTCGGTGCCCGAGCCACGGTAGGTGTGGAGGGTGTCGCCGTCGAAGGTGGCGGTCTGCCCGGCCTCGACATGGTGCTCGGTGCCGTCGATGATCAGGGTCATCCGGCCGGAGGTGACGCTGACGGTTTCGACGACGCCGGCCTGGTGGGGGTGGCTGGGGTATTCCTCGCCCGGTTCCAGTTTCCAGCGCCAGACCTCGACGGGGGCCGGGCCCGAGGTTGTCAGCATCAGGCGTGCCTCACTGCCCTGTGTGCCGGTCCACAGCGGGGCCAGGGCGTCTGCGGTCACGATGCGGACGTGCCCTTCGGTCGGTCCTTCCATCAGGGCGGAGACGGAGAGGCCGAGGGTGTCGGCCAGCCGGACCAGGGTGGCGAAGTTCGGGTTTCCCTGGGCTTTCTCCAATCCCACCAGTGCGCCCTTGCTGACCTGGGCACGTCGGCTGAGTTCGTCCAGGGAGAGGCCGGCACGGGTACGGGCCGCCCTGACGTTGTGCGCGAGCGTGCGCAGGGCTGCCTCTGTCTCGGCCATCCGATCACCATTCTCGCGAGGTCCAGTGGAATGCACGGTCCGGTCGTTTGGTTGACACGGCCCGGTCGGTCCGTTGTACGGTGCAGTCGTTCCATTGATAGTAAGGGATGTACCGTGATCGCTTTGCTGCTGGCCCTGGGCAGCTCACTCGCCTATGGATGCGCCGACTTCCTCGGCGGCCTGGGCGCCCGTAAGGCCCATGTGCTGCGCACAGTGATGGTCGCCGCCCCGGCCAGTCTGGCGGTCGAGTTGCTGCTGTGGCCGGTCCTCGGCGCCTCGTTCAGCCCCGTGGCCCTGACCTGGGGCGCCGCATCCGGCGTCGCCTCGGCCGCCGCGTTCGCCCTTCTCTACCGCACCCTGGCGATCGGTCCGATGAACGTGCTCTCGCCGGTGACTGCGCTGGTGTCCGCCGCGCTGCCCGTCGGGGTCGGCCTGCTTCAGGGCGAGCGCTTGGCCGCCGCCGGACTGGTGGGGCTGCCGCTCGCGCTGGTGGCGGTGGTGCTGGTCAGCGCCGGACACGGTGCGGGCTCGGCCCGCCCCTCCCGTACCGCGCTGCTGCTGGCCTTCGGCGCGGGCGCCGCCATCGCCCTCCAGCTGATCTTCCTCCACCAGACGCCGTCCGACAGCGGCGTGGCCCCGCTGATCATCGGCAGGGCGACCGCCTCGGCCGTCACCCTGTCCGCGGCCGGGATCATGCACCGCAGGCTCGGCGCCGAGAAGCCCGCGTACGCCATGTCGGCGACCGCCGGCGTGCTGGACTCGGTGGCCAATCTGCTGTTCCTGCTCGCCGCGCGCAGCGGAGACCTCACCGTCGTCGCCGTGATCACAGCCCTCTACCCGGCCGGCACGGTCCTGCTCGCCCGCGGCGTGCTCGCCGAACGCATCCACCGGGGCCAGCTCGTCGGGCTCGGCACCGCTGCCGTCGCCGTCAGCCTCCTCGCCCTCACCTGAGCCCCACCCCGGCCTTCCGCCCCCTACGCAAGGAGCACCGCATGTTCATCCAGCCCTGGGACGCGAGCCTGGACGAAGCCGAATGGCAGACCTGGATAGCCGACGGCCACGACTTCGGCATCCTGAGCGTCAACGGCCTGCCCGGCCATCCGCCTGTCACCGTCCCCACCCACTTCACCGGCGACGGCGGCCAGTTGCTGATCCACCTCGCCCGGCCCAACCCGGTCTGGAAGGCGATCGAGCACGCCCCCGACGTCCTGTTCACCGTCTTCGGCGACTACGCCTTCATCCCCGGCCCCTGGCGCGCCAAGCCCGGCACCCCGCCCACCGACGGCGTCCCCACCAGCTACTACACCGCCGTCCAGTTCACCTGCCGCGCCCGCATCATCGACGACCCCGAGCAGAAGGCCGATCTGCTGCGGCGCCAGCTCGCCCACTTCCAGCCCGACGGCGACCGCGCCCCCGTCGCCGTCGGGCTGGAAGTG
>NZ_MUBM01000555.1 GCF_002154505.1 Streptomyces carpinensis | reverse complement strand
GGGGGGGCGGAATGCGGGTGCAGAGAGCGACGGTCCGAGCGGTCAACGGGCTCACGACACGCTGGGCGGACCACCTGGACGACGTGACGGAGACGGTGGCCGGACCGGAGGCGACGGCAGCCGCGACGGAGACCGGACCGAAGGCGGCGGCACGGTGTTCTCCGCGACCGGGGTCTGGCCGCTGCTGGCGTTCCTCGCCGACGGCGCCGGGGGCGCGGCGCGCAGGGAGCTGGCCGACGCCGTGGACCTGCCGGCCGATCAGGCGGCCGACCGCGCCAGGGAGTTGTTCGGCGCGCTCGACGGGCTGCGCGGAGCGGAGTCGGCCCTCGGGCTGTGGACGAAGCGCACTCTGGAGCTGCGGGAGCGATGGGCGGCCGGGCTGCCGGCCGGGACGCACGGCGTGCTCACCGGCGACCCGACGGCGGACCAGGAAGCCCTGGACACATGGGCGCGGAAGCGGACCGGAGGCCTGGTCGACGGCATGCCGATCCCGGTGACCGAGCACACCGAGCTGGTCCTGGCGGGCGCGCTGACTCTGCGCACGGAGTGGTGGAGCCGCTTCCGGGAAGGGCAAATGGAACCCGAGGACGGACCGTGGCGGGGCCGGTCGCTGCGCGGGCTGTTCCGGTCGAGCACGCTGCTGGACCGGGTCGCGGTGGCGGACACGCCGGACGGCCAGGTCACCGAGGTGAAGGTGCTCGGGAACACCGCCGTCGACGTCCATCTCCTGCTGGGAGAGGAACACATGACGCCGGGCCAGGTGCTGCGCGCGGGCATCGGCGTCCTCGAACGCAGGCACCCCGTGGTGCCCGGTCCGCGGCTTCCGTTCGGCGACCCTGGCCCCGGGCTGCGGGTCCGGAGAGTGCGCCACACCTGGCCGGCACCGCCCACCCTCCACGTGAGGACGGCGGCGTACGACCTGGCCGCGCACCACGACCTGCTGGCCCTGCACCGGCTGTTCGGGCTGACCACGGCACGGGACACCTCGATGGGGCACTTCCCCGGCATCAGCGACTTCCCGCTGGCCATCGGGTCGGCCGCGCAGGCGGCGGTGGCGAGGTTCGGCCCGCTGGGGTTTCGCGCGGGTGCCGTGTCGGCGTTCGGCGCAGCCGCCGGTGGCAACCCCGAACTCCGCTACACGACCACGGCCGTGGACGCCGGCTTCGACCGCCCCTTCGGCTTCCTGGCCCTGCACCGCCACACCCGTCTGGTCCTCACAGCGGGTTGGGTCACTGACCCGGAGCCGTATCCCGAGGACCCCTGGGAGGAGGAGCCGATGCGCGATGGGTGACGGCCACTGGCGCCGGGCGTGCCGCGGCCGCCGGTCGTCCAGGCAAGGGCGTCGCCGGGCCTCCCGCTCTGGGCCTGTCCGGCGGATCACTCCGCGGACGCGGGGCCTGGCCCGCCCGTCCGCGGCGTTGTCGCCGGTTGCCGACTCCCCCGAGCTCTGAACGAGCAGGGGACCCCATCGCGTCGACGCCCCCTCCGCCTTGCGCATGGACGTACCGAGCCCCGCTCAACCGGGTCGAACAGGCGCCGCGACTCTCCTGCAACCCGATCCGCCGGACAGGCCCTAACCTGCGCATATGACACCTCTGCCGGACCGATACTGCCCCATCGACGGGATCCGCATCCGCGGTGACTCGCTCGCCTGGTGCTGCCCGTCCTGCCACGGCCCCCTGGACCTCGACTTCGCCCCCACCCC